>NC_002939.5:2845080-3168096 GCF_000007985.2 Geobacter sulfurreducens PCA
CTTCACTTTCCAGCGCTTGCTGGACTGGAGCGGGTCCGAGCACATCTTGTCGGAGAAGTCGTAGGGGTTGTAGCCGGTGGTCATGATGCACTTGAGACCGGTCACGTCGTCCTTGTTGACGACCTTCATGCCGGGCGCCTTGACGTCGGTCTCTTTCCAGGTGATCACGCCGTTCGTGGTAGTCTTGGCCGGGCTGGTGAAGAGGGTGCTGGTGTAGGTCACATACTCGGTATAGGGGGCAGGCGCCACCGTCACGTTGCTCATGTCCCACCCGGTGATGGTGCCGGCCCAGGCGGCCGAAGCGGCAACAGACAACGATACTCCCAGCAGTGCGGACAGCTTCTTTGCAGTTTTGCTTCTCGACATGATGTTCTCCTTTTCTTCGTGTGGTTGAGGTTGCTTCGTGCACTTCCTTGCGCGGGGGAAGCGAATATCGCGCCCCCCTGCTGCTTCCAATGAAAAACCCTTTCCAGCACCCTCCTTTCCGGTGTGCGACCGAATTCTCCAGTTCTGACAGGCGCCGGGCCGGGGCGCGACTCACGCTGCCCGGCGGCTGTAATCAGTGATCATGCTTGCACTGTTCAGCAATGGGCATACCAATCCGGCAACTATCTTCAACATATTGATATGTATTGATTTTTTGAAAATTAACGGAAAATCCGGGCCTGAACCCGGGCAACCATGGTTGCCTCGATCTCAGGTTGTCCTGCCGATGGAGCCGTAACGGGGACAGTGGTGGAGGATGCTGCGCCGGCCAGGCATCATGCGGGCGCAATTCATATAACATCTTGTAGTTACTGGAAAAACACTAGGGGTGTGCCACATGTGCCATCCGACACGCACGCGACACGAAAAGGAACGCAACGGATACCCGCAACCAGGGTTGCAGGGTGCAACCAGGGTTGCGGGGGTTTGTGCGGAGGGTTCGCTACTTCGTGCCCATCAGCGCAAAATAGCTGGTCATCAGGTTCCGGTAGTTCGGAATGTGGTTGGAAAACAGCCTGCCCAGGCCTTCGATGTCGTTGCGCCAATCACGGTGCAGTTCGCAGGCCATGCCGAACCAGTTCATCAGCTGCACGCCCGCGGCCTGCATCCGCAGCCATGCCGTGTGGCGGGTCACCTCGTTGAAGGTGCCCGAGGCGTCGGTAATCACGAAGACCTCGTACCCTTCCTCAACGGCGGACAGGGCGGGGAATGCCACGCAGACCTCGGTGACCACGCCGGCGATGATCAGTTGCCGGCGCCCGGTCTTTTTCACGGCGGCCACGAACTCCTCGTTGTCCCAGGCATTGATGTTGCCGGGGCGGGCGATGTAGGGCGCGTCCGGGAACATCTCCTTCAGCTCGGGCACGAGCGGCCCGTTGGGGCCGTTTTCGAAGCTGGTGGTGAGGATGGTCGGCAGGTTGAAGTATTTGCCGCAGGCAGCGATGGCCAGCACGTTATTCTTGAACTCGCCGGGCGAAAAATCCTGGACCAGCGAGATGAGCCCCGCCTGGTGGTCCACCAGCAACAGCGCGGCATCGTCTTTGGAAAGACGGGTGTACTTGTATGGTGCGTTCATGATGGTCTCCTTTCCCGTGGTGAGTCAGGAGCGGTGAAGCGGATGGCGCTAACCGCCCCCACCTGCTTCAAGTATATCACCGGGCCGATGCGACGCTCCCGGCCCAAATCATACGGCAGGGGCCGGATCGCCTCCTTGTCAGCTCCCCCCGTCGGATGCCGGTCCGCAGACCTCGTCCACCAGCGCCGGGTCGATGGCCACGGGGCGCGGCTGCCAGGTGGAATCGAGCCGTTGCATGCCGCCGACGAATTCAGCCGAGCCCATCAGCAGGTACCCGGCCGCGGCGCGGAGCAGGTCCACGGTCTTGGCCGGCAGTGCGAACGACGTGGGCAGCGCCTGCAGGCAGAGGCGCAGGCGCGGGTCAGGGATATCGTCGAAGGTCAGCTCGGCAAAGGTGAACTCGGTCACGATCGGGTTCGGGATCGGCGGGGCCGACGGGCACTCCTGCCCCAGCCGCCGGTTGCAGGAATCCACCGTCCGGGCCAGCTGGCGCATCTGCTGGAAATGGCCGTCTATCATCTCCACGCTGTCAAAGGAGACGTCGTCCATGGGGCCGTTCAGGGCCACGTCGAGGACGGCGTCGATCCCCGGCGGCGCGCTCCTGGCGTCCCAGCTCCGCTGCTTGGTCGTCTTGGCATTGGCCGCAATCACCATCAGCCGCCCCAGCCGGTTCAGGTTGGCGTAGCGGAGGATGCTCCACGCGCTGTCGGTGGTGGTCACCGCCTGGAACGGCCCCCTGAGCCCCAGGTTGTCCGACAGGCCGCCGTCCAGGAGGTGGGCGTAGAGCCGGTCGGGCTCGCGGTACGACCTGCCGGCCTCGGCGTCGGCCACGCGGCGCTTCGGGTTGCTCTCCCGGTCCAGGCCCAGCCCGATCCATTCGGGAAGTGGGCCGCACGGCTCCTTGTGGATGGTCAGGGTGAGCGGGGCAAAGGCCACCGGGAAATTGGACGAGGCGGCCACGGCCCGGGCGACCGAGACCCCGGCCAGGTCCGAGCAGAGCAGGTCGAACTGGTCCTGGGTGAACTCGAACCGGTGGGCGATGCTGATGTCCGTGGCGTTCAGCACCAGGAAGGGCGCCCTCTTCCCGGGCGCGGCGACCAGGTCGGCAAAGGTCTTGCCCCCGAAGACCGTGTCGTTGTAGTACTCCTCCGCCATGTCGATCCGGCTGAAATCCGGCGAGGCCAGGCGCCACCAGTTGTAGGGGTTGAACAGGCGCCGCACGAGCCCGCCTTGGATGTCGCGGTAGAGGAACGTACCCGGAAAATCGTCGAAGAACCGGTCCGGGTAGAGCGCGTAGTAGGCCGAGGTGAAGCTCCCGCCGGAAACCGACGAGATGATCTCCACGTCGTCCAGGAGCCGGTGCCTGGCCCCGTCCCGACCGGCGTACTCGACCCTGTTCAGCTCCTCCATGAGGCCGAAGGAAAAGGCTGCCGCACGGGTACCGCCGCCCGAGAACGCCAGCAGAACAAAGGGCTTGTCCGCCGTGGGCCGGGGCCTGACCACGCTGTAGCGGTAGCCCGCTTCCGTTGAAACGGCCGCCAGCCGGGGATTCTCCGGGTAGTGGGCGCAGCCCCCCGCCACGAGCGCCGCGCCGGCCAGGAACAGCCTCAGCCCTCTGCCCGTCACACGCATTGGAACGCCACCTCCTGGGGCGCCACCGGGTCGGTGTCTTTGATTACCACGGTCCTCTTGAGCGGGACGCAGGTCTTGCCCGCAGGGCAGCGGAGCGCCACGGTATGGCGGCCCGGGTTGCACTGCTTGGCCTGCAGCACCCCCGCGTCATCCTTGTTGGGGCCCTGGTCAACGCCGTCGAGGATCACGGTGCCGGTTTCGGGGCAGGGGCAGACGAAGAACTCCATGGGCATCTCCTTTTGTGTTGCGGGAAACGGGCGGTAGAGGCGGTCGCTGCCGAACGGCGGGGTGTGCCCCGGCCGTTCCGGCGAGCCCTTGTCTTCGTTTGGTATCGGGAGGATGGGGAAGATACCGGCCCGATGCAGCCGGGATCATCACGGCGAACTCGCTGTTCTCCCCTCTGCACCCAACTCATGGCGCCTACTTGATTGCAAGTCTCTCCACGGTCAGTGAGCCGCTCCGGATGGAAAGGCTCCCCTGCAGGGTTGTCCAGGCGTCCAGGGGCAGATACCAGGCGTCGCGGCCGCCGAGGAGCGTAACGGCCTTGCTGTTGCCCAAGGTGAAGTCCTCCGCAAAGGTCACGGCCCGGCCGTATATGGTGTCTACCGGTCCGGACGTGGCGTAGGCCTCGGTGAGCGAGTCGCATCGGTAACCGCTGGAATTCACTTTTGCCATGGGAGAATAGGAAAACGTGACGGTGAGGTTCCGGTCGCTGCTCATTACCACCTGGCAGCTCTGGTTTGTGCCGCAGCCGGCCGCAGTCCATGTCGCCCATGTGGAGTCGGAGTCGGGGGTCTGGTAGAGGTTGACGGTGGTCCCTGAGGAGAAATCCGCCTGACAGGTACCACTCATTCCGGAAGGACTCGATCCGTGGCCGGCGCAGGCTATGCCATTGTCGCCGTGGACGGAGCCGCCGCCCTTGTCCGGCGTGTCGCTCACCACCGTCATGCTGAGATGGTAGACAGACGGCGTGGCAATCCCCATGCTGCTCACATAGTAGGTTACCCCGTCGACTGAGGTGGAATTATTGTAATAGGCCGCGCTTCGTTCCGGATCGATATCGAGTCCGGTGGCGGAATCCATGGCCGAAAACTGGGTCAGGTAACCGTTGTTGTCGAACCAGAGCTTGGGAAAGTAAAGGCTCGCCGGCTGCTGGGTGGCCGTAAAGGTGTAGGGACTCGTGGCAGTCCGGGTCATGGGGACATCAAAAACATTTATGGCCGTAGCCTGCAACGCCCCTGCCGGTACCCACCACCAGAGATACTGCCCATAGGGTGCCCACTGGTCAGGCGGGTAAGCGGCTGCCTGTGACATGGCTATGTGCCGCAGAATGGGGACGCTGCCGAAAAAACAGAAGTTCTCATAGGGCGGCAGAGCAGACCCCTTGTTCCCGCTGTAAGACATGGAGACCCACATCTGCACGGTCGAACCGTATCGCGACTCCACCGAGGACTGGAAGAAGAGATATCCGCTCCTGGTATCGGGCCAGGGCATCATCTGCTGCTCCAGGACCGACGACTTGAACCCGGTATGGGGCCCGTTGTCCTCGGCAAAGGCCAGCTGCGTGGCAAAATCGTAGTTGATCTCGCTCAGGAGGAAGAACACCGTCACCAGCCCGTTGGACGTTTCGTAGAGCAGCATCAGGCCGGTATCGGCGTCAAAGTAGGCAATGCCGGTACTGTACTGATTGATGTAATAGACGATCTTCACCACGTCCCGTTGGGCTTTGAGATCGAACAATGTCTTTATCGGGAGAAGGAGGTACGGAAAAGAGAATTGAGCCTTAAGGGTAGCGTAGGTATGGGATTCCCGCAGCACGGTGGCGATCACCTGGCCTTTCCAGGTATCGCCGCTCTGCAGGGTCTGGAGCCTCTGCGGGTGGATCCAGCACGGCCCCATGTCTAGGGCGGAATAGGTGCCGATATCTACCGGATTGGTGGTCCCCCAATGATTCAGCCCCGAATGCTTGGTCACCTGCACATCAGTGCCGTTGACGTTGCTGAGCAGATACGCCTCTTCGGCATCCGACGCCGTTGTGCTGCCAACAGCCCCGAAATACCAGACACGCACCCCTTTCTGCATCCATCCGACATCAATGGCCCACACGCCGGCCCCATCCACACCCAACAACAGGACCAGCACCAGACAGGAAATCGCTATCTTTTTCATATCTCATACCTCCTTCTGCGGGAGGGATGGAGAGAGGAAGGTAACGGAGGGGGAGGGGAAGGTATTCAGAGGGACGGGAATTTACATTTACTATGCATGAACTTTACCACCAGAAACCAGTTCGTCAATGGAATTACAGGGATTATTGGTGATTGTGATGGGGGATTGGGGTGCTGCGGCGAGGATGAGATTCTGAGCTATTTGCGGGTTCTCCCCTGTCGCCGGGTTGGGTGCGCTCCGGAACATTCGCGCCACATAAAAAAGAGCGCCCCTCAGCCTTGTGCGAGCCATGAGTCGGGGGAATCCCCTCGCCACACCGTGCCAGCAACCAATTCGTCTCATATCCGTTTGACAATGGATAGCCAACTATGTTTAAGTATAGCCGGCTATACAAAGAGGACATCACCAGGAGGCCCGGAATGAATGATGACCTGTGCTACAAGCTGAACTACCTGGCCCGGCTGATTCTGTCCAAGGTGAATGAAAAAATAAAACCGCACGGAGTAACGCAGGGGCAACTTCCGGTTCTTTGCTGCCTGCATGACGCGGAAGGACAGACTCAAGCCGAACTGTGCAAGAATATTCAGGTTGAGCAACCAACCATGGCCAATACGTTGCGACGCATGGAGCGGGACGGTCTGATCTTCCGGACCGCCAGCGACAAGGACAAACGGCAGTCACGGGTGTATATAACCGAGCGGACCCGCCCGACAGTCGAAGCCTTACAGGAGAAACGGGACGAGGTTGTCGCCGCGATGGTGCGGCACATGTCGCCAGAGGACCTGGCAACGTTCACCCGACTGCTCGATGTCGCTACAAAGGCCTTGGAGAACCCGGAAACAGAGTAATCAACAGGAGAATCTCAATGCAAACGTTTGATGTTGTTGTTATCGGCGGCGGTCCCGGAGGCATGACCGCAGGGATGATGCTGAAGCAGGCTGGCAAATCGGTCGCGATCATCCAGGAAAATCACGACAGTTTCGGCGGGGTCTGTCTCAACCGTGGCTGCATGCCGACCAAATCCATGCTAAAAGCGGCCAAGGTCTATCGCGATGCCCAAAACAGCGAGAAATACGGCCTGGACCTATCCGTGAACCCTGTCGATTTAACACGCCTGCGCGCCGTTGCCGACGCAGATCTGAACATGCTGCGTCATATGGTCCAGGGAAAACTGACCGATGCGCGCATTGCCGTCTTCCGCGGCAAAGGCTCTTTCCTGTCCGAACATGAGCTACAGATCTGCCAAGCAGATGGCAGTTCCGAACAAATCCGCGGCGAAAAAATTATCATTGCGACCGGTTCGGTCCCCGCCGAACTTCCCTGTGCCCCCTTTGATGGGCACTCCATCCTCTCCAGTGACCAGATTCTGAAAAACACGGATCTCCCGCACAAGCTGCTGATTATCGGCGGCGGGGCGATAGGCTGCGAGTTTGCAACCCTGTACAACACCTTCGGCAGCAGAGTTACCTTGGTTGAAGCCATGGATAGCCTGCTGCCACGGGAAGACAAGGAAGCCGGGAAAACGCTGCAGTCCACCTTTGAACAGCAGGGCATCACGGTGAAAACAGGCGCGGCCATCAAAAGCATTTCGGTCGAGGCTGGAACGGTCCATGTCCATTATGACGGCTCCTGCGCAACCGAAGAATTCGACAAGGTACTGGTCGGCATCGGCCGCACAGCGAACATTGCCGGGCTGAACCTTGACGCTGCCGGAGTAGCGACCGAACAGGGCGCTGTCAAGGTTAACGAGATGATGCAGACCACCGTTCCCCACATCTACGCGCTGGGCGACGTGATCGGTGGCATGACCCTGGCCCATGCGGCAGAAAAAGAAGGGTACCTGCTTGCCCAGAATCTTATTCAGGGCACTCGCCACCCCCTCGACCATCGTGCTGTCCCGCGAGTTGTGTTCTGTCACCCCGAAGTGGCGGCAGTAGGAACACATGAAGCCAGGGCCGGCATTAAGGCCTTCACCATGCCACAGGCCCCCAATGGCCGCGCCGTGGTGGACAAAGTCGCGCCGGCCTTCGTGAAGCTGTTTATCGAGGAGGATACCTCTCAAATCGCCGGGGCAATCATCATCGGAGAAGGGGCAACAGAAATGATCCACGAGATGGCAGTGGCGGTCGAAAACCGTCTGACCCTGGAGCAGATAGGGAAAACGGTCCATGCCCATCCGACTCATTCCAAAAATGTTCTGCTAGCCGTCCAGCACTTCAATTAATTCAACGATTGAACTCGTTATAATTGTTACCAAATAACCCGCCTCACATCAGTTATGATCTCAAGCGGCTCTCCGGCTTCAGCATGGAGAGCCGCTACGGGAATGTCCCTGCCCCCTCATAAGCATCCCCAGCCCCCTGAAGGAGGAGCGGGAGCCTTACACTGCCGGTTTTACCGGCAAAAGTGAGGCTCTAAACGCTGAGAATGTGTTCTTTTGGGCCAAATCTACTGCAGCTTCAGGTTGTTAGCTTGGTCCGACCCCACACCCCGCCTTTGCATAGGCTTTCTGGTAACCGCTTCCAATTACCTGACCTTTGTGGTGGTATATGGCCCCCCTTGTGATGTAACCCCGGCACATGATTCCTCGCACCAACAGCTCAATAACAGCTCCCCAGCAATGGCTTATTAAGTTGATGACACCTGCTGGGGACACCTCCGAGGACACAATCACACAATCAGAAATCTGCGTCAGTTCAAAATTAAGGTTCTTTTGAATGAATCTGCTCTCTGGGCAGGTCCGGGCTCCATAACGGTCAAAGATTTCCTTGTCCTCTTGCTTCCCGAGTTTCGATAGACATTCCATTAACTCAGGTAATGCCATTCCAAGACCGGATTCGGATGCTTCAACCATGCTCTTGAATCCCAGTACATCTACAAATGCTATAAATTTGTCCTCATATTTCATGATCACTCTCTTTATTATTTTCTACTGCACAACGTGTATGAGGCGCACCCGCCGCGTTAGCGGTCGGCGTGCCGCCGAGAGTTATGTGCTAACGCATTGGGGGATATATGCGGCTTGTCAGCTTCAAGTATTTCGCTTTTTTGTTCGGTGGCGCAGTAAAGCCGCTTTCATTTTATGCAAAAGGTGGAGGATTATGGTTACTCCGTTTTGGTAGTTTTTATACTAAAGCGGCCCCTTCTGACTTTGGTTCATGTGTGGATAAAAGTCTTAGCCAAAGGGGAAGGCGGTTGTAATTGCAGTTGGTTTTCTAAAGTTGCTGGAATATTTTCGTCTGCCATTTCTTTTAGGGCGTCTAGGTATGCTTGTTTGGCTGTTTGTGCGGTTATGATTTGAAATCCATAGTTGTCTGACGCTATTTGCATTGCTTTTACTGCCTCATCTATATGTCGGCCTTTAGCAACCAAGTGGTAGAAAGTTGCATATGCAACAGCAGTTTCAGGCCATTCCGGTTCAGCTGGGTGTCCAATTACAGCAAAGAAAGGCGCTTCAGTGTCATCAATATTCATAGCCATTCGGCAAGCAGCGACACCGCTACAACACGACATGCAAATTAACAGATTGCCTTTAAGCGCCTCACTAAGCGGGGTCAAAATTTCTTTCAACTCCGCCCATGTAATTTGCTCTCCGTTTGAAAGCTGTATTCCTTCGGGGAAACCATGAGCACTTATGTGTAAAACTGGTGCTCGGTCATCATAGCTTTTGATTACCTGTGGCAGGTCGTGAGTTAGTGCGAAAACAAATGCATCTTTTGATATGGCACACCGTACAGAACATGGAATGCCGTTAAGATTTACGGCTTGTTGGATTAATGATCCCTCTGACCTCCCGAAATAAATATCTCTGTCAGATGGTGATTCAATAATATTAACGTAGAACTTTATCGCCTCGTTATTATTTTCCTGGGTCATATTTGATCCTTTCTCGATTCACATAACGGCCGGGGGCGCACCGGCGTAGCGTAGCGGAGTCCGAGTGCCGCCGCCCATGTTGGAAGTGCTCTTTACTTTTTCGCCAATTCTCACTGTGCCTCATTTTATAGGGGATGGTAAGTGAACCTTACATTTGGAAAATTTTCGATGTTCTTCATGATTTCATTGTATATGGTGTCAAACTCCCAAAAATTATTGTCTGGGCCTTCCGCGAGCTTTTGAACTTCCTGTGCCGCGTCTTCGGGGGATATTGTTTTAAAATATTCCGAGACCCTAATAGGTATTGGCCATAAAAGACCTTGGTTCATTACTATTTTGGGGAGCTTTATGCGAGGGAATTCAATCTTGGCTATTGCACACTGTTCATTTAAGAATTTCAGTAGTGTGCTTTCATCGTGGAAAACAAATGGAGTTGGTTTGGACGTTGAAAAATCTGCCTTTACTTTATAGAGTTCTGTTTTCTGTTCATGAGCATTGTACAAATGGTAGCGCTTTGCTTGCCCCTTAAATTGGAAAACTAGCGCCCCAACTTGATAGTCTACTCTGATGAAATTAATGCAGTTCTTTTTGCCATCCTGCAGATAGCAGATCTCATCGCTGATATTAACCCTGTATGAGTATTTGCCTAGATTAGCTGAAGGAGTTCCTCTAATCCAGGACTCCCAGATGAAATCAGGTAGTAGGCCAACGAACGTCCCTTTTTTGTCAAAGAACTTGAAATGCTCAAATGAACTCATATCAAAAATTTCATCAGTTTTTACTTCTATCTCGGTAATCGCGCAGAATATGAATACATGTGACTGTAGTGCATTCAGAACTTCAGTCTTGATATTTATTTCTTCATTATGCTTGAGCACCAGCGTTTTCATTCCAACTTCATGTGCACGTTCAACCGCTTGAGTAGTATACCCACGAGTTGTAACAAAAATACTTGTTTGTGTCGCTAGGCCTACATCCTGCAGTTTACCTATAAAAGCATCTATATGATGAGAGTCGACCTTTCTTTTGTAATCTTTGCATTCGATAGCAAAATGAACTTTTTGTCCTACTAATTCTCCTGTGATTAAGACATCTATTTCGCGCAATCCACCGGCTCCGCCCTTTCTACGCAGGGATCGTAGCCGCACATTTTTCTGCACAGTCACATTCGGTTCATCAAAGGCCGCAGCGACAACTCTCTCTACCAACTTCCATTTCTTGTCATCAGCCATTTCAGGATTTTTCCTTTAGCCTTCCAACGTCTCAAGGCGCCAGCGGCGGAGCGTCAGCGGAGACCGCTGTCGCCGCAGGATACTATGTAAGGCCCCCCTTGGGCATACGGATTTTTGCCGTATGCTGGACTTTGCGAGAACCCATTCTCCAAAGGAGGCCTTACCCATGAGATTTTACACAAAAACTCACAAACACTACTGCGGAATCGATCTTCATGCGAAGAAAATGTTCCTCTGTATCCTGGATGCACAGGGCGAGGTGCTCCTGCACCGCAACATCTCAAGTTCGCCGGAGGCCTTTCTCAAAGCAGTCGCGCCTTTCCGTGATGGCTTGGTGGTCGGCGTGGAATGCATGTTTGCCTGGTACTGGCTTGCCGATCTCTGCCGTAAGGAAGGAATCGAATTTGTCTTGGGTCATGCCCTTTACATGAAAGCCGTCCACGGCGGGAAAGCGAAAAACGACAAGATCGATTCCCACAAGATCGCGGTGCTGTTACGCGGCGGCTCGTTCCCTGTTGCTTACGTCTACCCTCCGGAGATGCGCGCTACCCGCGATCTGCTGCGCCGTCGGACCCATATCCACGGTGTCGGGCAAATCCTGGCCCTGGTGATGCTCTACGAGATCCACGACATCAATCGTTTTGAGTCGGTTCAGGATTTCGCCTCTTACTGCCGCTTAGTCAAATGCAGTCACGAATCAGCCGGGAAGAAGAAAGGCAGCGGCGGCGCCAAGATCGGCAATGCGCATCTGAAGTGGGCCTTTTCCGAAGCAGCCATGCTGTTCATCCGTTACAACCCGCCGGCCAAGAAGCTGGTGGAGAATCTGGCCAAGGTACATGGCAAGGGAAAGGCTATCGGAATCATAGCGCACAAGCTGGCGCGGGCGATCTATTACATGCTGAAAAATAACGTGCCGTTCAACTTGGAGAAGTTCATGGCAACAGCATAGAGCTGGAGGGGATGGAAGCAGCTACAACGTTCACCTGGAGCCACATGGGGCGAGCATGATCACGACCGTGAAAGATGAGTAACAGTGCGTCTTTGAACGCGAACCGGTCGATTGGCCGATGCCCGGATACCTGTCGCTTGGATTAGAGCTCCGTCCCGCTCCTTACATACATGAGTCGATTTCTTGCTGTTTCGGTGTGTTCTGCCCCTCGCCTGAGCCCGGCACTAACTGCGATTCTCCGTCAGGATTAATCCCGACGCTTTGAATGGGACGGCATGAGGGTACGGTACAGTTTCCAGGTCGCGAAGGTGATGCCTTCGCAGCCGCTGCCAATTGTAGTATCCGCAGCGGTGTGAACCTCGATAGGTGTTTGGTGCAGGACCTTTCCTTCTGGCAAAGGTTCCTGACTCTGATGATTCCGAAATGAAGTCAGAACAGAGAAACTGCTGATCCGATTCATTTAAAAAGCGATTCAAAATCGTCAGGGCTCTTTTTTGCCCTTGACGGACGGGGGCCTAATAAGGGTTGGACTTCTTCTTTCTGCGAGTTCTGCTCGAAAACCACTCTTGAATAGCACCACAACCAAGAAATGCTTTTTTAATTTCATCAACAGACTCGGGAAGGTCCAGAATATTAATTGTGTAAGAAAAACGCGATTCAATGTCTTTGTTGATCTTGGGTGTTATTCTAAAGGCTTTAAAGGTCTCTGCTCTTGAAAGGGCTTCTTGGAGGGAACTGGTTTCATTATTAGAAGGAAGATCAGAATCATTACTATATTCAGTCCAGAGCCAAACGGCCCATTTCTTTAGCCCATCAATGAGATAATTTCGAGTTTTTTCAGGAAGCCATGCACTGGCGTCAGATAACAGCCATATGAGATAATCAATCGTATCATATACTTTGACAGGGGGGCCCATCAGGTCTCCCTGAACAAAATTACATGCAATAGTTGCTGATTCGTAATTTCCAAAGTTTGGTTCATGAAGTGCAAGCAGTTCATCACAAGTTGGCACATCTCCATCTGTAGTCAGTGCCGTTCCAGAACGCGATTTTCTCTCTTTTTCAGCCCGTTGTTTCTTTTGTGAATTTTCTAGCCACTTGTCATATATTTTTTCAAAGTCGCCACCGAAACCAGGAATTGTAAGTTGTGGGGCATAAGTCGCCAAATAATGAGGGTATTCAAGGCACGCTTGACGTAAGCCAGGTGTGTTATTTATGAATTCATGAATAGTCTCAGGTTTCGTAATTTGAGATATAGAGCAATTATTAGCTATTTTCTGCCAATTCAACTGCAGAGCCGCCCACGCAATGCGTTCGCCTTTTTCTGCGGTAGTGTCGCCAACTGGAGGAAGAGGAAATCCCCAATGCCCCCACCCCATGGCGTCTTGAAATGTTCCTTCTAGTGAATTTGAACCACAATATTCAATAGCCTGGTGCCACCAATCCGAAGTAACAACGGGTGGGTTAAAACCCAATTCAACTAGCCTGTTTCTCGCTACTACGAGAGATGAGCCTTGAGGATTAATAACCTTCAGCAGCTCATTGACCACATATTCAAGCCCTTTTTCTGCCTGAATAGCGAATCTATCCGCCAAAGGTGAAGAAAAATCCAGCACCTCTTCATAAGATAATCCCAGCCAAACGGGTAAGATTACAGAATTCAAAGAATTATTCTGGCGTTGGACAAGCCCATCAAGCTCCCACTCAGGCCATTGCTTTCCAATAAAAGCTTTACTCAGAACAACTATGCCAAATCTGGACTTGGAAAGCCCATTGTTAGCGGCAATGTAAAAATGACCCACTTCGGAAATCGAAAATTGACCCATTCTTCCTCTATCCTAGCCGACCTGGAGGGTCGGCATGATCGGAAAGGAAGAGTGTATGGAAGTCAGAATTCTCAAGAAGCAGGGCAAGAGCATCCGGGAGATCTCGCGTATCACCGGACTTTGCCGCAACACGGTCAGGAAATTCCTCAGGTCGACCGCTGATCCCAGGTACAAAGAACGAGCGAAGCGACCGGGGAAGCTTGACCCATTTAAAGCGTTTCTCGAAGAACGGGTGAAGGCGGCTCTGCCGCATCGGATTCCCGCGCCGGTGCTTGCTCGGGAGATCAAAAGCTTTGGCTACGATGGCGGCGAACGCACTGTCAGAACGTTTTTGGCGACCCTTTATTCCCGCATCACGCCGGAACCCGTTGTCCGGTTCGAAACGGAGCCAGGCAAGCAGATGCAAGCCGACTGGTGCGAACTGCGCAAGGGCAAGCACCCGCTGTACGCATTCGTTGGAACGCTTGGTTTCAGTAGAGATTCGTTCGTTGTCTTCACCACCAGCCAAGCGTTCGACGTCCTTCGGGAATGCCACGAGATGGCATTCTCCTTCTTCGGCGGGGTCCCGCGCGAAGTGCTCTATGACAACATGAAGACCGTCGTGCTGGAGCGAAACGCCTTCGGCGAGGGCAACCACCGTTTCCACACCGGCCTGTGGGACACGGCAAAGCATTTCGGGTACATCCCCCGGTTGTGCAAGCCGTACCGGGCCAAGACCAAGGGAAAGGTTGAGCGGTTCAACCGCTACCTGCGGTACAGCTTCTACTACCCGTTGGTTTCGCGCCTGAAGCAGGCAGGACTAACTCTCGATGTCGCAACCGCGAACATCGAGGTCAGAAAGTGGCTCAACGAAGTAGCCAACTGCCGCATCCATGGGGAGACCGGCGAACGCCCCTGCGATCGGCTCGAGATCGAGCGGTCAGCGATGCTGCCGCTGCCGCCAAGGCTTGCAGTCGAGCCGGACAAGCCGCAAGTCATTGCTGCCATGCCGTGGCCGGTTATTCCCCTTCAGCGCCCCGCCTCCTTCTACGATCAGATCCTTCAGGAGGGGCGGCTATGAGCGACATCCAGCACCAGCGTATGGTCACGCTCTGCGATGATCTGAAGTTTCTGTCGGTGGCCGATGTCTACACCGACCTTGCAGATGCCGCGGCAAAGCAGGAATCCTCCTACATCGACTACCTTGAACAGGTACTCAAGGCCGAGAACGACGTCCGACAGGGACGCTCGCGCCACACAATGGCAAAGCTCGCCGGTTTTCCCGCGATCAAGACTCTCGAGGATTATGACTTTGAGTTCGCCACCGGCGCCCCGAAACAGCGAATTCTGGACCTGTCGGCGATGGCATTCCTCGAGCGCCGGGAGAATGTAATCCTGCTGGGTCCCAGCGGCACCGGAAAGACTCACCTCGCCATCGCGCTCGGCTACCGCGCTACTCAGTGCGGCGTGAAGGTACGCTTCATCTCCGCCGCCGACCTGATGCTGCAACTTGAAAGCGCCCAGCGGCAGGGGCGGTACAAGGAAGTAATGCGGCGCAGTGTCCTGGGGCCGAGACTGCTCATCATCGATGAGATCGGCTACCTCCCGTTCAGCGAAACGCAGGCGAATCTGTTCTTTCAGGTGATCGCCAAAAGGTACGAAACAGGTTCCGTCATCCTCACTTCGAACCTGAGCTTCGGGGAATGGGAACAAGCCTTCGGCGGCAATACGGCACTCACATCAGCTATGCTCGACCGACTGCTGCACCACGCCCATGTCATTCAGATCAGAGGTGACAGCTACCGGCTGAAAGAGAAGCGACGCGCAGGTATTCTCGGCCAGCAACTGCCGACACCTCAGATCGATGACTAATCCAGGAAGGTGGGTCATTTTTCAATTTCCGATCAACCGGTAAAGTGGGTCAATTTTCGATTGCCGTTGACAGCCCATGGTCAATTGATCTACGGAGGCTGCTTCCTACCTTTAAAGTAAATTCGTCATACCAGACGGCTACATTATTGTCTCGTAGAGCCTCAGCTAGACCACGAACAAAATCTTGCTTGTCTTCAGATGCATGACTAATAAATGCGTCGTATAGCATATTTTTTTGTGTCCAAAGGTGTGATTGGGAATTTACTCCAATCTCCTTATTTTAAAGAACTTCTCCACATTCACTTGATATTAAGCGATTTCTTCTCCTGGCAATACTGTAGCTTTCACTTTAGAAGAATTTAGGTTTTGGCGTTTAGCTGAGTAAATTGCCTCTACCACAGCTGCGCCTTGTGATGTGTCCCGATAATAGTGTGCCAATGGCATTTCGAATATCGTAGCAAGTTGGTCGAACACTTGGTTGAGCCGTTGCTTTTTCATTGCTGACGAATCCCATGCGTGCATCATGTAGTAGAACGCCGACCAAAAGGATATGGACTGATCGAAATACACTTTTTTCATAGGAGCTGTCACAGAATACATGCCGCCATTTTTGTCAAAGATTGCTTTTGCAAAATTCATGTTTCCCAAATTACAGCCAGAGACAAACAATCGCCTGTTATGCAGCTTCTTCTCGAATATAGCCGCAAAGTCGGCGTATGTAGATTCTCCGAAAGTATATTGAACTATCTCTTCACTTCCATGACATGAGAGGTGCAGATATCGGTAGCCAGATTCTCTAAATATTTTTGCAAATTCAATCAATTCTCTTTGAGTGCGGAAGTAGTAATAAAGCGGGTTTTTACCTTGAAGCTTCAGGACATCATACAAGACCTTCCCATCAAGTCTTGTTGCCAATTCATCTTCGTGATTCAGGGACTCAATAATAAATGTTTCTGGCTTGGTAACATTTGCCGGGGGTATTTTCTTTTCGTGGGCCATTTGCTTTCTTCTCCTTTTCTTCTTGTTCAACGTCATAAGCCTGACCGGCAGTCTTTTTGGGCCGGTCGTGGCGCTGGTTAAGGACTCTCTCCGCCATATTCTTCAAGCTGAGCAAGATACTCTTTGGCTTCTTTTATCCTCTTATTGGTTATCTCCGTAGCTGTCGTTGAATAAATATAGCTCCAGAGTGTTCCTCCACGGTATACGTCTGCATTGAACTCCGCTTCCTTGTCCCTGTACTTTTCCCATGACTTGTGGATGCTTATGAATTCTTTGTACCGTTTCTTAGATAAGAATGTAGAAACCTTTGAATGAATTCCGTCCAGTTCTTTTCGTGCTTCTCCATAATGCTCTGCTGCTGAATGATTCATCTGCTGTTGCCCCATAATCGGGCCAGGATATAAAAGTTGGTGGTGGTATTCATCCGCAGCTTTCATAAAGAATAGAGAGCTAAAGAAACAGCTATCTATTTCGTTACAATCAGGCTTTTCTCGACTAGCCATTTCATGGCAGTAAATGTGTCTTAGCTCGAATGTTCTTGTAACATCCGAATATATCTTGTCTTTATTATAGATTATTGGATCTTTTGGTTTTCCATGAGTTTCTACAAGGTTACGATCATAAACAGTAGCCAACTTATCGAGGTATTGAGTACTTAGAAGGGTAGACATCACAGTGTCAATTTGGTTTAAGCTGCTTATACGAATAATATGAGATACGAACTCTCCTAACGAAATTTTCTGACCGTGGAAAGCTTTGATGAGTTCAAAATCAAGTTTTCCCTTTTCGACCAGTTTCGATGCAGCCATCACATAGTCTTCACCAGCATCAATTATTTCCTTAATGATGAGCCTGAAATAGCTTTCGACACAGCCGACCAAAGCTATTGGGAAATATTTTAGTAATTCGATGTTGTCTTTGTCGAACTCCTCGTAAACTCTCTCAAGCGCAATGATCCGAGACCAGAGTTCACCTTGAGCACGACCTGAACGGTTGCGCTCTCGGACTTCAATAATTTCTCGCACTAAATCTCTTTTGTTAATCATGTTGTTCCTTAACGGCTCAGGCCTTGACCCGCACCGGGGCGCATTTCAGCCCCGGTCGGCGTCCAAGGCACTGGTTGAGACTTATTGTGAGCAGTATTTTCCTCGTCCGCCCCATATCAGGTAAAAGGCTGAACCTCTCTCAAATTTGAACTCTGGGGTGGGAACTTCCTTTCCTTCAGCCCTCAGCCCGCTTATCGTCATATGGAGATCCCAGTCCGGGGAGTCCCGCATATCATATTCAAGAACAAAGCAGTAGCGGCTTCCTTTATTGAGGACTATCTCCTTGGTTTCGCTTGTTATCTCTTTGCCATTGTAGAATGTGAATGCTCTGGCGTGAGAATTGATATAACTGGTTGGAAACACTTCTATTCCTTTAGAGTTCCTGATTTTGACTAACATAGGATTGAACGTGATATTTTCACGCAGTGGCCGCAGATATATTTCTAGTAAAGCGGTAGGGGGGGCTTTGTCAGGGGCTGTCATGAATGTTGGAATAACAGGAAGAACTGGTCCCATCGCCATCGGATAATAAACTCCAGTGCCGTTAGATCTTACACTGACTTCTACTTCAGGCTTATTGACGGTGAGTGAGTTTGTTCCTCCAAAACGAATAAACAAAGCCCCCCCTCGGTCTGCGGACCCTTCTGCAGACTCAGCCGTGGATGGCTTGTAATAGGGGTTACTTGTGAGGGCAGCGCATCCTTGAAACAGCAATACAATAGTGAGAAGTGCAATGTAAGAAGATTTTTTGCTCATTTTAGGTCTCTCACGTCTTCGAGTGTCGATTCACTTAAATCTTTTGTTTATAGAGTCGGCATCAGGCCACATGTATCCGCCATTCAGAAGGCAGAGCACATACCTCTCCGTTAGCAGGCTGTTGAAAATCGGCCCCATTTGACTTGCTGAACTTTGCAGTTCGTTTTTTTTTGAATCAGTTTTGTTGCTCAGAACCTTTGTTTCTCGTTCTTTTTGCTCTTTATCAACCTCATATACTGCTGATGTAGCCTGGTTTTCCCCTCTCAGGTGACACCGAGACCCAGGTTTTTCATCCGAACCAGGTTGTAGGCCGCAGCGTGCAGATCAAGTTGCATGGCGATCTTCTCGATTCCCCGGTACATCGTCTTGCGTAAGCTGCCCACGGTCTTCATCCAGCCAAAGCCTTCTTCGATTCGTTTCCTGATCTTCTGGCTGATGGTGTAGTTCGGATGCTTGGTGGTTCTGCCGTCGATGGCCGATTTCCTGTTGGAGGTGTTCTGGGCCACGTGTGGCGTTATCTTTAGCCTACGCAGCTCTTTGACGAATGATTCTGTGTCGTAGCCTTTGTCGCAGCCAAGAGTGATCCGTCGGGTCGTCCTTGGCAATTGCTGCACCATGGCCTTTGCTGCGTCGCGCTCACCGCAACCGGTTGCCGTTGTCACCTTGGTCCTGATGATGAGGCCACTACGATTCTCCATCAGGGTATGTCCCTGGTAGCAGAGCTTGGCTTCCTTGTTCTTCCCCTTGCGGTAGAGCCGGGCATCAGGGTCAGTGGTGGAACCATGGGTTTCGTTGGTAAGTTTCTGTCCCTTGAAATCCACGGTATCGTTTCTGCCGCCACCACCGGCTGAAGGAGGTCCATCCTTGGGCTTGAAGCTCTTGATGGAAGCCCAGGCTTCGATGAGAGTTCCGTCAACGGTGAAGTGTTCGCGGGACAACAGTCGCTTACGCTCTGCCTGGGCCAGAACCCGGGAAAGAAACTCGGCGGCAACTTCGGAGCCAATCAATCGGTCACTGTTCTTGGTAAAGCTGGAATGATCCCAGACTTTCTCGTCCAAGCCCATGCCGAGGAACCAGCGGAACAGGAAGTTGTAATGGATCTGCTCTACCAACTGCCGGTTGCTGCGGATGGAGTAGAGGATCATCAGCAGTTGGGCTTTCAAGAGCTTCTCCGGTGGGATTGAGGAGCGGCCGGTTGTGGCGTACATGCTGTCAAAGAGCTTGTCCATCCCTGCCAGGGCTTCGTCGGCCATTTTACGGATGGCCCGCAAGGGGTGGTCCTTCGGGACAAAGGATTCAGGTGTCACATAGGTAAAGAGAGCTTCTGTGTTGCTGTCAAAGCCGCGCATAACTTTCCTCAATAATTGTAGAGCGTTATGCGCGACAATGTACCACAAATAGGCTGTTTTCTCTATTTCAATTTCAACAGCCTGTTAGGTTTATCTTGTATTTATCTGAAATCGTAAAAATTGTTTTCGCCTCACTGATGTAGCCGTCAACATCTTCTACGGGCCTAGGCCCGCTTAAAGACCCCCACCAGAGAAAATATTTGACGTCATTGCCGTTGAAGAGAGCCTTTTCTTCGTCTGTTATTGGAGCCACTCCTAATGATAGTTCAGATTTTGCGCTGGATAGGCATTTCCATTCCATGCCTCTCGGTATCTTAGAGTTTGGTTGCTTAACCAAGTACAAATGTGTGGCATCACAACTAGGCAACATAAGAAATGATGCGAATATCAATATGCCAAATTGTATTCGGTGCATTTTCATCCTTCTCAACTCTTATAAGGCCCCAGTCAGTCAATAGGCAAAATGGTGCCCAACCGATTTTGAGTCGTTTTCTTTGACGAATCTATCTCGACATCTTATCCGTTCTGACTTGATTTCCAATACTGGGTCAGGAAAGAATCCTGCACCAAACTCTTATCAAAGCTCAATTCGCTGCGGTTGTTGCTGCTACAGCGATTGCGAAGGCATTCCTTGCGCGGCTTAGAAACTATCCCGTTCCCTCGGCCGTCCCATTCATGAAGCGTGCTCATCGCTGGTGCGAGGCACAGTTGATCCCGGTTTCCGGCGAGGGGCAGAACATTCAAAAGCTGAAAAGAATAGATTCAGTTATGTAAGGAGCGGGACAGGGCTCCAATCTCGTTAACTTGCTCCCTGAGCATCATCAAATCGACCGGTACGTGTTCTCAGCCGCACCTCGTTGTCTTTCACGGTCGTGGTCATGCTTGCTCGTGTGGCTCCAGTTGTGCACTAAGCTGCCTCTGTCCCCTCCAGCTTTACGCCGTTGCCAAAAACTTTTCCCGGTCGAACGGCACATTGTTTTTCAGCATGTAGAAAATCGCTCGTGCCAGTTTGTGGGCAAGGATCGAAATCGCTTTCCCTTTGCCATGAATCTTGACCAGTTTCTCCATCAGGATTTTTGCCTGGGGATTGTGGCGCACGAAGAACACAGCGGCCTCAGAGAAGGCCCATTTCAAATGGACGTTGCCTATCTTGGAACCGCCGACCCCCTTTTTCTTTCCCGCTGATTCGTGGGCACATTTCACCAGCCTGCAGTAGGAAGAGAAGTCTTGCACGGTCGGGAAACGATTTATGTCATGGATCTCGTAGAGCATTACCAGGCCCAGCACCTTTCCCACGCCGTTGATTGAGCGCAGAAGTTTGAGGGCATGCAGGTTGTGTTGCCGGGCCGTTTTTTCTATGTCCGGTTCGAGGACATTGATGACATCGTCAAAGGCGTCGATCATGGCAACGTCAATTTCGATAATTTTCCTCACTTCCGGATCGTGGAAGAGCTGAGCTACTTCATGGCGGTTCTCTTCGACTCCGAGATCAATGCCAAGAGGAGCCAGATTATATTGGGTTACCGTGTTCTGGATGTGTGCCATAAGCTCAGCACGTTTTCTGACGAAAAAGTTCCGGCGGCGCAGGAGGTCCCGTGTTGCCCGCATTTCCGGCGGGTAGACGTAGGCTAAGGGAAACATGCCGCCGCGGAGCAGCACAGCAATCTTGTGGGCGTCAATCTTGTCGCTCTTTGCTTTGCCACCGTGGACTGCCTTCATGTAAAGGGCGTGACCGAGCACAAACTCGATCTTTTCATTACGGCAAAGGTCTGCCAGCCAATACCATGCGAACATGCATTCCACGCCGACAACCAAGTCCTCCCGGTAGGGTGCCACGAGGCGAAGGAAGCTCTCAGGATTGCAGTTGATTTCGCGATGAACCAGCACGGTCCCTTCCGAGTCGAGAATGCAGACGTACTTTTTTCGGGCATGAAGATCAATTCCGCAGTAGTACTTGTGAGTCTTAGTGTAAAATCTCATGTGTAAGGCCTCCTTTGGAGAATGGGTTTCGCCAAAGTCCAGCATACGCTAATCCGTATGCCCAGAGGGGGCCTTACACAGTATCCCGTTATTAGTAGGTTTTCCCATATAAGAAATTTGCTTCCTATATCAGGTCTTTGAAAAACTATCAGTATTTAGGACCATTTTGACACAGTTTTATGCTATCTTATTGCGCATAACAAGCTGATATTCCAGGAGAATAAATATGCGCGGCCTTGAGCAACAATCTGATGCTTTGTTCGTTTATCTCTCGCCGGAATCCTTCGTTCCCAAAGACCATCCCCTTCGGCCGATTCGGCACATGGTAGATGCGGCACTGGAAAACCTTTCGCCGGTGTTCAGTAAGATGTACTCCCATACGGGCCGGCCCTCGATTCCGCCGGAGCGCTTGCTCAAAGCCATGCTGCTTCAGGTGCTGTACTCGATTCCCAGTAACGTCAAGCTGGTTGAGCAGATTCACTTCAGTATCCTGTTCCGCTGGTTCCTTGGCCTGGGCCTGGATGATCCAGTTTGGGATAATTCCAGCTTCAGCACGAATCAGGAGCGGTTGATCGAGACCGATGTCGCCACGCAGTTCCTGGAGGCAGTACTTGATCAGGCGAAATGCAAGAAACTGCTCTCCAAAGATCACTTCAGTGTTGATGGCACCCTGATCCAGTCATGGGCCTCCATCAAGAGCTTCAAGTCACGGGACGATGATGACGGGCAACCGCCTGCCGGCAAGAATCCGGGCCGTGATTTCCAGGGTGAGAAGCTGAGCAACGAGACTCATGCATCCACTACCGATCCTGAAGCGAAGCTCTATCGCAAGGGGATCAACCAAGAGCCTCGATTGTCGTTTGCGGCCCATCTGCTGACCGAGAATCTGAATGGGCTGGTCATGATGAGTACCGTTACCGCATCCCCCCTACCCCCGCACCACCCGGAGCCCGCATGCCCCCTCTGTCCGCGAGGCCCCTGCAAACACCCGTGGCCACACGCCCCGCATGGCTCACCACCACGGAGGCATAGGGCGCATCGAGGTGCTCCCAGAGCAGGACATCAATTTCACTGAATCGCGGGGAATACTTGGCGAACGGCTGGGGCGGGAACGGTACGAAAAGGCGCAACACAGCATTTTCACGACGTTTCATAAGGAAACCCCTGGTGCTGTAAACGAACGATTCAGGTTAGTAACATGCAATTAACATTTAATCAATTAGGGGAATTCCTGATTTTTTGCGCTGTTCGACGGTCGGCAGCCGGTCGCGTCCCTGTCCGCGCGGGTCGCAAAAATAGTTCTCAAGCTTCGGCCGGGGATGCCGATATGATTACCAACAGGTCAGAAGAAGCAGTTGGTATGATGATGCACCTTCATTGCGTTGGCCCTGCGGGCCGGAAAGGAGGCGAGATATCGTAACAGCTGGGAGAAAACCTACATGAGTAGCACCGAGGCAGGGCAACCTGCCGGTCGATCCCCGCTCGGGCGGGGACAGGCACAGAATCAGAGAAGGCTGTACGGCACGTGACCGTACAGCCTTTCGCATTTTTGGGTGGAAGTATCGCGCGGGGCGGGCGACGGGCCTTACGCGCTGCACCACCGGCGCCAGATATCCCGCAGGGCCGTTTCCATGCGGCGGGCGAATCCGGTGGGGTCGCA
The DNA here is from genome assembly GCF_000007985.2 of Geobacter sulfurreducens PCA. Classification (NCBI taxonomy): domain Bacteria; kingdom Pseudomonadati; phylum Thermodesulfobacteriota; class Desulfuromonadia; order Geobacterales; family Geobacteraceae; genus Geobacter; species Geobacter sulfurreducens. The sequence goes on from NC_002939.5 coordinate 2,867,967, forward strand.
CAGGGGCGAGGCGGCCAGGCGGGGGCGCATATCCCGGCGCAGGGCGGCCAGCCGGGCGGGGTCGGCGGCAAGGGCGGCCGCGGCGGAGATGTATTCTTCCGGCGAGTGGGTGATGAGCTCGGGCAGGCCCAGGCTGGTGAGGATGCTGGCCCCGACCCGGGCGACATGGCGGGTGCCGCAGCAGGTGAGCACCGGCACGCCCATCCAGAGGGCGTCGCAGGTGGTGGCGGTGCCGTTGTAGGGGAAGGTGTCCAGGGCCAGATCGAGCCGGTTGTAGAGCGCCAGGTGGTCGTTGAAGTTCTCCACGAAGGAGACGAGCTCCAGCCGGTCCGGTGAGACGCCCCGGGCCCCGAAGGCGTCGCTGACTCGCCTGCGGCAGGTTTCGTCGGCAAAGCCCTTGAACTTGAGCATGAGGCGCGAGCCGGGCACGCGGCCCAGGATGGCGCTCCAGGCGTCGATCACCTGCGGGCTCACCTTTGCCAGGTTGTTGAAGGAGCCGAAGGTGACCCCGGCGCCCGCGAGGCATGGCGCCTCGCCCACGGGGGGAGCGCCGGCGGGCGGGGTGTAGCAGAGAAAGCCCTGTTCGAGCCGGATCAGCTGCTCGGTGTGCAGGGCATCGGCACTGCCGGGGGGGTCGGCAACGGCGTCGGTGATGCGGTAGTCCATGGCGCGCAGACCGGTGGTGTTGGGGTAGCCGAGCCAGGTCACCTGCACCGGCGCGGGTTTCAGGGCGAAGACCCTGAGCCGGTTGTGGGCCGTGTGGCCGGCCAGGTCCACGAGGATGTCGATGCCGTCGGCGCGGATCATCTCGGCCACGGCGGCGTCGCCCAGGCCTATGGTTCTGCGCCAGAGATCGGCATGGCCCTTGATCCGGGCGGTGACGTCATCCTCCTGGCGCTGGCCCCGCTCGGAGTAGCAGCAGATCTCGAACTGCGAGCGGTCGTGGTTCTCCAGGAAGGGGAGCAGGAAGTAGCCCACGGGGTGTTTCCCAAAGTCGCCGGAGACGTAGCCGATGCGCAGCTTCCGGCCGGGGTCGCGGTCGCACTGGTGGGTAGGGACGGACGCGGCGGCCGGGGCATGCTGCTCGCCCCAGCGGACGTGCTCACGGAACAGGGTTTCGTCGTCCATGTCGCTGTAGTGCAGCATCATGAGCAGGTCGCTGTGGAAGACGGGATCGTGGGGATTGATGGCGTGGGCCGTGCGGAAGGCGGCCAGGGTTTCGTCGAGCCGCCCCTGGTGGCGCAGGGTGGTACCCAGGTTGTGGTAGGCCGCGGCAAAGCCGGGTTCGATGGCGATGGCCCGGTTGAAGCAGTCGGCCGACTCGTCGAGCCGCCCCTGGGTGGCCAGGATATAGCCCAGGTTGTTGTAGGCCTTGGCGTAGTCGCGATTGAAGGAGATGGCGCTCCGGAAGCTGGCGGCGGCCTCGTCGAGCAGCCCTTTCTGCTGAAAGACAACCCCCAGGTTGTAGTGGGCCTGGGCGAAGCCGGGCCTGAGCCGCACGGCCTCACGGTAGCAGGAGAGTGCCATGTCGAGCGCGCCCCCGGCCAGATGGGCGTTGCCGGCGCGCCAGAGCATCTCGGCATCGGGAGTCGCAGCCGCGGACGTCGCCCGGTGGAAACAGCACTGCTTGTATTTCTTCCCGCTGCCGCATGGGCACGGGTCATTCCGGCCGATCTTGCTCATCTCGATTCCCCTGGGATGAAGAGTGAGTGCCAGCCACCGCCAGCCGGCGCACTCCGTACGCCTGCCCGGCCCGTGGCGGAAGATGCAGAAAGAGGGCTATGCGTTGCGGCATAGCCCTCTTGTTTTCCTCAGTGCTTCATCTGTTACGTGGTGCCCGGAGCCGGGCTCGAACCGGCACAGCATTGCTGCCGAGGGATTTTAAATCCCTTGTGTCTACCAGTTCCACCATCCGGGCAGTACCGGGTCTAATCGGCGTTCTCGTGGTTTACTCGCTCGCGGAGTTCCTTACCGGTCTTGAAGAACGGGGTCTTCTTGGCGGGGATCTTGACGATGGCGCCGCTCTTGGGGTTGCGGGCCTCGCGGGCGCCGCGCTCACGGACGGTGAAGCTTCCGAAGCCGCGGATCTCGACCTTCTCACCACTCTTGAGGGCGTCGGCGATACTGTCGAATACGATGTTGACCACCATCTCCGAGTCCTTGCGGGTGAGCCACGAGTTTTTCTCCGCCAGCATTTCTACCAGTTCACTTTTTGTCATCACAATACTCCTTGCTGCTTGATTGACTCTGCCGCGGTGCCGGCGTCGCCCGGCGGACCGGACGGCGCCCGCCCGGTGGACGGATGTTAGTCGTTGTTGTCGCCGTTCTTGCGCATCCCCTCCCGGAGCAGGGCACCCAGGTTGGAGGTGGCTTCACCGCGGTCCTGCATGTACGACTCCAGCTCGGCCTTCTCGGCGGCGGCCTGGAGAGCCTTGACGGAGAGGGCGATCTTCTTCTCCACGTCGTCGACGCTCAGAACCACCGCATCCAGCTCGTCGCCCACGGAGGCGAAGTCCTTGGGCGAGGCGACCTTCTCGCGGGAAAGCTCGGAGACGTGCACCAGCCCTTCGATCCCCTCTTCGATCTCAAGGAAGACGCCGAAGTCGGTCACGGAGGTTACCTTGCCCCGCACGCGGGTGCCGGGACGGTAGGTTGCGGGGATGACGCTCCAGGGATCGGGGGTGAGTTGCTTGATCCCCAGGGAAAGGCGCTCGTTCTCGGCGTCCACGTTGAGGACCACGGCCTGGACGGTCTGCCCCTTGGCGTAGACCTCGCCGGGGTGCTTGATCCGCTTGGTCCAGGAGATGTCGGAAACGTGCACGAGGCCGTCGATTCCCTCGTCAACGCCGATGAAGACGCCGAAGTCGGTGATGCTCTTGATCTGCCCCTCCAGCTTGGTGCCGACGGGGTATTTCTCCTCCAGCTGGGTCCAGGGGTTGGCCTGGGCCTGCTTGAGGCCGAGGGAGATGCGGCGGTTGCCGGTGTCGATGCCGAGCACCACGGTTTCCACCTCGTCGCCCACGGTGAGGAGGTCGGACGGATGGCGGAGCCGCTTGGTCCACGACATTTCGGAGACGTGCACCAGCCCTTCGACCCCTTCGTCGAGGGCCACGAATGCGCCGTAATCGGTCATGCTGACCACGCGGCCGCTGACCCGGTCGCCGACTTGAAACTTCTGCTCCACCGCAAGCCAGGGATCGGGAGTGATCTGCTTGAGGCCCAGGGAGATCTTGCCCTTCTCCTGGTCGTACTTGAGAATCTTGACGCTGAGCTTGTCGCCCGGCTTGAGCATCTCGGAGGGGTGGCCCAGGCGGCCCCACGACATGTCGGTCACGTGCAGGAGGCCGTCAACGCCGCCGATATCGACGAATGCGCCGTAATCGGTGATGTTCTTGACCACGCCTTCGCGAGTCTGGCCCTCGGCCAGGTTGGCGAGGGTCTCGGTGCGGACGCCGGCCCGTTCCTCTTCCAGCAGGACGCGACGGGAGAGAACGATGTTGCCCCGCTTCTTGTTGAGCTTGAGCACCTTGAAGCGGTCGGTCACACCGATGTACTTGTCCAGGTTGCCGCCGGGGCGGAGATCAACCTGGGAGGCAGGCAGGAACGCCTGGACGCCGATGTCGACGGTGAGGCCCCCCTTGACCTTGCCGGTGATCTTGCCTTCGACGATGCCGCCTTCGCCGCCGGCGGCGTCGATGGAGTCCCAGGCGGAGAGGCGGTCGGCCTTGCGCTTGGAGAGAACCGCGTACCCCTTCTGGTTTTCCTTCCGCTCAAACAGGGCCTTCACTTCGTCGCCCACCTGGACGGTCAGGTTGCCTGCCTCGTCGAGGAACTCTTCAACGGGGATGCTCCCCTCGGACTTGTATCCGATATCGACCAGCACGTAATCGTTGCTGATGTGCACCACCTTGCCCTTGACGACTTCCCCCACATGGTGATGCCTGATACTCTCCTGGAAAAGCTCGGCGAACTCGCCGGAGCCCCCCTGATCCGCCTCGTCCTCCGCATCGGCGAATCGTTTGATCGTCATTGCGGTGCGGCTGTTATAGTCCTTGTCATCACTCATTTAAAGCTGGCCTCCCTACACGTCGTGGATTAGGATGAGTAAACGTAGCAATATCTATCGAAAAACTCAACCTTTTTTCTTATTGTCAAACTCTTGTATCCGTTCTATTACCTCGTCGATAAGCCACTTGGGCGTGGATGCGCCCGCAGTGACCCCTACCCGCTCAACCCCTTGAAACCATGATGCATCCAGCTCCTGGGCCGTCTCTATGTGGTAGGTACGCGGCTGCAGTTCGGAGCAGACCTCGGCGAGCCGCTTGGTGTTGGCGCTGTTGAAGCCACCGATGACGATCATGCAGTCCACCTCCCGGGCCAGGGCCTTGGCTTCGTCCTGGCGGACGGCGGTGGCGTCGCAGATGGTGTTGAAGACCCGGATCTCCCCCCCCTTGAGGAGGCATTCCTTCACCACGTTCTTGAGGGTTTCGAAGGATTGGGTGGTCTGGGCCACAACGCCGACCTTCTTCATGTTGGGGAGCCTGGCGGCCTCCTCGCCGGAACCGACCACGTGGACCGGCCCCTCGGCGTAGGATACGATGCCCTGCACCTCGGGGTGGTCGGCATCGCCCACCACCACCACGGTATAGCCGTCGTGGGACAGACGCTTCACGTGCTCCTGGGCCTTCTTGACAAAGGGACAGGTGGCGTCCACCACCTCAAGCTGCCGGCGGACCGCGTCTTCCAGTTCCGCGGAGGTCACCCCGTGGGACCGGATGATGACGGTGCCGTTACCGATCCCTTCCAGGTCGCTCAGCACCTTCACTCCCATCCCCTCCAGGCGCTGCACGACCTGGGGCGAATGGATGATGGGGCCGAGGGTGAAGGTTTCCCCTTCCTTTTCGGCGGCCTCGAAGGCCATCTGGGTTGCCCGCTTCACGCCGAAGCAGAAGCCGGCCCGCTTTGCCAGTACGATCTCCATTGCGTTGCTCCCGAAGCTGCTCTGTTGCCGTCCCGGACTACGCGCCCGGAGTGGCCCGTTCCCGCTCCCGCACGATGGATTCCATGCGGTCCAGGACCTCCTCGATGGAAAGTCCGGTCGAATCGATGTCCACGGCGTCATCAGCCCGCCGCAGGGGGGCGTGCTCCCGGCCCGAGTCCTGCTCGTCCCGCCGGGCCACGGCCGCGATGGTCTCGTCAAGGGACACCTCCTGCCCCTTGGCCTTCAGTTCCAGGTAGCGCCGGCGGCCCCGTTCCTCCACTGACGCAGAGAGGAAAAACTTCACGTCGGCGTCCGGAAAGACCACGGTCCCGATGTCGCGCCCCTCCAGGATGACCCCCCCTTCGCGGGCCATGTGGCGCTGGAGGCGCAACAGAACGTCGCGCACCACCTTGCGTGCCGAGATGGCCGAGGTGAGGGCGCTGATGGCCGGGGTCCGGATGGCGTCGGTCACGTCTTCGCCGTTTGCAGTCACCCGGCAGCAGCCGTTATTCCTCACAAAGGCGATCTCCAGATCGGCGCAGAGCCCGGCCAGGGAGGCGTCGTTGTCGGGCGCAATGCCGGCGCGGCTGGCGGCCAGGGCCACGGTCCGGAACATGGCTCCGGTGTCGATGTGGATGTAGCCGAGCCGGTCCGCCAGGAGCTTGGTTATGGTGCTCTTCCCGGCGCCCGACGGTCCGTCGATGGCGACGATGAGCCCCCTGCGCCCCGCCGCGCTCACCGTACCGCCACCTTGTCCAGGAGCGCGGTGAAGGTGGGGAACGAGGTGGCGATGCACTCGGTGTCGCTTACGGTGATGGCCCCCGAGGCGGCAAGCCCCGCCACGAGCATGGACATGGCGATCCGGTGGTCGCCGAAGCTCTCCACGGTGACGCCGTTCAGCCGGCCGGTCCCCTCGATGATCATGCCGTCCGCCGTCTCGGTGATAGTGGCACCCGCCGCGCGCAGGTTGGCGGCCATGGCGGCGATGCGGTCCGTTTCCTTGACCCGCAGCTCACGCGCGTCGCGGATGACGGTGGTTCCTTCGGCCAGGGCGGCGGCCACGCAGATGACCGGGAATTCGTCGATGGCCCGGGGCACCACGTCCCCTCCGATCTCGATCCCCTTGAGGGCAGATGACCGGACCAGCAGGTCGGCCACCGGCTCGCCGGAGACTTCGCGCTGGTCGAGCAGCTCCACCGAGCCCCCCATGGCGGCGAGAATGTCGAGGATGCCCGTGCGGGTCGGGTTCACGCCCACCCCCCGGATGAGCAGCTCGGAGCCGGGGACGATCAGGGCGGCAACCAGGAAAAAGGCCGCCGAGGAGATGTCGCCCGGCACCACGATGTCGCGGCCGTCCAGCTCGTGCCCGCCGTACACGGTGACCCCGGCGGCGTCGGTCTCCAACCGGGCGCCGAAGTGGCGGAACATCCGCTCCGAGTGATCCCGCGAGAGATGGGGCTCGGTGACGCGGGTAGCGCCGTCGGCGTAGAGACCGGCCAGCATGAGGGCCGATTTCACCTGGGCGCTGGCCACCGGCGAATCGTAGGCGATGCCGGTCAGGGGCCGGCCAACGATGGCAAGGGGCGCCTTTTCTCCGTTGTCGCGGCCGTGGATGCAGGCCCCCATGCGCGAAAGGGGTTCCACCACCCGCCGCATGGGCCTGCGCCGCAGGTAGCGGTCGCCGGTTAGGACCGTGTAGAAGCGCTGGGCCGCCATGAGCCCCGTCAGGAGCCGGATGGACGTGCCGGAGTTGCCGCAGTCGATGACGTCCTCGGCCTCGGTCAGGCCGTGGAGCCCTTTCCCCTCGATCCGCAGGGTCTCGCCGTCGTCGTGGACCTGCACCCCCATGGCCCGGAAGGCGTCGAGGGTGGCGATATTGTCCTCGCCCCGGAGAAAGCCGCTCACCGTGGTCACGCCGCGGGCGATGGAGCCGAGCATGATGGAGCGGTGGGAGATCGATTTGTCCCCCGGCACCGCGATTTCGCCGCGCAGCGCACGGGCGGGGTGTGAACTCAGGCTTACCACGGACACTCCTTTGCAGCTAGAGTATGGCGTCACGGGACTCCTTGGAATCCCGGAAGAACCGTTCGAGACCTTCAGCGTCCCCCGCGGCCACCAGGGACCGGAGCTGGCCGAAGTACGCGGCGAAGTGATCCATCATCTCCAGAACCCCCTCCCGGTTCATGAGGGCGATGTCGCGCCACATGGCCGGGTCCGACGAGGCAATGCGGGTGAAGTCCCGGAAGCCGCCGGCCGAATAGCGGAGAATGCTCTCCTCGAACCGGTCGTACCCCTCCACGGCATTCACCAGGGCGTAGGCGACCATGTGGGGGAGATGGGAGATGGCGGCAACCACCCGGTCGTGCTTCTCCGGATCCATCAGCACCACTTCGGAACCGGCCGCCTCCCACATGCGGGCCACCGTGGCGAGCGCGTCGCGGTCAGTGGTTGCGGCAGGGGTCAGGATACAGCGCTTGCCCTGGTAGAGGGTGGCGAAGGACGCCCCGACCCCCGAGTGCTCGGTGCCGGCAATGGGGTGCCCCCCCACGAAACAGGTGCCGGCCGGCATGAGGGGATCGCACGCGGCCACGACTTCTGCCTTGACGCTGCCGCCGTCGGTCACGATGCACCCGGCAGCCAGGTGGGGGGCGATCTCCCTCACTACCCCCGCCATGGCGCGGACCGGCACGGAAAGAAAGACCATGTCGGCGCCGGCAACCCCTTCGGCAACCGTGGCCGCGGCCCGGTCGACGACCCCCAGCTCGGCGGCCTGCCGCAGGTTGGCCTCGTCCCGGTCGATGCCAATGATCTCACCCACGGCACCGGCCGTCCGCAGGGCCCGCGCCAGGGAACCGCCGATGAGGCCGACGCCGATGACGGCCAGTCGCCGGATAAAGGGGACGGAACCGCTCATTTCGCCCTGGGATAGGAGCCGAGAATTTTCACGAACTGGCAGTAGCGTCCCAGGTCCTGAACCGCCTCGGCAACCACCGGATCGGTGATGTGGCCGGCCAGGTCCAGGTAAAAAATGTATTCCCACGCCTTCTTCTTGAGGGGGCGGGATTCGATCTTGGACAGGTTGACGCCGCGGGAGGCGAAGGGCTCCAGCATCCGGTAGAGGATGCCCGGCTCGTCCTTGACGGAAAACATGAGCGAGGTCTTGTCGTCGCCGCTCCGATCCGCCATCTTCCGGCCGATGACGAGGAAGCGGGTGAAGTTGTTGACCTGGTCCTCAATTCTCGTGCGCACTACCTTCAGGTCGTACTGGGCCGCGGCGAACTCGCTGGCAATGGCCGCGGCCGCGTAATCCTCGCTCACGATCTGGGCGGCCAGGGCAGTGGACGCCACGTCCACCACCGGCACACCCGGCAGGTTGTCGTCGAGCCACTTGCGGCACTGGGCAAGGGCCTGGGGATGCGAATAGACCTTCTTCACGTCGTCCAGCCGGCCGGTGCGGGAGAGGAGGTCGTGGGACACTTCCAGCAGAACCTCGGCGTTGATCTTGAGGTCGCTCTCCATGAACATGTCGAGGGTGTGGGAAACCATCCCCTCGGTGGAGTTCTCGACCGGCACGACACCGTAGAGAGCGCGGCCCTTCTCCACTTCCTCGAACACGGCAGGGATCGATTTCTGGGCGACCAGCTCCGCGGCCAGGCCGAAGTGCTGCATGGTGGCCAGGTGGGTGAAGGTCGCCCGGGGCCCCAGGAACGCCACCTTCATGGGCGCCTCAAGGGCGAGTGAAGCGGAGATGATCTCCCGGAACACGCTCTTGACCGCCTCGGCCGGAAAGGGGCCGGTGTTGTGGGCGAGCAGCCGCTCGTAAATCTCCCGTTCACGGTTCGGCACGTGAAAATCGCGCTTCTCCACGGTCTTGACCTGTCCCACCTCCATGACCAGTCCGGCACGGCGGTTGAGCAGATCGAGGATGGCATCGTCAATGGCGTCGATCTCGCGCCGCAGTGCGTCGAGATTGCGTGTCGCGCTCAAGGGGGTCACCTGGGGGGAGAAATATGGTGCGGCAGTTCCGCGGAGGGAGGTACTGTATAGCAAAGGGGGCTAAAATGCAAACATTTTATGGTTTACACCATCGTTACTTGAGGCAGACCTTGCGTACTTCGTGGATGTCGGTGAGCCCCTGGAAGACCTTGAGGATGCCGTCCTGCCGCAGGGTGGTCATGCCGTCGGCCATGGCCTGCCGCCGGATGATCTCGGTGTCGGACTTCTTCTTGACGAGGCTCTTCATGGTGTCGGTGCCTTCGAGCACCTCGTGAATGCCGAGGCGCCCCCGGTAGCCGCTCTGGTTGCAGGTGGTGCACCCCACCGGCCGGGCCAGGACCACCTCGTTGCCCAGCAGTCCCGTGGCGGCGAACTGCTCCTCGCCGTACTCCTCGATGATCTCGGAGAGCTCCTTGCGGTCAGGGCGGTAAAGCTCGCGGCAATCCTCGCAGAGGCGGCGGGCCAGGCGCTGGGCCACGACGCAGAGAAGCGAATCGGAGAAGCTGAAGGGGTCGAGTCCCATTTCCAGGAGGCGGGTGACCGTCTCCGGGGCCGAGTTGGTGTGCAGGGTCGACAGGACCAGGTGCCCGGTGAGGGACGCCTCCACCGCGATGGAGGCGGTCTCTTCGTCCCGCATCTCGCCCACCATGATCACGTCCGGGTCGAGCCGCAGGAACGAGCGCAGTGCCGCGGCAAAGGTGAGGCCGATGCGCTGGTTGACCTGAACCTGCCGGAGCCCCTTCTGGGTGATCTCCACCGGGTCCTCGGCGGTCCAGATCTTCACCTCGGGTCGGTTGATGCGGGCGATGGCCGCGTGGAGGGTGGTGGTCTTGCCGCTTCCGGTGGGGCCCACCACCAGGACAAGGCCGTAGGGCTTCGTGATGGATTCCCCGAAGATGCGCATATTGCGGTCGGTGAGGCTGAGACTGTCGAATGAATAGGCCTGGCCCGTGTTCAGGAGCCGGATGACCACGTCCTCGAGTCCACCGGCCGTTGGCATGGTGGCGATCCGCAGTTCCAGGTCCAGGGGGCCGAATTTCTTGAAATTGATCTTGCCGTCCTGGGGCTTGCGCTTCTCGGCGATGTCCAGCTCGGCCATGATCTTGAGGCGCGAGGGGATGGCGTACTTGTACTTGAACGGGATGCGCTGGTACACCTTGCAGCTGCCGTCGACCCGCATCCTGACGATCACGTCGTTCTTGCCGGGATAGGGCTCGATATGGATATCCGAGGCGCGGTTCTGGTGGGCGTCGAAGATGATCTTGTTGACGAGCTTGACGATGACACTGTCGCGCTCGGTGATCGTGCGCACCTCGTCATCGATGTCCGGCTCATCCTCCCCGGCGCCGGAGCTCAGGATGTCGACGATGCTTCCCGGCGCGATCTCCAGGTCGGCCTCATCGAGGGTAAGGGCGTGGGCGGCGCTGGCGGCGGTCTTGTAGAGGCGCTGCTGGGCCTGGATGATCTCGCTCTCCATGGCAATGACCGGGATGATCCGCGACTTGATGCTCTGCTCAAGCTCCTTCAGCTCATGAAGCTTGATGGGATAGGCCATGGCCAGAGTGATGGTGTTGCCGATGCGGGAGATGGGGACGATCCGCTGGCGCTGGGCATAGTTGGGGTTGATGCAGCGGGCGAGGTCCGGCTCGATCTCCAGGGTGTTGATGTGAACAAAGGAGAGGTCGTACTGGGTGGCAATGGTCTTGGCCAGAGGCTCCTCTTCGACGAGACGCAGCTTGCGGAGGGCACGCTCCAGCGTGGAGCCGTCCCGCTTGGCGGCGACCCGGGCCTGGTTCAGGCGCTCCTCGTCGACCAGGCGCTCCCTGATGAGGATATCGCCCAGCTTCTGGCGCTTGCCGGTCTGCTCCAGGATATAGGACAGCTCACTCTCGCTCAGGAACCCGAGCTTGCAGAGCAGTTGCCCCACGGGTTGGTCGGGGAAGACCTTCTGCAGTTCCAGGGCCTCGCGGAGCTGATCCTCGGAGATCAGCCGGTGCTCGATAAGTATCTCGCCAACCTTTTTCTGGGACATGGGGGCAAAGAACCTCGGGATCGGCCGCCGTTCAGTAGGAAACGATCGAGTAGCCGTTGAAATCGAGCAGATCGCGGAACAGGGGGTTCAATGCCGCATTGGTAAAAAAGCCCCCGGTCGCACTCCCGGAGCGGGGCACCCGGAAGCCCGACATCTGGATGCCGTAGGGGGCCTCCCGGTAGGGAACCAGATCGTAGCGGGCAAAGGACCCCGGCATCCGCAGGCGACCGAAGATTTTTTCCGCCACCATGCGGAAATCGTCATGGTCGCCGAGCATGATCACCCGGTAGCCCCTGGTCTCCAGCAAGCGGGTGAGGGTGTAGCTCACCGGGTCTCCGTCGAAGTGGCTCACCACGAACCGGTCGCCACCGTTCTCGAAATAACGGTCGGCCCGGACGAACAGCGTAACACCGCCGTCGCCGGACCCGAAGAGCTCCACGCTACGGTCTACGTCGTAACGGAGATTGAGCGCCCTGAGGAGCGAGTCGGCAATGTCGCGCGGCTCACTGGCCGTGATCTGGTACAGAGTCTGGCTCGCGGGAGGAGCAGATTCGCCCCGGCCCAGGAACGGCTCCACCATCTGAAACCCTTCGCGCTTCAGGAAACCGGTCAGAGCGGGGGGCACCCCGCGCCGGTACTCGTCCACGTTCAGGAGGATCACGTCGTTGTGCAGCAGACTGTCAGGGCTTTTCTCCACCTTGAAGTCGGCTGTGACGGTCAGCTTGGGATCGGCGCCGAACTCCAGGGAGACGTTCTCCTCCACCGAGTAGAACCCGGCCCCCTCCAGCAGCGAGGCCAGGAAGCGCCTGCGGTTGCGGGGATTCTCCGACACGATCCTGACCGAAGGTTCCTTCTCCTCGATGAGTGCCCGCACTAGGGGCGGGATCTTGCCGTCGGCGTCAACCAGGATGCGGCCGCCGTCGGCGGCAGGAAACGTGGGGAAATTCTCCGGATCGAGAGAAAGGGAGAAATTCCGGTCCTCGATCCTGATGGGACGCGCATCCCTCACCTCGGCGGCAACGAGTCCGTCCCACAGGCGGCGGGCCGCGTCGAGATCGTGGGTCGCGCGCGCGCCGGCATAACTGGTCATCCGGAGCAGATGGCCCGTATCCTTTGCCGCGGGCACGCTGGCGACGGAGGCAACGGCTGCCTCCCGGGCAACGGGACGGCTGTGGCCCCGCACGTCGCTGCCGGCGGCAGTGCCCAGGGGGATGCGAATGGTCTGGCCCACCCGCAGCCGGCGGATGTCGGTGATGCCGTTGATCCGGCGAACCTCGGGGATGAGCGTCTCGGCCTCCCGGTTGGAAAACCCGTATTCCTTCATGAGGATCTTGAAAATGTGGTCGCCCGGACGGACCGTGTAGTCGGTGACTCCTGCCGAAGCCCGTTCGCTTTTACGGGCCGGGCGCCCTTCGCTGCGGGGGGCCGCGGGAGCCTCGCCCCCCTGGGAAAGCAGGCTGGGCGTAAGTTCGAACCGGCGGTCAAGGGCATGCGCTCCCCCGGACACGCCGAGAAGTGCCACGGCTGCGAACGCTATGCCGACCCACAATCTGGGTGCCAATGATGACATTCCTTCTCCCGTCAATGCGTGAATATCCCGCGTCACGAAACCGTCGTGCTTCGTCCGCGGGTTGGTGCCGGGCATCAGGAGAGCGAGAGGACGATGCCCCGGATCGTGCCGCCCTTGCCCCGATACACGACAATCTCGCCATTACCGGCGGTCCTGGCGCTCTCGACCAGGTAGCCGTCCTTTTTCCGGCGCGCCGGGTCGGTGCGGTCCTCGCTGCCCGTCAGCTCACGCAGGACCATGGCCACATAGGACTCGGCAATGCCCCCCTTCCCTGCCGCGATGACCTGGACGGCCTTTACCGCGCCCGATTCCCGGTAAACCCTGAATTCCATCCCCTTGCCCCGGTAGCGCTCCCAGCCGGGATTGGCGCGGGAAAAGGCCTCATCGCGCTCCTTGGTGGGGATGAACGTGGGAAGGTGCGTCGCGGACGCGGGGTGCGCCGGGTCCGGCTCGGCAGTCGGTGCAGGAGCGCCGGCCGGAGGCGCGGAGGGGGTCGCGGCCGACGGAGCGGAGGGCGCAACGGCGGCCGCAGGCTGGGACGGTTTCCCCGGATGAAGCAGGAAATAGGCGGCAGCCGACGACGCCATCACCAGCAGAACCGCGAGTAGGGGCATCCGGAGGGATTTCCGGCCAGCCCTGGCGGGTGAGGACCCGGTTGCCCTAAAGGGAGGAACCGCCGGTCGCGGCTTCTGCTCCGCGGCCACGGGCGGAGCACTGAAATCGGCCACGGAAGGCGCCGTCCGGGGGGGAGCGGGGGCCGGGTCCGTCTCCGGAACGGATTCGGCCGGGGCAGCCGGGGGGGGAGTTACGACGTCCACGGCAACGGGCACGACTTCGGCAACGGCGGGTGCGGCCGCAACGCAAACGGGCGCCTCGTCCTCAACCGGAGCGTGCATCTCTGTCGGCAGCGCGGGCACGTCCCAGCTGTTGAACTCGAATTCCGGAGCAGCATCCTCCTCCGCAGCGTCGATCTCCTGCGCGGCCTCGTCCCCGGCCGACGGTGCCGCGTCTATGGCGGACTCGTCGATTGCAGGCTCGGCCACGGCCTCGCCAGCGGCGACAGACTCCCCGATGGCGTCATCGACCCAGAGGCCGGGCGAGATCGCCAGCACGCACTCCCTGAGCGCATGGGCAAGCTCATCGGCCGATTGATTGAAGTCGAGGGAATCGTCGAACCACTTTTTCCCCCCCTGGGGCTTGAGGGGAGCGGTGTGAACGAGGATGATGCGTGGAGCCTCAGTCCGAAGGAGCGTCTTGATGTGCCGGGCGACCGTCTCTCCCGAAATGCCGGAAATCTCGCTCTGGATGAACACGCCCGAGGGACGGTTGTCGAACACGTCCTTGAGGCCCTGGTCGAAATCCGGAGCGAGCTTCACCCGCCCTTTATAGTGGGAGCGAAGAAACGTGAGAACGTCACTGGACCTGAAGTCGTCGGAAATAAAGAGGATGGTATTCATACTTGTTCCATGGATACCGGATACTCACATGAGGCGGAATTTAATGTCAATCTTTTTCCTGATGGTTATGGCACCCAGCCTTAAATGCAAAATAAGGGCCAGCCAATAAAAGATTCCTCGTAATATTTCACACTCCTCATATCTGCCGGAGGCGCGCTGCCGCATCGAAGGGGACCGGCGGAATTGAGCCATTACGACGTACGGGCTGCCCGGCACTTCCCGGACAGCCCGTGTGAAAACGCTGATGGCCTGCTTGGCTGGTCTTTGCTCGAAGCTACCCAGAGGATCAACCGGGCGGGACATGAGACAAAGTGACTAGGCTACCTTGAAGAACACGCTCCCCTTGGCCCCGCAGACTTCGCACTTTTCCGGCGCTTCGCGCTCCACCGTGTGGCCGCAGACGGGGCAGACGTAGTAGTCGAACTCCTCCGTCGACTGGCCGAGGGTGTCGAGGGCCTGCTGGTAAAGGGCCGCGTGGACTTTTTCCACGGCATTGGCAAAAGTGAACGAGCGGCGGGCCTCGGTGGCACCCTCCAGTTCAGCGTCGGCGATCATCTGGGGATACATGTTCTTGAACTCGTGGGTTTCCCCGGCAACGGCCTCCACCAGGTTCTCACGGGTTGCGCCGATGGCGCCGAGGGCGCGCAGGTGGTTGTGGGCATGGATGGTTTCGGCCTCCGCCGCGGCGCGGAAGAGCTTCGCCACCTGGGTGAACCCTTCCTTGTCCGCCTGCTTCGCAAAGGCGAGGTACTTGCGATTCGCCTGGGACTCACCGGCGAATGCTTCCTTCAGATCAGCGATACTCTTGGGGGTCTCTGCCATGGCTGCCTCCTTGTGGTGATAGGGGTCCTGACGCATCAGCGTCCGAACGCCTCCCTGCTAAAGCCGTATCAGATCCTCATGCTCCTCGTCGTGGGGATTGATGTGGATCATGACATCCCCCACGTTGGGGAACCGTTCGAAAATCAATTTTTTGACACACGTGGCGATATCGTGGGATTGTTTGACCGTCATCTCCGGGTCCATGTCGAGCTTGAGGTCGATGATGATGTACTGGCCCGACCGGCGCCCCCGTATTTCATGGACGTGCTCGACCCCCTCGGCCAGATCAGTGACCGCCCGGATGAAGTCGCCGGGCGGCTGGCCGTCCATGAGGTCGTGGAGGGCGCTACGGAAGGTCTCGTACCCGATCTTGAAAATGAAGAGAGAGGTGAGTCCCGCTGCAAGCGGGTCCATGATGCCGAAACCGGCATAGGCGCCGACAACACCCACCAGGGTTCCGACAGAGGTAAGGGCGTCCTTGCGATGGTCCATGGCAACGGCCTGGAGCGCCGGACTGTCGAGCTTTCGCCCCGCCGCGACGCTGTAGCGATAGAGCCCTTCCTTGATGACGATGGTCAGCAGGGCGGCAGCCACCGCGATGAGATCGGGGGTCTGCCAGGAGCGGGACATGATGGTGCGCACCGACTGCACCAGGATGAACATACCGGCGCCGCCGATGACCAGCGCGATGACGAATGCCGCCACGTTCTCCGCCTTGCCGTGGCCGTAGGGGTGTCTGGCGTCGAAGGGCTTGCGCCCCACCCGCAGCGCCACCATGGTAAAGAGGAGCGCCACGAAGTCGCAGCCGCTCTCAACGCCGTCGGCAAAAACCGCTTCCGACCCGCCGAAGTGCCCTGCCGCAAGTTTCATGACCATCAGGACGGCATTGACCCAGAATCCCAGGTGAATGACTTTCTCCGCCCGTTCGAACCGTTCCTCACGAAGCACGGTCATCTCCCGATCGTTTCAGATCCTTCAGAGTGAGCTGGAATTTTCGCCGGCCGTTCCAGCTGTTCCAGCCAGCCGTAAAGAGAATGTCCACCCGCTCGCCGGGCGCACCGTCCCTGGCGGCGAGGTTGAAACCGACGGCATCCACCTGGCGCCCCCCCAGGTCCAGCCGCAGTTGCAGGTGATGCCCGCCGGCGACCCGCCGGCCACAGATCGTGGCGCCGCGCAGCAGGAACAGCGGCTCCGGATTCCCCATGCCGAACGGCTCCAGGGCCTCGATCAGGTCCACGAGCGCCGGGGTCACCTCGTCGGCGGCAAGCTCGGCGTCAGCGGCCACCACCGGCTTCAGGTCGTCGGGACCCAGCAGTCCGGCACAGACGTCTTCAAACCGATCCACGAAGGCCTGGAGGGTTTCCTCGTCAATGGAGAGGCCCGCCGCCTGCCGGTGCCCGCCGAACTTCTCCAGGTGCTCGCCGCACGCCGACAGGGCATCCAGCAGATGGAGCGCGGGCACGCTTCGCCCGGAGCCGCGTCCCGTGCCGTCCTGCAGGGCGATGAGAATGGTGGGCCGATGAAACCTGTCCACCAGCCGGGATGCCACGATGCCCACCACGCCGGGATGCCAGGCGTCTGAGGCGAGGACGATGCTCCTCTTGCTGGCCATGGCAGGGTTTGCCCGCACCATGGCGGTTGCCTCGTCGAGGATGGAGCGCTCCAGGGCCTGCCGCTCCCCGTTGCTCCGGTCGAGCTCCGCCGCAAGGGTGGCCGCCCTGCTCCGGTCGCCGGTAAGGAGCAGCTCCACGCCGAGTGAGGCATCCTCCAGGCGACCGGCGGCATTCAGGCGCGGGGCCAGACGGAAGCCCACGGCGCCGCAACCGACCCGGCCGGCCACTCCCGCCACATCCTTGAGGGCAGTCACCCCCACACGGCTCGTGGCGGACATTTCCTTCAACCCGTACGTAACAAAGATCCGGTTCTCCTCCACCAAGGGTACCACATCGGCGATGGTTCCCAGGGCCACGAGGTCCAGATACTGGCGGAGATTGGGCTCGGGACCGGCAGTGAAACACCCCTGCTCCCGCAACCGGCCCCGGAGGGCGATCAGGAGGTTGAATGCGACGCCGACGCCGGCCAGGGACTTGAAGGGATAGGAACAGCCGGGCTGCCGGGGATTGATGACTGCCAGGGCCCGGGGCAGCTCGGGACCCGGGCTGTGGTGGTCGGTGATGATGAGATCAACGCCGAGGGAGGCGCATAAATCGGCCTCTGCCACGGAGCCGATGCCGCAATCGACCGTGACGATCACCCGCGCGCCCCTTTCCGCAACGGCGCGGATGCCGTCCTCGGAGAGGCCGTAGCCGTCGCTGAGCCGTTTGGGGATATGATAGCGGCAGGTAAATCCCACCTCCCGGAAAAAACTCACCAGGAGGGCGGTGCCGGTCACGCCGTCCACATCGTAGTCGCCGTACACGCAGACCTGCTCACCGTTGCGCAGGGCAGCGCAGAGGCGCTCCACCGCGGCATCCATGCCGCGCAGCAGCAGCGGGTCGCGGAGGTCGGCCAGGGTCGCACCGAGAAAGCGCCGCCCGTCGATTCCGTCGGTCACCCCCCGGTTGGCCAGCAGCCGGGCCAGGAGAGGATCAAGGGAGAGATCCCGGGAGAGCCGGACCACCACATCCCGGTCCGGCTCCCGTATGGTCCAGACTTTTTCGTTGCCCGCGTGCATGGCTCCTCGCGACCGTCCGCGCGAAAAAAATCCCCGCCGGAGCGGGGATGAGGTGTGCGGCCTAGCGGAACATGGGGCCCGGTGCCGAAGAGCTGGGCTGGACCTGTTGCGCCTGTTCCATCATCATCCTGACCCGCTGGGCGTTGGGGCTCGCGGGATCCAGGTCGAGATAGCGTTTCCAGTATTCGACAGCCTTGGCGGGCTGCTTCAGGTCTTCCATGTAGATGATGCCCAGGTTGAACAGACTCTGAACATGCTTCGGATCGACCTTCATTGCTGCTTCCAGGTTAGTGACCGCCTTGTCGAACCAGCCCACTGCCCGGTACATGATCGCCTGGTCGGTAAGGATGTTGGGATCGTTCGGCTTGAGCTCCAGGGCCTTGCCGTAGGCTTCGATGGCCTTCTGCGGCTGATTGGTGTCGAAGTAGTCATTGCCCAGCTGGACCCAGGCCTGGAGATTCTTCGGGTCCTGGGCCACGACTTTGACGGTCTGGGCGATCCGCTCCTCATAGTTCACCATGGGAGCTCCCCCCCCCGCCATCCCGCCGGCCGGCGCCGGGTTCTTGGACCCACTGATGCTGAACACCAGGTAACCGCCCAGGAGTCCCACGACGAGAGCCACAACTGCGGCAAGCAAGGTTTCCTTGTTCATATACTGTCTCCCCCTAGGCCTTGGTTTCCTTGTTCCGCGACCCCCAGATCACGACAATGGGGCTCGCCACGAACACGGATGAATATACACCGACGATGATGCCCACCAGCAGCGCGAAGGCGAAGTCGTGAATCACCTCGCCACCGAAGAAAAAGAGCGAGGCGGTCGCCAGGAACGTGGTCAGGGCGGTAATGATTGTCCGGGAAAGGACCTCGTTGATGCTGAAGTTGCAGATTGCCGTCAGGGAATCCTTGACGTTCTTGTGCAGGTTTTCCCTGATCCGGTCGAAGACGACCACCGTATCGGTCAGCGAGTAGCCGGCAATGGTGAGCACCGCCGTGATGAAGAGCAGGTTGATCTCCTTCTGCATGACGAAGAAGACGGCAAACATGGCCAGCACGTCGTGAAGGGTCGCCGCCAGGGCACCCACGCCGAAGGCGAAGTCGAAGCGCCAGGCGATGTAGATGACAATGCCCACCAGTGAAATGACCACTGCCACGAGGGTGTCCTTGCGGAGCTTGTCGCCGATGGCCGGGCCGATCTCCGTGGAGCTCTCGATCACGAACCGGTTGTCGGTGAACTCCTTCCGGAAGGCATCTTCGATGGCGTCGGCTGCCGGCCCCTGAACGTGGGTGGCCTTGCCGACCTTGACGAGAAGCTTGTTGCCCCCGGAAACCTCCTGAAGGTTGGCGTCCTTGAAACCGTGCTTGGCCAAGGCGTGCCGGGCCTGGTCGATGGCTACCGGCTGGCTGAAGTTGAGCTGGACCGCGGTGCCGCCGGAAAAATCGATCCCCATGTTGGCGGTTCCCAGGGCAATCTGTCCGACGCCGATCAGTCCGAGCAATGCGATGATGGAAGAGATCACGAACGTGATCTTCTTTTTGCCCATGAAATCGAAATTTGTTTTGCCGATTATTTGCATGATGCCCCCTAGACGCTCAGACGCTTGACCCGCAGACGGTTCAGGACGAAATCGAAGATCGCCTTGGTTCCGACGAGGGCAGTAAAGAGGTTGATAATGACCCCCAGACTGAGCGACACGGCAAATCCCTTGACCGGACCGGTGCCGAACTGGAAGAGGACCGCCGCGGTTATAAGGGTGGTCACGTGGGAGTCCATGATGGTGAGGAACGCCTTGTCGTAGCCTGAATCAAGGGCGGCAATCGGCGTTTTGCCAAGGCGCAGTTCCTCCCGTATCCGTTCGAAGATCAGAACGTTGGCGTCAACCGACATGCCGATCAGCAGTACGATGGCGGCGATGCCGGGCAGGGTGAGGGTCGCCCCCAGGGCGGCCAGAGCCCCCATGAGGAAGAGGACGTTGAGAATCATCCCGAAATTGGCCACCATCCCCGACAGCTTGTAGTAGATCCCCATGAAGAGGATCACGAGCGCGACGCCGATGGCGCCGGCCATGAGTCCCTTGTTGATGGAGTCTTCACCCAGGGACGGACCCACCGTCACGTTCTGGATGATCTTGACCGGGGCGGGGAGGGAACCGGCCCGGAGCACGATGGCCAGGTCGGCCGCTTCCTTCTCGGTGAACGAGCCGGAGATCTGGGCGCTCCCGCCGGAGATCCGCTCGCGGATGACCGGGGCCGAGTAGATGGTGTTGTCAAGGACGATGGCGAAGCGCTTGCCCACGTTGGCGGCGGTCACTTGGTCGAAGAGCCGGGCGCCGGTCGAGTTGAACTCGATGGCCACGTAGGGCTGGTTGAACTGGGAATCGATCCTGATCTGGGCATCGGTGAGAAGATCACCGGTAATGATTGCCTTCTTCTTCACCGCCAGCGGAATCTCGGTGACCGCCCCGGTGGTGGGATCGGTCCGCTTCTCCATCAGGATTTCCGTGTCTTCGGGAATGGTTCCCGGCGTGGCGATGGCCGGATTGACCGTCTCGTCCACCAGCTTGAACTCAAGGCGGGCCGTGCGGCCGATGAGCTCGATGGCCCGCTTCGGGTCGCTGATGCCCGGCAGCTGGACCACGATGTTGGTGAGTCCTTCGCGGGCAATGACCGGCTCGGAAACGCCGAACTGGTCAATCCGGTTGCGGATGGTTTCCAGGGCCTGGGCAACGGCCCGGTCCTTGCGCTCCTGGGCCTCCTTCTCGTTCATCCGGAGCTGCAGGTGCACGAAGCCCCCCTCGTCATAGGGGGGGACGAGCGTCATGGTCGGGTACTTGTCCTTGAGAAGCTTCTGGGCCTCGTCAGCGGTCCCGCGATCGTAAAAAGTCATGCCGACCCGGTCGCCCCCCTGACGGGCGATCTGCTTGTACCGCAGCGTCTTGGCCGAGAGCGCATCCTCCAGGTCGGTGGCGATGAGGTCCAGGGTCCCCTCAACGGCCTTCTGGGTTTCCACCTCCATGACCAAATGCGTCCCGCCCTGCAGGTCGAGTCCCAGGTGTATCCGGTCCTTGGGAAGGAGTCCCTTCCACCAGGACGGCAGCGGCGACACCAGGGTCGGGGTCAGGTAGAGAAGCGACAGAGTAATAAATAATGCAATGAGGCTGAAGCGCCAGAGTAGCCCTTTGGACATGAGCGAAGCTCCTTTCGATGGATCCTTAGTCCTTCTTCAGGCTGGCGACGTATCCCTTGGTGATCTTGATGACGACGCCAGGTGCAATCTCGAGGTTCACGATATCGCCATCGATGCCGCTCACCTTGCCGTGCATGCCGCCGGCGGTGACCACCTGGTCGCCCCGCTTGAGGGAGTCGAGCAGGGCCCGGTGCTCCTTGGCCTTCTTCTGCTGGGGACGGATCAACAGGAAATAGAAGATGGCGAACATGAAGACCAGGGGCAGAATTGCCTGGAAAGCCCCCATGGCGCCGCCGGCCTGGGCGCCTCCCGGGGGTGCCGCCATTGCAAACGCGATTCCGAGCATTGTGTGTACCTCCACGTGTATTGTGTAGGGCAGAGCCCTCTGTTAAACGACTGTGAAAAAACTGCTACCGTTACTGCGTTTCCCGGCGGGCGTAAAACTCCCGGCGGAAGGAGTCGAACCTCTCCTCGGCGATGGCCGTCCGGATCTGCGCCATCAGATCCAGGTAGTAGGCGAGGTTGTGGTACGTATTGAGGCGCGACGCCAGGATCTCGCCGGAACGGTAGAGGTGCCTCAGGTAGGCCCTGCTGTAGTTCCGGCAGACGTAACAGCCGCATGCGGGGTCCACTGGCCCCTGATCCTCCGCGTAGGCAGCCCCCTTGATGTTCAGACGGCCGAAGGAGGTGAAGAGCATTCCGTTGCGTGCGTTGCGGGTGGGCATCACGCAGTCGAACATGTCGAAGCCGCGCCAGACCGCCTCCACCAGATCCTCCGGGGTGCCGATCCCCATCACGTAACGGGGCTGGTCCACAGGGAGCAGCGGCGCCGTCCATTCCATGACGCCGTACATATGCTCCTTCTCCTCTCCCACTGAAAGCCCGCCCACGGCGTACCCGTCGAATCCGATTTCCACCAGCTCTGCGGCGCTCTGCTCGCGCAGGTCGCGGTACATGCCCCCCTGGACGATGCCGAACAGGGCCTGATCCCCGCGGCGGCGGGCATCCTTGCAGCGGCGGGCCCAGCGGGTGGTCAGCTCCATGGAGCGCCGGGCATAGTCGTGCGTCGCAGGATAGGGTGTGCACTCGTCGAAGCACATGGCGATGTCACTGCCCAGGGCCTCCTGAATGGCGACGGCGTCCTCGGGCCGGATGGTGTGGTACGACCCGTCCAGGTGGGACTGGAACCGCACCCCCTCCTCCGAAATCTTTCTGAGCTCGTTAAGGCTGAACACCTGGAACCCGCCGCTGTCGGTGAGGATCGGCCGGTCCCAGTGCATGAAGCGGTGAAGCCCCCCCATCCGCCGGATCAGTTCATGGCCCGGGCGGATATAGAGGTGATAGGTGTTGGCAAGGATGATCCGCGCACCGATGGCATCGAGCTCCTCGGGGGTCATGGCCTTGACCGTGGCCTGGGTTCCCACCGGCATGAAGATCGGGGTCTCGATGAGCCCGTGGGGCGTTGTCAAAGAGCCGAGACGGGCCGCGCCGTCCTGCTTCAGTAATCGGAACTGGATAGCTGCCAAGGATGCCTGCACGCAGGGCCGGACACCGCAGCCCGGGGCCGGGAAATCATCCCGTCCGTCCCCTGCGCGGCCTCGCGCCCGCCTTTCAGAAAATGAACATCGCGTCTCCGTAGCTGAAGAAACGGAAACGCCTGGCCACCGCCTCGCCGTAGGCCCTGAAGAGAAGGTCCCTGCCGGCGAAAGCCGACACGAGCATGAGCAGGGTCGACTTGGGCAGGTGGAAGTTGGTTATCAGGGCGTCCACTGCCTTGAAGCGGTAACCGGGGTAGATGAAGATGTCGGCCTCGCCCTCGCCGGCTGCGATGGTCCCGTCGGCCGCCGCTGCCTGCTCCAGGGTCCGGCAGACGGTGGTGCCCAGGGCGATGACCCGGCCTCCCTCCCGCCTGCACCCGTTGATCGCGTCGGCGGTCGCGGGGGGGATGTGGTACCGCTCCCGGTGCATCCGATGATCTTCAAGCCGTTCGACCCGGATCGGCATGAACGTGCCGAGCCCCACGTGCAGCGTCACGGGCGCCACCCGGACCCCGCGGCCGGCGATCTCGTCCAGGAGCCCGGCGGTCATGTGGAGGCCGGCAGTGGGCGCAGCTACCGCCCCGCGGTTGCGGGCAAACACTGTCTGGTACCGGTCCCGGTCCGCCGCATCCGCCTCGCGCCTGATGTAGGGAGGAAGGGGCATGGCGCCGTTGCGATCCAGCCACTCCTGAAACCCTTCACCGGGTGTGAAGGACACGAGCCAGGTTTCCCCGTCACCGGGCTCGCGGACAACGGCGCGGACCCCTTCCGGGAGGAGCACCGTCACGCCCGGGCGGGGCGGTTTTGAAGAGCGGATCAGGCAGTGCCAGGTCTCGTGGTCCCCCGGTCGGCGCCGCACGAGAAAGATCTCCGTCTTGCCGCCGCTTTCCTTGCGGCCGAGGAGCCGCGCCGGGATGACGCGCGTATCGTTGATCACCAGCAGGTCACCGGGCCGGAACAGGTCCACGATGCCGCGGAACGGGATCTCCCCGATGCCGCCGCCGTCCCGCTCCACGGTCATGAGCCGGGTGGCGTCCCGCTGGACAAGAGGTTCCTGGGCGATAAGTTCCGGGGGGAGATGGTAGTCGAACTCAGTAACGAGCATCGCTCCCCTGTCCATCGTCCATGCGCGTGAGCACCGCTTCCGGGAAATAGTAGGACAGGATCTCACGGTAGCTGAATCCGTCCGAGGCCCGCTGCTTGGCCCCCCACTGGCAGAGGCCGACCCCGTGGCCGTAGCCCATGCCCGTGAACACGGCTTCGTCACCCCGCACCTTCACCAGGAAGTTGGTGCTCTTGATAACAGTGTAGCCGACGATCTTTCGGAACGTGACCGCCGGGACCGCGGTGCTCCCGCGGGACGACACCAGTACCAGCTCGGTGAGACGGCCGCTGTTGTTGCGCTTGCCTTCCCTGATATCTCTGAGCCCGGACACAGCGATGCCCGCCCCCCGAAGGAGCGATTCGAGCTTCTTCAGGGGCAGGGTCTGTTCCCAGCGGGTTGAGGGCGTATCCGAGCAATAGGCGCAGTCAACGCTCTTGAGGTAGGGAAGCTTGAAGCCCCAGACGTTTTCCGCCACCTCGGTCCGGCCGCCGCAGTTGGAATGGTAGAAGGCCTGGATCGGCTGCCCCGCCCAGGTGAGTATCTCTCCTGCGGTTTCGCGCACCCCGCGGGCGGCCCTGCTGTCTTCAATCTCGCACCCGCCGTAGACCTGATCGAGGACCGTGGACTCCAGGTGATAGGCGGCGCCGGCGCGGGCCTTCTTCTGGTAGACCGCATAGGTACGCGCCACCACGGCCTGGGCTTTGACCGACTCCATGGGCCATTGGGACGATATCTCGCAATTGATGAGCCCCACCAGGTAATCTTCGAGGGGGAGCTCGTTGATGACGAGTATCCCCTTGTCCGCCGGGACCAGCTCGATGATGCCCCGATACCGCTTGCCATTGACCGTCACGGTTGAAGGGGAGGCAATGGTCAGGCGGCGCAGAACCCTGCCGCCCACGGAAAGGGCTTCGCCGACGCGACGGACGGGGGCCGGCAGCGCGAACCGCACCGGCTCTCCGCCCTGGTCCGTGGCAAGGAGGCCGTCGCCGTCGACACGGACCTCGTCATCACCCTTGACGATGGCGACCCGCACGGTTTCCTGGCGGAACGGAGCGGTTCCGCCGCCGGCTGTCGCTGCGAAAAAGACAACGGCCAGAAGGACGAATAACGCTCTCACCACTGCTGCCCGCCTATGGTGCGCTCTGAGTTTGGTTTCACCGGCCGATGCATAAAAAGAGGGAGGGGATTGCCCCTCCGCCTGCGTGTGCTTTCCTGGATGGAATCCGGATTAATGGGAGTGCAAAAA
The DNA here is from genome assembly GCF_000007985.2 of Geobacter sulfurreducens PCA. Classification (NCBI taxonomy): domain Bacteria; kingdom Pseudomonadati; phylum Thermodesulfobacteriota; class Desulfuromonadia; order Geobacterales; family Geobacteraceae; genus Geobacter; species Geobacter sulfurreducens. The sequence continues at coordinate 2,892,575 of NC_002939.5, forward strand.
TCATTAGCCGACACTTGGCAAATGAATTGCTTTTAAATCCTGGCGCGAACAGTCAAATCCTTGCGCAGGTTCGTAATCATAGGGGGAGTCAGATGCCTTGTCAAGCGTTTCGGGGCCGCGGCAGCACAGGCCGCCGGCAGTGCCCGGCGGCACCGGGAACCGGCTCGCCGGACAATCAGACCGAAGCACTCGCAGGCCACCGGCGTCTGACAATTTGACAACAAGAAGCCGCCATATCACTTGACTTTGATGCCATTTCCTGCGATTTGACGAATAATCACCCCATAGTGGCACATGGATATCCCTTCATGAATTCTCTTCGAGTAAAAATTCTCGGCATGATAACCCTGATCGTCGTGGTGATCGTTGCGACGTTCGGATACCTGGAATATCGCAACCAGCAGCGTACCATCACCCGCATTTCGGCACGCAACGCCCAGATCCTCGCCACCACCATCCAGAACAGTATCGAAAACGTCATGATGAGCGGGCAATCAGACGAGGTGACCCGCATCCTGACGCGCCTCAAGGCGCACGAAGCCATCAACAGCCTCACCATCTTCGACGAAAACGGCCGCATCCTCAACTCCTCCGACAAGCGCGAAATCGGCGGCCAAGTGGATGTGCAGGAACTGGAGGCCTACCGCAAGGGAAACGCCATCCACCTGCACAGCGATGGCGCCCACCAGCAGTTTCACAGCATCTCCCTCATTTACAACAAGCCTGCCTGCCAGGGATGCCACGACGCCGGCCAGGCCATTCTCGGCGCCCTCGAGATCGAGCTTCCCATAGACTACCTCCAGGAGGATCTGGCCAAGGGCAAGAGTTTTGCCCTGACTTCGACCCTGTTCATGGTCCTGCTGATCTTCGTCACCATATCGCTCTTTCTCCACGCCTACGTGAACCGCCCCCTGAAGACCATCATTGCGTCAATGCAGCGGGTGGAGCACGGCGACTTCAATGTGCGGAGCGATATTTCCAGCAGCGACGACATGATGGCGCTGTCCGACAACTTCAACATGATGGTGAACAAGCTCAAGTACTACATGGAAACCACCATCAGCCACGAGCGTGAATTGGCCCGGGCCCAGTCCAAGTTGTCCCACCACCACGAAATGCACATCATGAACCAGAAGCTGGAGGAGCAGCTCAGTGAGATCGAGAACCTGAACGTCAGCATGGAAGAGCGGATCGAGGAGATCGAAGAGGCGAACTACAAAATAGCCGACCTGGCCAGCGAACTGGAGGACAAGAACACCAACCTCGAGCAGGCCGTCGCGAGGCTTTCGACTCTCTACAAGGTGGGTCTCGCCGTCAACTCGACCATGGAGCCCGAGCGGCTCTTCAACCTGATCGTGAAGACCACGGTCGACACCCTCCGCGCCCAGATCGGCTACATCATCCTCTACTCGCCCCGGGAGAAGAATCTGCAGGTGACGACGCTGCTGGGCCACACCATCCCGGAGGGCTCGACGACAACGCTGCCCATGAAGCAGTCGAGCGTATCCACCTGGGTCATCGAGAATCGCCGACCGCTCCTCATCACCACCATGGACGAATGGCCCCAGTTCGACCGGTACAGCTCCCTGGGATACGAACGCAGAACCCTCATTTGCGCCCCGCTCCAGATCAAGGACGAAATCATCGGCACCATTACGGTGGTGAACAAGGACGACAACTCCACCTACACCATCCAGGAACTGGAACTGCTCTCCACCATCGCCGCCCAGGCGAGCATCGCCATCAAGAACGCCCAGCTCTACGACGAGCAGCAGGCAACCTATCTTCACACCATCCAGGCGCTGGTTTCCGCCATCGAGGCGAGCGACAGCTATACCCGCGGCCACTCGGAGCGGGTGACCCGTTACTCCACGGAGCTGGCGCGCAAGCTGCGCCTTTCCGCCGATCGCATCAAGGTGATCGAACGGGCCGCTATCCTGCACGACATCGGCAAGATCGGCATCGACCTGAGCCTGCTCCACAAGGAAGGCAAACTCTCGCCGGACGAAATCCGCGACCTTCAACAGCATCCGGTGATCGGCATGAAGATCCTGGAGCCGATCGACTTTCTCCAGGATGTGCGCCAGTGCATCGGCCAGCACCACGAGCGGTACGACGGCCGCGGCTACCCGAACCGCCTCGGCCGGGAGGAGCAGTTGCTCGAATCCCGCATCCTCGCCGTGGCCGATGCCTTCGACGCCATGACCTCCGATCGTCCCTACCGCAAGGCCCTGCCGGTGGATCTGGCGGTGCGGGAATTGATCGACAACGTGGGCACTCAATTCGACCCCGAACTGGTACCGCCCTTCGTCGAACTCCTGGAATCGGGCATCCTGGGCATCACCTTCCAGCGGAAAGAGCCGGGAGCCTCCTGCCCTGTCCGCGATCATCGGCGCGCGGAGCGCAAGGTGGTCGCCATCAGCGAATACGGCCACCGCACCAACTGACCCCCGAAGCACCAGCCGACATTTGCCCACCGGTGGAGATCGTGGTATAACCACCACTGATTCATCGCATCCTGCGCCCATTTTATCCAGACAGGAATCGTCCGTGGCAAACCTGCTCGACATCAGGCAACTCTCGACCGTTTTCCATCTCGCCGAAGGGGATGTCCATGCCGTGAACGGCGTCGACATCTCCATTGCCGCCGGTGAAACCGTGGCACTGGTGGGGGAATCCGGCTGTGGGAAAAGTGTAACCGCGGCATCCATCCTGCGGTTGGTCCCGCCGCCCGGCGAAATAACAGAGGGCGAGATCCGATTTGAAGGGACCGACCTCCTGGCGGCAAGCGAGGCGGAGATGCGCTCCATCCGGGGGAACCGCATCGGCATGATCTTCCAGGAACCCATGACGTCCCTGAACCCGGTATTCCGGATCGGCAGCCAAATCGCCGAGGGGCTCATCCTCCACCGCCGGCTCGGGCGACGGGCGGCGCGGGAGGAGGCAGAGCGCCTGCTGGCCCAGGTGGGGATTCCCGAGCCGGCGTCCCGGCTCGATTCTTATCCCCACCAGTTGTCGGGTGGCATGCGGCAGCGCGTCATGATCGCCATGGCGCTGGCCTGCGGCCCGCGGCTTCTGATCGCTGACGAGCCGACCACTGCCTTGGACGTCACCATCCAGGCGCAGATACTGGAACTCCTCGACCGTCTCGGCGAAGAGCACCGCATGGCCCTTCTCCTCATCACCCACGACCTGGGAGTGGTTGCCGAGCGGGCTGACCGGACCATGGTTATGTACGCGGGACGTATCGTGGAAGAGGGGCTCACCGCCGAACTGGTGACCACCCCCCTGCATCCCTATACCGACGGGCTTCTGGCGTCGCTCCCCCAGCGCAGCGTTCCGGGCGAGCCGCTGCGTACGATTGCCGGACAGGTGCCGAGCCTGGTCGGCGGGCTCGCCGGCTGCGGCTTCTGCAATCGCTGTCCCCGCAAGGTACGGGAGTGCGCCCAGGAAACGCCTCCCCTCATCGAACGCTCGCCGGGCCACCGGGCCCGGTGCTGGAATCCCCTATGACCGACCACCTCCTCAGCGCGGAGAACCTCTCCAAGGCATTTTCCGTCAGTGCCGGTCCCTTTTCCCCCCGGCGGGAGTTGCGGGCCGTCTCGAACGTGACCTTCGGTATCGCCCCCGGCGAGACCCTGGGACTCGCCGGCGAGTCCGGGTGCGGCAAGTCAACGGTGGGCAAACTTCTCATGGGGCTGATCCCTCCCGACGCCGGCACCATCCGCTTCAACGGCCGGGCCATGGCCGACATGGCGCGCGACGAACGCCAGTCATTCCACAAAGATGTGCAGATGATCTTTCAGGATCCGTTCTCCTCCCTGAATCCGCGCATGCGGGTGGGTGACATCGTGGGCGAGGCGTTGGACATCCACGGACTCGCTCCGCGCGGGGGACGCCGGGCCAGGACCCTGGAACTGCTGGATATGGTGGGGCTTCAGGCAGGCCATGCGGACCGCTATCCCCACGAATTCTCAGGCGGCCAGCGGCAGAGGATCGGCATTGCCCGGGCCATTGCGGTCTCGCCCCGTGTCATTGTGGCCGATGAACCGGTGTCCGCCCTGGACCTCTCCATCCAAGCCCAGATCATCAACCTCCTGCAGCAGTTGAAACGGGACCTGGGGCTCTCATATCTCTTCATTGCCCACGACCTGTCCGTGGTCAGACATCTGAGCGATCGGGTTGCGGTCATGTACCTGGGAAAAATCGTGGAGATCGGGACGCGGGATGCTGTGTTTTCGCGGTTTCAGCACCCCTACACCGAGGCGCTCCTGTCGGCGGTCCCCCGCGTAAAGGCGGGGCTCAGCCACAAACGAATCATCCTGGCAGGCGATCCGCCTTCACCGCTAAATCCGCCACAGGCCTGCCCTTTCCACCCGCGATGCCCCTATGCAGAGGCAATTTGCCGTACTGATGTCCCCCCCTTGGAGGAGAAGGGAACCGGCCATTTTGCAGCGTGCCACCTAAGTAAAAAACTGTTTGGTATACCGACACCTTTTTCTTGACAAGGCATGGTGAGAACCATATAACTATATGAAATATTCCCTAGGCCCCAATTATCCCGCCGATTCCGGAGGGTCAACGCTTCCGCGGGCAACAGGAAGGATTTTTCATGGAAATGGAAGAATTCGACAAGAGCAGAAATTTCACCGATGAAGCGGAAATCTTCAAGGTACTCGGCCACCCGGTCAGGCTCAAGATCGTGGCGGGGCTCTGCACAAGGGAATGTAACGTTAAGCATATCTGGGAGTGTCTCGGCCTTCCCCAGGCAACCGTTTCCCAGCATCTGGCCCTGCTCAAGAACAAGGGGATCATCGAAGGCAAGCGCGACGGCGTCGAGGTCCACTATACTGTGGTCCACCCCTTGGCCAAAAAGCTCATCGACGTGCTCGGCTAGTCTTTCCACCACCCTACTGACGTCACACCGAATCCCCTCCAGGCGAGGGGATTTTTTTTGGAGCACGCATGAACGGAACGAACAGGACACGGATCATCCTCAACCGCGGCGAGGAGCGCCGGATCAGGGGCGGACACCCCTGGGTCTTCAGCAACGAGATCCGCGATATCCAGGGTGAGCGGCTCCCGGGCATCACCGCCGACATCTTCGACACCGGCGGCGGTTTCCTGGGAACGGGGTACTACAATCCCCGGTCACTGATCGCGGCGCGCCTCCTCACGCGGGAGCGGGCCGACATCGACAACCGGGACTTCTTTCTGGAACGGATCGGCCGAGCGCTGGCGCTACGTCGGCAGCTCTACCCGGGCATGGAAACCTTTCGCCTGGTGCACGGCGAAGGGGATTTCCTGCCGGGACTCGTGATCGACAAGTACGGCGAATGGCTGTCCATCCAGCTTCTGACTGCCGGGATGGACGCCCGACGGGAGCTGATCGTGGCGACGCTGACGGAACTCCTGGCCCCCCGAGGGATCGTTGCCCGCAACGATGTGGCGGTGAGATCGCTGGAAGGACTCGTCGAAGAGGTGGAGGTCCTGGCGGGGGAAACACCCGGCGAACTTGAGATCGAAGAGCATGGCCTCCGGTTCAGGGTGGATATCATGGGTGGGCAAAAGACCGGACACTTCCTGGACCAGAAGGAGAATCATCTCCTCCTGAAGGGGATCAGCGAAGGGAAGCGGGTACTCGACTGCTTTTCCTATTCGGGCAGCTGGGGGATCCACGCCGCGGCCTTCGGTGCCGCGGAAACACTGTGTCTGGATGTTTCGGAGCGGGCGGCCGCCCTGGTCATGGCCAATGCCCGGCTCAACGGCCTGGGAGACAGGGTGCGGGCCGAGGTCTGCGATGCCTTCGAGCGACTGGCGAGCCTGCGTCACGAGGGACGGCGCTTCGGTGTGGTGGTCCTTGATCCGCCGGCCTTCGTAAAGAGCAAAAAGGCCCTGAAGGAGGCGGAAAAGGGCTACCTGACCGTCAACCGGCGGGGAATGGAGCTGTTGGAGGAGGGGGGATACCTCATCACCTGCTCATGCTCCTACCATATGGGAAGAGAGCCGCTCCGGGAGCTTCTGGCCCAGGCTGCCCGTCAGGCCGGTCGCCACATGAGGGTGGTGGGCGTCCGGTCCCAGGCGCCGGACCACCCGGTGCTGCTGGCCGTGCCGGAAACCGAATACCTCAAGTGCTTCATTCTCCAGGCGGTCTGATCTCCGGTCGAAGGGCAGCGCCGCGCGCTGCCCCCTGCTTCCCGGCGCTTCACGTTTTCAGCTAACGCTTCCCCACCCCATAGACCACCGTGTAGGTGGCTGGAATTCCATCGGCACCGCCGAAGCGCTCGGCATACGTCCGCATCATCGTTTCCATGACCCGCCTCCCCGAAAGGCCCCGCCCGGCGACCGGCGAGGCGTTGCCGGCGCCGATCCGCTTCACGGAGCGGAGAAAGGCCGGCACGTCCGGGTGGTATTCCACCTCGTCTTCATCGAAAACCTCAACCGACCTGAATCCCGCCCGCGCCAGCGCCGCCCGCACCTCGTCCCGCGTAAAGAACCGGTGGGTCCGATCCCGGCCGCCGCGCGGCACCGAATGGAGAGCGGCCCGGTAGGATGCCTTGAGTTCCTTGAAGGTCCCGTCGCCAAACAGGGCAAAAGCGAACAGCCCGTCATCGGCCAGAACCCTGCGGGCCTCCGCGAAGGCCCGGTCGAGCGTGGTGAGCCACTGGAAGGTGGAGGTGGAGACTACCAGGTCGAAGACACCGTCGCGAAGGGGAAGATGCTCCGCATCGGCCACGGCAACCAGGCGCTCCATGGTCCGGCCCAGGTTGTCGCGGGCCTGCCGGGCCATGCCGTGGGCCAGATCAACGCAGGTTATGGCGGCCGACGGGTAGCGGTCGGCAAGGCGCAGGGCAAGGGCGCCGGTGCCGGCCCCCACGTCGAGAATCCGGGCCGGCTCGACCCCCTCGGCGAAGAGGAGGGAAAGTATCCGCTCCATGACCCGCTTCTGCACCGCGGCATAGGCATCATAGTCGGCGGCCCCCCGGTGGAAGGCGTTGCGGACCTTGCGGCGATCAATCATCTCCGGCCACCTCGCGCAGAAAGCGTGTCACCTCGCTGTTGAATTCCCGGGGACGGGAAAGAAAGGGGGCATGGCCGGTTCCGGCGAACAACAGGAATCGGCCCAGGGGAAGATGATCCGCCAGATGGGCGCCGGCTTCGAGGGGACAGATGGCGTCCCGGTCGCCGTGAATAACCAGGGTGGGCACTCGAATTTTCTCCAGGAGGTGGCGCTGGTCGCTTTCCGCCAGGGTGACGAGGGCAGCCTGAGCGGCCGTGGCTGCGGGACGGCGCCACGATGCGGTGATCTCTTGCCCGATGAGCCGTTCGGATTCGTCAGAGAGTTCCCCCTCTGCGAACATGCTGTGGAAAAAGCCGTCAAGCGCCGCGTCGAACGTGCGCCGCAGACGCAGCCCCAGCCCCCGACATTCGGTGGCGGGGAGACCGTGGAGCCATCCATCCGTTGCCGAGAACCGGGGGGTCGCCCCCACGAGCACGAGCGCGGCAAGGCGGTCTCCCAGCAGCGGTGCCGCCTCCAGGGCCGCCTGGGCACCGAGGGACCAGCCGACAATCGCGGCCCGTTCCAGGCCAAGCTCGTCAAACAGCACCACGATATCTGCCGCGAAATCGGCGAGGCCGTACCCGTCACCCGGCGCCGTGGACCGGCCGTGGCCCCTGAGATCCACGGTGATTACCCGGAACGAGGATGCCAGCGGCCGCTGGAAGGCCCAGACGCCCCCTTCCATGGCCCAGCCGTGGACGAGCACCAGGGGGAAGCCGTCCCCCTCGTCGTCATAATGAATCGTCAGGTTATGGTCTATTTGAAGAAACGGCATGATACCTCGGGTCACACAATGCCCAGTTCTTTGCCGATCCGCGCCATGGCGGCCACGGCGCGCTCCAGGTCGGACTCGTCGTGGGTCGCCATGAGAGTACAGCGGAGACGGCAGGTGCCGGCCGGCACCGTGGGGGGGCGAATGCCCTGGACGTAGAATCCCTCCTCAAGGAGCCGCCGGGTAAAGGTCATGGCCGGTTCGGCCTCGCCCACGAGGGCAGGAACGATCTGGGTTTCGCTCCCCATGGTGTCGAAGCCGGCCTCCTGCAGCGCGTCCCGGAACAGAGCGGCGGAGCGGGCCAGACGGCGACGCAGCGCTTTACCTTCGGGGGAGTCAACCAAGTCCAGGGCGGCCCGGGCCGCTGCCAGGACCGCCGGGGGGAGCGACGTGGAGAAGATGAAGCTGCGGGCCCGGTTTATGAGCAGTTCCACCACCTCGGCGGAGGCGGCGACATAGGCACCGAAGCCACCAAGGGCCTTGCCGAGGGTCCCCATCTGGAGATCGATGTCGGCCGCCACCTCGAACTGTTCGGCGCTCCCCCGCCCGCTCTCCCCCAGCACCCCGGTGCCGTGAGCGTCGTCCACCATAAGCAGCGCGCCGTACTGCCGCTTGAGCGCCACCAATGCGGGGAGCGGGGCCAGATCGCCGTCCATGCTGAAGACGCCGTCGGTGACGATGAGCATGCGGCCGGCGCCCCGGTGCTCGGCCAGGAGCCGCTCCAGGGCGTTCATGTCGTTGTGGGGGTAGCGAACGAACCGGGCGCGGGAGAGCAGGCATCCGTCCACGATGCTTGCATGATTGAGCCGGTCCGAGAACACCACGTCGCCCCGGCCGACCAGGGCAGGGATGATGCCGCTGTTGGCCGCGTACCCCGAATTGAAGACCAGCGCCGCCTCGGTCCCCTTGAACCGGGCAAGCCGTTCCTCCAGGGCTGCATGGAGTTCCATGGTGCCGGAGACGAGCCGCGAGGCTCCGCTGCCCGTGCCGTAGCGCTCCACGGCCTCCACGGCCGCCCGTTTGAGGCTGGGGTGGTCGGCCAGTCCCAGGTAATTGTTGGAGCAGAGGAGCACCACCTCCCTCCCCTCCGCCACGACCCGACTCCCTTGGCTCCCTGCGACGGTCCGCAGGCTCCGGTAAAGGCCCTGTTCCCTGAGTTGCTGCAATTCTCCGGCAATGCTTCGCGTCACGCTGTCCTCCCGGCATTTTCCCCAGGAGTCAATTTTTAGCACAGTGTCCCCCGAATCGTCAACCAAGCCGAGAATACAGGTTGACAATGGTCATGGCTTTACTCTCCGGATTCCCCCGTGCTATAAAAAATGCATCCAATCAATTATTTCCCGGTCAGGAGCCACGGTGAACCATACGACCCATTCCCGCCGTTTCGTCATCCCCGACATCCATGGATGCGCTCTGACCCTTGACCGGCTTCTGTCCGGGGTCCTGGGCCTGACGCGCCGGGATGACCTCTACCTGCTGGGGGATTACATCGACCGGGGCCCCCGGAGCCGCGAGGTCATGGACCTGCTCATCTCCCTGTCGCTCAAGGGCTACCGGGTTCACACACTGCGGGGCAACCACGAGGAAATGTTCCTGAACAGCTGCCGGGACCGGAACGCCTTCAGGCTCTGGACGCTGAACGGCGGTCTCGCCACCCTCGAAAGCTTCGGCGTCGAGGACGCCTGCGAGATCCCCGCCCACTATCACCGCTTCATGGAGCAGATGCCCTGCTACCTGGTGCTGTCGGATTTCGTGCTGGTCCACGCAAGCCTCGACTTCTCGCTCCCCGACCCGTTCGCCAATCGGGAGGCGATGCTCTGGAGCCGCTCCCTGGAGGTGCGCAGGGAACGGCTCGGCGGGCGCCGGGTCATCGGCGGCCACACCCCCATGAACCGGCAGGAGATCGAGCGGGGGCTGGCCACGGACCGGATCGTCCTCGACAACGGCTGCGTCTACCCGGAGCGGCCGGGGATGGGATCCCTGACGGCCCTGGAACTCGACACCATGACGCTCCATTTCCAGGAGAACATCGACCAATGAAACACTTCCGCAAGGAACTCTGGTTCGAGACACGCCAGCGCCGCCAGTTCATCAACATTACCCCGACGGTGCGGGAATGTCTGCGGGAAAGCGGCATCCGTGAGGGGCTGCTCCTCTGCAATGCCATGCACATCACGGCAAGCGTCTTTATCAACGACGACGAGTCGGGGCTCCACCACGACTTCGAGGTCTGGCTGGAGGGGCTTGCTCCCGAAAAACCCTATGATCGTTACCGTCACAACGGTTACGAGGACAACGCCGATGCCCACCTGAAACGGACGGTTATGGGCCGGGAGGTGGTGGTTGCGGTCACGGCCGGCGAACTGGACCTGGGGCCGTGGGAGCAGATCTTCTACGGAGAGTTCGACGGCAAGCGCCGCAAGCGTGTGCTGATAAAAATTATCGGCGAGTGACCCTGCGTCGGCCAAAAGATTGCATATTTCTCATCCTGTCCGATCCCTCTGACCACCTGTCCAAGGAGCAGCGCCCGGGTGAACACCCTGACGGCAAAACATTTCATCATCTTCGTGATTCCCGCTGCGCTTCTGGCGGCAACCTTCTGGTTCATGCCCCGGGTGCCGGAGCTGCCCCCGGCACGACTTGAGCTACTCCCCCATCTCCCCTATCCGGCGATTGCCCTCGGCGCCATTCTCTCCATCCACTTCCACCGGGGACGGGCATTGTTCGTCTTTTTACTGCTGGCTGTCTCGTACTGGAGCTTTCAGGGGAATGCGACGGAACTCCCCAGGGGAATCGAGGCCACGGTGCTCTACCAGGCCGTCACCCTGCTCGTGCCGCTCAACATCGCCCTGTTCTCGCTCATGCGGGAACGCGGAATCGTTACGGTAGCGGGGCGAATCCGCTTCGCATTCCTGGGGCTCCAGGCACTGCTCGTCTGGTGGGCCATGACACCGGGGCACGTGGCGGTCCAGCAGCTGCTGGCGGGTCATTTGAGCGCTGCCGGTGTGGTCGCCGGGTCTCCTCTCCCACCTCCGGCCATCCCGGCAATAGTCCTCTCGGGCTTGCTGGTGGCGGCGCGGGCAGGACTGAAACAGTCTCCCGTGGACAGCGCGTTCCTGGGGGTCCTGGTGGCCTTTGCCGTGGCGGGCAACGGCATCGCCCACCCCCATGTCACCCCGGTCTTCATGACTGCCGCGGCAGTTATCCTCTCACTCGGCGTGCTCAAGGATTCCTACAACATGGCGTTCCGGGACGAGTTGACGGGTCTCCCGTCCCGCCGGGCGCTCAGCGAGCAGCTTACCTGGCTGGGCCGGCGCTACAGCGTTGCCATGGTTGACGTCGACCACTTCAAAAAGTTCAACGACACCTACGGACACGACGTGGGGGATCAGGTGCTCCGGCTGGTGGCGGCAAAACTGCGCGGCGTGGGAGGTGGGGGCAAGGCCTACCGCTACGGCGGCGAAGAGTTCACCATCCTTTTCCCCCATCGGTCGCGGGAAGAGGTCCTCGGCCGCCTGGAAGAGTTGCGACGGGCCATCGCCGATTACCAGATGCGCCTGCGCTCCTCGGACCGGCCCGCCTCAAGCAGGGAGGGAAAGAGGCAGCGCTCCGGCATGCCCCAAGGGCGCGGCTGCGTCTCGGTAACCATCAGCATCGGCGTGGCTGAAAGCAGCAGCGAACTTCGCCGGCCCGCCGATGTCATCAAGGCGGCCGACGACGCCCTCTACCGCGCCAAGGGGCGCGGCCGCAACCAGGTGAGCACCTGACCCGGCAGAAGCCCCGGCTCTCCGCCTGCACCTGTCCTCCCCCGTGATTGCATTCTTCCGGCCGGCCGCTATACTTTTTCCTTGTCACCCCACATCATCACCCGGCAACGGCAAGGAGGCATTCCATGAAAAGCGGATTCATAGCGGCGTTTACCCTGGCAGCATTTACCATCACTTCGCTTACCGGGTGCGTGACGGTATCCGAAGAGCACAAGGGAGCGGCAAAGGGAGCCGGCTACGGAGCGGCGGCGGGCGCCATCGCAGGAGCGGTGCTTGCCGGCGAGGGATCACGCACCAAGGGGGCTGTCCTCGGCGGCCTTGCGGGCGCCCTCATCGGAGGACTCATCGGCAACTACACCATCGACCGCAAGTACACCGCGGAGCAGACCGCGACCCGGTACAACTACCAACCCGCCTCGGGCACCATGGTGCGGATAGAGAATATCACCACTACGCCCACGAGCGTCAATGCTGGCGAAAAAGTGGAAATCCAGACCACCTACGCCCTGCTGACCCCTTCCGCCACGGCCCAGACCAACGTGACCGAGTCGGTTGAGATTCGCTACGGCGGCGACCTCGTCGGCAACCCTGAAGCCACCGTCGCCCACACGGGAGGCACCTACACCTCAACCATCCCGATCATCCTGCCGGCGGATGCCAAAAAGGGAAGCTACAAGGTGATCGCCACCGTCAAGACCGACTCGGGGAAAGATACGCGCGAGACGTCCTTTACGGTGCGCTAAGGCTCCTTCGATAGCATCCACGCAAAAAAGCGGGACCCGGCAGCAAACGGCGCCGGGTCCCGCTTTTTTCTTCCGTCACGCGGCTGACCGTCAGTCGCCGTATTCGCGTCCCCAGGTATCCCTGAAGGTGATGTGATGCAGGTCATTCTGGGCCTTGACATCCTCAAGGATCGTCTGGGCTTCATCATAGGTGAAGCCGACGCTCGGACGCACCCCCATCCAGTGGGTGGTATCGCCCGACGGGTTATCCAGTGGACGCGGCAGGGGGGGGCCGGGCTTATAGCGACCGTTCAGGAAAAGGGCCGCCTCGTACTGCCGATGGCGCTTCACCATCCGCACATCCACCAGGAACCCGTTTTTGGTTTCTTTGGACAGGATCGACTCATGGACGTCCATATCGCTGGGCACATCGAAAAACTCAGGCATTGCTTCCCCCGATAGCGTGGTAGTGGGTCAGGTTTTCTTACTGTCTCATATCGGCAAGTTGCCCTGATTTCTTGAGCAAAAACTCACTCATGGCGGCATCGACGTTGCGGATGTGCGTCTTGAGCCAGTCAATGAGCACCTGATTCACCCTCAGCACTAAATCCCGCGTTGCTCCCGACTCCACCAGCTCGGCCTTCAACCGTTCCAGGTTGGTGCGAAAGATGAGATGCTCGGCCCGATGTTTCTCGTACTCGGGGTACCCTCCCTCTCGCTGGAGACGCTCCTCGGCTTCGAAGTGAGTATCGACGTAGCCGTCGAGGAACACGATCATCTCCATGACCTCCTCCAGCTCCCGCCCAACCATACAGGCGTCGAGAAGCTTTTCAAGCTGGGCGAAGAGCGCCCGGTGCTGGGTGTCAATTTCCCAGATGCCCACTGTCAAATCATCGGTCCACATGGCCCCTCCTTCTGAAAAAATGGCTCGCACCATGTCGTTCAAAGCAAAAGCGGGGCCATTATCCCGATTGTATTATCGCTTCTGGAACAGTACGAAGCCGGCCGCCGGCACCGTAAGCTCTACGGCCCGAATGGCGGGACCGGCATCCCGCACCCTCACCCTTCGACGGACCTGACCCGGGTCCGTCGAGTAGCGGCAGAAGAAAACGTCCCCCGGCCGGTGAAGGGAGCCGTCCACGAGCACCAGTGCGGTGCGCGGATGGTCAGGGTCGGTGTTGATGGCGAGAACTATCTCTTCGGTGTCGAAGATCCGCGACCAGGCCACCACGGAGCGGATCTCGCCACCGATGACGTAGGGAAGCCCGAAGTTCACTCCATCGCCGGAGATCTCCCGCAGATACTGGCGCCCCCGGCGCAGGGCGATGATGTCACGGCGCAGGGCAAGGACCTTGGCACACTCCCGGTAGACCGGATTATCCTCGTCGAAGAAGTGGACCCCGCGGCTGCGAAAGGCGCCGAAGGGGCCGCCGAACATGCATTCGCGCAGGTAGCGGTCGTCCCCCCCTTCGCCGTCAAAGGCCTGCTCGGTACCGTAGTAGATGCAGGGGATGCCGAGGGTGGTGGCATTGAGGGCCAGGGCGTTTGGCACCAGCTTGCGCCACGTGGGATCGCCGGCGCAGAACCGCTCTTTCTTGGCGCCGCGGCAGACCTGGTCGTGGTCGTCGATAACCGTCACCACCTTGTCGCGGAACCAGATGTGGGACTCCTTGCGCACCAGCAGGGAGTTGCGGAAGAGATCGAAGTAGTCGGCCGGGTTGGCCTTTCCCTTCACCAGATCTTCCAGGCGCAGCGGAATGTCGTCCACCCCCAGCGCGGCGTTGAGGCCGGTGGTCTCCAGGGTGTCGAAGGCATTGACCCGGCCGCCGGTGATCTCACCGATGAGATAGAAATTCTCCTTGCCGATCCTCTGGGCGAATTCGTGGATGGTGGAGGCGAAAAAACGGGTGGCCCCGGGGCCCATATGCTTTACGGTGTCTATCCGGTAGCCGTCCAGGTCGGCGTAGGCGATCCAGTACTTGTACACCTCGCAAAGTGCCAGGAGCGCCGGGGACGGACTGAACGAATCCACGTCCCCGTCGCCCAGGTGAATATCCTTCAGGTCGAAGAAATCACCATCCAGGTATTCGTGATAACGGTCCCAATCCCGGATGTATCCTTTGCGCGTGAAGCACTCCGGCGCCTGCAGTTCCCGGGGCCAGACCGCACCGTCGGGCCAGGCTTCGGCGGGGGCCGGTGAACCGACGGGGCCGAAGGGAAGCGACGGAGTGCCGTCGGCCGTGCGGAATCCCGTCACCGGGTAGCTGGTGCCGCCGTCGTAGGGGGTGTATCCCCGGTCGTAGGCGAACACGTTCCCCGCATGATTGAGAATGATGTCGAGGATGACGTAAATGCCGTTGGCGTGGGCCACGCGGACTAGTTCCCGCAGGTCGTCGCGAGTGCCGAAGTGGGGGTCCACGTCCAGGAAGTTCTGGATACCGTAACCGTGGTAGGTGGGGACAAATGAGCACTGCTTGAACAGGGGGCTGACCCAGACCGCGGTCACCCCCAATCGCCGGAGATACCCCATCTTGTCCATGAGGCCCTTCAGGTTCCCGCCGCACCAGCGGGTGCCGGCCTCGCGCCAGGCCGCTGCCTCGGGCTCGGTGGCGATGGCGTTGCCCGCATCGGCCGGGCGGTACAGCGGGGTGGCGCCCCGGTTCGTGCGCCGTCCCCGGTTGTCCCGGTAGCCCGTCTCGTTGCCGTCGGAAAAGCGGTCGAGCAGCAGGAAGTAGAGCACCTCGTCCTCCCAGGCTGACGGGGAAGGGTGAAAGGTGCGATTGCAGAGGCGTTCCAGATCCAGGTCCCTGATCGATTGCGGTGCCGTCATGGCGTGATCCTCCTTGTTCCGCTGAAAGAGAAAAGCCCTCTCCCGACAAGGGGAGAGGGCCTGAAACAGCCGGTGAATCGAACGTTAGCTGATCTTCAGCACGATCTTCCCGAAGTGCTTGTCTTCTTCCATCATCCGGTGGGCTTCAACCACCTGATCCATGGGGAAGACCTTCTCGATGATCGGCACGATGGTCCGGTCGGCGAACTTCGGCAGCGCCGTCCTGGTGAACTCGGCCACGATCTCCCCCTTGTCCTTAACGGGGCGAGAGCGGAGCACGGAGCCGATGATTTGTTGCCGCTTCACCATCATCAGGGCCAGGTTGAGCTCAGCCTTGATGCCGCTGATGACGCCAATGATGACGAGCCGCCCGGCGTAGGCCAGTGAATTCATGTTGGGGGCCAGGTACTTGGCGCCCACGTGATCGAGGATCACGTCGACCCCCTTCTTGTTGGTGAACTCCTTCACCGCCTCGGAGAAGTCGGGAGTCTGGGTGAAGTCGACGACCAGATCAGCCCCCAGGGCCTTGACCCGGTCGATCTTTGACGGATGGGCGGTAGCGACGATCTTCGTGTTGGGAACCAGGGCCTTGCAGAGCTGGATGCCGGCAGTGTTCACCCCGCCGCCGCCGCCGTGGAGGATGACGCTGTTATTGTCCTTGAGCCCGCCGATCATGAAGACGTTCAGGAATGCCGTAATGTAGGACTCGCAGACGCAGGCCGCCTCTTCGAAGCTCATGCTTTCGGGAATCCGCATGAGGTGGCTCGCGTAGGCCACCGCGTACTCCGCGTAGCCGCCCCCTCCGACCAGGGACATGACCCGGTCGCCCACCTGCCAGCCGGTGACGCCCGGACCCAGTTCCTCGATGGTGCCCGAAACTTCCAGGCCGAGAATTTCCGAATCACCCGGCGGAGGCGGATACTTTCCCTCCCGCTGAACGAGGTCGGGACGATTGACGGAGGTGGCCACCACTTTGACGAGCACCTGCCCTTCCGCCGGTTTCGGCCTCTCCGCCTCCCCTACCTTGAGAACATCAAGCCCGCCGAAGCCGTCGAGCAGTACTGCTTTCATAGCTGTTCCTCCTTGAGTGGAAAAGTCACGGAATCAATCCCGACACTCTAGCCAACAAACAGCGTTCTGTAAACACAAAATCCAGAGGAAAGCCCGTGTCCGCCGCTTTCCCGTCAGAAGAGATATGCCGCAAGGAAAAACGCCACCATGGCCAGGGCCAGTGCGACCTTCAGCACCGTTCCGATCACGAATCCCTGCCAGGCCCCGAAACCGGCACGGCCGGCACGCTCCAGGTCGCCCCGGGCCAGCAGCTCACCCAGGGACGCCCCCAGAAACGGGCCGGCCACAAGCCCCGGCAGGCCGAAAAAAACTCCGACCACGGCACCGATGGATGCGCCAATCACGGCGTGGCGGCTGGCACCGTACCGCCGGGCGCCCTTGCCGCTCGCGTAGGGATCAATGGCGAACGACGCAACCGTGAGGAGCCCCAGGACCAGAAGCGGCAGCCACCCGACCCGGCTGAAACCGTCGATCCAGGCGGCAAGGACCAGCCCGCCGAAAACAAGGGGAATGCCCGGCAGTGCCGGCAGAAGCGTCCCGGCAATACCGATCAGGATGAGGACAGCGGCGAGAAGCCAGAGGGCGGTGGTCACGGCCCGTTATCCCCTGCGGCAGAGGACCGGCACCGCGGCAAGTGCCTTGCCCCGCTTGACGGGATCATCGGGGAGCCGCAGCCTGTCCATCATGAACCCAACGGTTTCTACGAAGGCGAAGGCATCACGCACCACCCCGGTACTGTCGGCCTCCCCGGAGGGAGGATGCTCGGGGACGTAGACCAGGGTCTTGCGGTCGGCGGTCAGACTCCAGGCCACGTAGACCCGGACGGTTTCCCGCCGTTTCAGGACGCAGATGTACGCACCGCAGGTCTGGGGCACATGCCCCGGCGGCGACACGTTCACGTAGTTGAGGGGCTGGTGGAGTTCAATCACATCGGCGGGATCGTGGTATTCAACGCAGGACAGGGACGGATCGAGGCGGAAGGCCCCCCCGCCGGACGAGCCGGAATCAGCCCCATCCCCGAAGGAAAAGTCGTCTGATGCATTTTCTTCGCCGGCGAGCAACTCGTCGACCGTGGCAGCCACGCCGGCACTCCAGCCGGATTCGGAAGGCGCGGTGGACGCCCTGTCCGCCCCGGCGTCGGAGGAGACGGACGGAGGCAAAACCGGCTGCGGCGGCAACTCCGCCGGTCGGGGAGCAGTCTCGCGACGTACGGGACGGACCGGTTCCCGCGCCGCGCCAAGACGTTCCACCTCTGCCTGCAGCGCGGCGATTCTCGCGGCGGCAGTCTGCTCGGCCAGCGCCTTGGCGGAGGCAAGCCGCTCCAGCTCGGCGCGGAGCGTTGCCGTTTCCGCCCCTGCTGCCGCCAGCGCCTCCTCGGCGCCTCCCTCACCGGTGCGGAGCACCAGGCGGCGAACCGCGTCCCGCTCGGCCGCAACCACCGTCTCTTCGGCGACCAGCGCAGCCAGCCGCGCCACAGCATCTTTCCGTTCCGCTTCCCGCTCACGGGCCTGCTGCCGGAGCGATTCCTCCAGCGATTCGATATCGCGGGCGGCAACGGCGCCGGCGGCTTCGCGTTCCTCTTCCCCGCGCCGGACCGCCTGTTCCAGCTCCCGGACCCGCTCGGACCCGAGCCGCTCAGCCTCTTCCTTCTCCCGTGCCATGCGGGCGATATCGCGCGCCAGGGTCTCCTGCCGCTCTTCGGAAGCCTTTCTGACCTCTTCCCATTCGGCCGACAAACGCGCCAACCGGTCGCGAAGCTCGGATTCGGCGCTCTCGGCCGAGGACTCGGCCCGTTCCCGTTCCGCCGTCAACCGGCTGAGCTCCGCGGTGAGTTCCGCCACCTCGGTCGACTCGCCGGAACCGAGTCGCGCCAGCTCCGCGCCGAGTTGATCGATGTCCGCCTTCAGGCGAGCCACCTCGGCATCATGGGCGGCGGTCCGTTTGGCCAACTCCTGTTCGTCTTCCGCCTTTCGGCGCTCCAGTTGCGCGATCTCGGCTTCGAGTGACTTTTCCTTCCCGGCAAGGGCCCGCCGGATTTCCTCACGTTCGCGGCCAAGTTCGGCTATGCGGGCGTTGAGTTCCTCCAGCCGGGCGTTCCCCTCGCGCTCCAAGGCTGTGTTTTCAGCCTCCATTCGACGCGCCTCGGCCTCTAGAGCCTTCGTATCGACAGCAGGTGTTTTTTTCGGCATGGGCTCTGCGGGTTGAGGCGAGGGGGGAGAAGGAGCCCGCGGGGGCTCCGGAGCGGGCTTGGCTTCTTTCTCCTGGCGCTTGGCGGCGGGACGCTTTGCCGCCGGATCCACGACCCCGGTCATGGGAGGCGCCGCGGGGCGGCGAATCACCCGGACTTCCCGGATGACCACCTCGCGCATGGCTTTACTGTAGCGGAGGTTGACCTCCTGCATGGCAAAGCCGAGGGATTCGGCAAAGGCAATGGCTTCAGCCACGAGGACATCGTGTGACTCCCCGTCGACCAGCTCGCGGTCGGAGCGATACAAGGCGACGCAGCGGCGGTCCGTCTGCTCGAGGGCCACGTGGACCCGGGCACGCTCACCCTCGCGGATGGCGCAGACAAAGGCCTGGCACGGAGAAGGAGGTCTATCGCCGCATGCGACGGTGACCGGCTCCACCGAGCGGTGAATCTCCATGACGTCTGACTCGTCGGCTTCTATGACGGTTCGTGCAGGATCGGGAACAAACATGAGCTACACTCTACCCCATTTTGGGCGGAAGGCAAACCGGATCCCCCGTGCGGGAAACAATGACACATTGACGGTCAAACGACGTCGGGCCGCGCACTGATCAACAGTGGAGCGGCCCGGGGCGACTGGGAGGATCATGGCCGGGACGGCTTACCGGTCAGGGAATTTCGACCGTCAGGTGGTCGCCGGGCCCGACCTTGAGCTTCTTTTCGATGGCCCTGCAGAGGATGATTTTGCCATCGTAGGCCGCATCGTTCTCATTGACCACCATGAAGGGGAAGATCGCCGAGATGCCGCTGGCGGTGCTGGTGAGCTTAAGCTTCTTGACCGCGCCCGCTTTGTAGAAGTTGCTGATCTGCTGGGCTGTGGTCTGGTTGAGAGCTCCCATGCCCAACTGCTCGAAGGAGCTCCCCACCGTGGAGTCGGCAATGTGGCAGGCCGGCAGGGTCAGAACGCCGTCGACGGCCTTGGCCGCGGATGCCTGCACGGACGCCGGTGCCGCGAAGACTTGACCGGCTGCGGCAATGAGCGCGTCAAGCTTTCCCTTGGCCACATTCAGGGAGATGTTGAGCACCTGGAGGTTGATGGCCTTGGTACAGAGCAGGAGCAGAAATGCCTCGCTCAGGGGCTTGACGACGATACGCCCGTCATTGTACCGGAAGTCGAGCAGGTCGAAGGAGCCGGCTGCGGCCCGGACGCCGCTGTTACGATCCGCAACAGCGGCGGATGCCTGCCTGACAATGGACTCATCGAACAGTGGGGGAAAGGCGTGAACCATGAGTTCCCCGCCGCCGCCGCAGACAAAGCTGCCGACAACCCCCGGAACCGCATTCAGCTGAGTAAGAATCTCGCGCATATCCTCTCCCATCCGTCAGAGTCCGCCGACCTGTCGGCAGTGCGCTACTTGCGGCCGGCAAACGTGGAGCGGATTTCGTTTTCCACGTGGGCCAGGGAGCTGTCGCCGCGAACTGCGATGGAAACGTAGTGATTTTTTGCTTCGAACAGAAGGATCTGCTTGCCGCGGGCGTGGACCGCCGCCGACTTTACCTCGTCCAAGCCGAACAACTCTCCCAGACGGGAGCCTATACCCGCAAGGCTCATCCCTTTGGCGGAGAGTACTTCGGCCTCGAAACTGTCATCCTCCAGGGGGGTTCCGTCCTTTTTCATCAAAACCGCATAGGAAACACCCGCTATTCTAACGATGCGTTCCGCGACAGCGCTCATACGGTTTTGCACGGCAGCCGGAGCCGCCGCCTCCTCTCGACGTGTCCCTTCATCGGCGCGCACTGCGGCCTGCTCCTCATCCATCAGGCGGTGGGCCTCCAACAGCAGGAAGCTGATGCTCTGCTGGATGGTGCGGCTCGTGGTGGTCACCTTCGGCTGGATGTTGAACCGCCCTCCCGGCCAGCGGATGATCTCGTAGAGAGCCATCTCCCCCATCAATTTTCCCTGCTCGGCGTGGATGATGTCACCGTCACGGAAGAAGATCATCCCCTGCCGTTCCCGATATTCCACGGCAATACAGCCGGAAAACCGGTTTTGCCCCTTGAGCTGGATGACATCCGTCAGGGGGAGACCAGCGACGGACCCTTCAAAACCACTCGGATTTTCCCGTTGCAGAGCTTCAGCCATCATCTCTCCCCCCTTTCCGGCCCATCGGACCTGAACCTTTTAAAGCATTTTCCATGCCCGTCTTTTCACGTCACAACACCCTAGACCGCAGAACACACGGATCGGGCTTTTGCCAGACATGAAAGGACGTTTATACCTGGTGGGTCGTGCCAATTTCAGGTCACACACAACGTCATATGACCGCATGCAATAACTCAGAGCACCGGCAGGAGATCACGTGGACGAGGGGGCCCGTACCGCGGCAGGCGGCGTCAACGAACGATTGTCGGATGACAGAGAACGCAGTCGCGTACCGCCCGGATCGGGATATTCAGTTCCGGATCGATGGTGTACACGTGGCACGAAGTGCAGTCCACGAGTTCCGGAATGCCGTCGCCGGTGATATCGCGAACAGTGAATACCAGCTTGTGGTGGATTTCGGGCAGGGGGCGGTCCGGAAACTCCGTCTGCGGAGCGTGGCACCGCAGGCACGCATCGGGGTTCTCCATCTCGGCGGGAGGGACGGCGTCGTGCTTCAGGTGACGGAGGCTGCCGTTACGCACCCGCTGAACGAACGCAGGATCGATCGGCATGCCATTGCGCGTGGAGCGCATTGTGGAATACCAGGAAAAGAAGGGCTTGACCGGGTCGCTGCCGTGGCAGGAATAGCAGCGCTCAGGGTACGGTACCGGGTCGACAACGTGGCAGCTCAGGCATGCCGGCGCACCCGCCCCTTCTGCAGCACCGAGCAGGTTGGTTCCGTGACAGACCTTGCACTGGTTGAGGGCCTCGGCCCCATTGTTTGAAAAGCTCTCGGTGGTCGGAAAGCGGTGATAGGTCACCCAGATGGGGGTATGGGCCGACGTGGCAACGGGAGAGGACGCGTTGCCGGCATTGGACCCGCCGCCGCAACCGGCAAGGGTGAGCGTAACGAGTCCCGCAAGTGCGATGAGCCTCTTCATTGCCAGCGTGCTCCGATCCGTGAAATCACCGTTAACCATGGCACGGCCGACAGGTGGCGGCTGCCCGGGGATTACCGTGGCAGCGGAAGCAGGAGGATGGGTCGAGCCGTCCGTCTATCCGGTGGCGGGAAAGGTAGTCTCCCCGGTGCTGCATCCTGCGATAGGTCTCCGTCGGGCTCTTCTCCGACGGTTTGAGTTCGGTCCGGCTCGCATGGCAATCGTTGCAGAAGCTCTGCTCGTGGCAAATGGCGCAGATGTTCTGATTCTGATACGCAACCATCCGGTGCGAATCGGTGAACAACGGGGTGTGATTGTAGCGCTCAAAGTCCACCGGCTCCTTCCGGTAGCCGTGACACTTGGTGCAGAATTCCCGCCGCTCGCCCAGTTCGAAAATCGGCGGATGCTTGACGGGCAGCCGATAGCGCGCCTGTTGCGCACAAGAAACAACAAGGGCGAGAAGCATGCACCCCGCCGCCATGCAAACGGTTCTACGATTCATGCGCCTGATTCCATTTCTTTGCCGCTGGCCGGTCCATCACGCTCTTACCTGCGAAACGCATAGGTCACGGCAAGGGTGCCGCGGTAATCTTTGTGGAAATAGGGGTCATTGCTGTAATCCACCGAAAGTTTGAGGGAAAGCGCCCGATCCAGCATCTTCCTTCCCACGCCGGCGGAAACGAAGAGCGCACTGTTCTCTCCGTAGATGGCCCGGTCGTAGCGGACATAGGTAACATCACCGGTAGCGAACCAGGGAGCGAAATCGCCGTAAAGATAACCGCGCCCCAGATAGTAGCGGTTCTCTGTCAGATCACCCTGAACGCGGCCGAACTCCAGACCGGCTTCCGAGAAAATACCCCTCCGCACCGTCGCCAGGGCGGTGGCCATGTGGGCGTTGCCGAACCGGCTGTCATAGGTGAGGTACTTGTACCTCCCACCGAACTCCACGCTCTCGGTCGGATACCAGAATCCTTCGGCGCCCGCGATCTCAACCCGGTCACCGAGTACCGTCTGGAAACGGAACGGTCGTGAGGCCCCGGAACGGTCGTTGAGATAGTCGGAATACCGATACCGCTGGTAAAAGGGGCGGAGCTCCATGGACGCAAACGGGATCCGGGCCTCGTAGGAATGCTCTCCCCACCCGCCCGTCAGAAGATTGAGCGTCGAATGAGCGAACATCGAGATACCGGCCGGCAGGCTCAGGGAGAGGTCGGCCCCCAGAAGCTCCTCGCTCCGGGAGCCGTCATTGGCCACGTACTTGTAAGAGATTCCCGCGTCATACCGACCACGCTGTCCCTGAACGATCCGGGCTCCGTAGACCAGGTCGCCGCTGCGGCCCGCCGCGCTGCCCGCACCGACCGGCATTCCGGCGAATGCCGAGAGGGCTACCGTCGGCACGAGCTCCGTTCTGGCATAGAGGCCGTCGAAACTCTCCCGCATCACCCCTTCGAAAAGGTATTGGCGGCCGAGCCGCATCTGATGATCGCGGTCTGGGTCGATATATTCAAGATAGGCATAGAGGAGATCGCCCTCGGCATCGCCGTCCTCGTGCGAATCCCGCAGGTCGAGCCGCCCCCAGCCGTAGGCGTGGAGCGACAGCCCCGGCGTGGTTACGCTGCCGTAATCGAGCCGCACGAATTCGTAGACCGGCAGAAGGGAGCGCCCCCCGCCGTTACGGTCATCCCGTTCGTAGACCCTGACAATGGTATCGGAACTGATCCCCAGATCAACGGCACGGCAGACCGCGGGTGCGGCAAGAACGGCTGCGAACAGTATCAGTTGTGCGGTCATCCACCAGGAACGCGTCAATGCATCCCCCTCCTCGTGGGCATGTCAGCCCCCCTCGCTCCGACCATCCTGGCGGAGGAGGGGGGCATCACAACGGACTGTCAGCGCTGACGAACCGGCGGATTATGGGCGTCCTGATGGCAGGTCAGGCACTTGGGGAAACGGTCGTGGAGCTGCTTGGTGTGCGGCAGGCCGTGGCAATCGCCGCACTGGGGAATGTAGCCGTGCTTGGAGTGGCAGGCAGCGCAGTTGACCTTGCCGTGGCGACTCGGCGTTCCCGTCCAGACGGCGTACACCTTGTCGTGGCAGGCACCGCAGGTCCGCGCTCCCACCTCCTTGGAATAGTTGATCTGCTTCGGCTTGTGGACCGGGTGGCATTCGCTGGCGCAGGTCTTGAACTCCTGCCCTTCGTAGTGGGGCTTGTGGCACATGTTGCAAGACGGAATCACCCCGTGCCCCGTATGACATGCGGAGCAGGCAAGGCTGGCGTGCTTGCTCGGGAACTGCTTCAGTTCGGCCGGCGGTCCCGCATGACAGACTGCACAGGAGTCCTGGAGCTTCTTCGTCATGGGCATCCGGACAATGGAGTGCGGATTCGTATGGCATTCGGAGCACTGGGTAAAGACCTGCACGTGGGGCACCGACGGCGTTGAGTGACAATCGGCGCACTTGGGCATTATCTGATCCCAGTTGTTCTTCCGCGGATTGAAGCTGTGGAAGGACTTGTGACAGCCTTGACAGGTGAAGGTATGCCGGCCGCCGTCCTTCTTGATGTCCTGAAACGCGGAGGGATGGCACTGGCCGCACTGGGTGACCGTAAGGGGGGTCGGGTCGGCCGCGAAAAGTTCCGGCTGCTTCTCGATTGTGACCGTTGCCACGGGCCCGCTCGCGGGAGTGCCCATGCCTGCGGGCACTTTCACGGCGCCGCTCTTTTCACTTCCGGCTCCAGCCGGCGTCCATCCGAACAGGGCAACCATCGCCACCAAGGCCGCCACCGTCGCCAATCCGCTCAAACCACTCCTGTCACATTTCATGGAATCGTTCCTTTCTTAGTTCGGCTTCCGGCGCCACCAGGAACTGCCAAAAGAAATTAGCGTATACCAATAACCCCGATCATACCGCCCTGTCAAGCAATGAAATGGCCGCCGTTACCTTTTTGAAACAGCTCACTATTATTCAACTTTTTGCATGATCTGATAAAATCTTAAAGAATTTCCCGGTCAGGCCGAATAATACTCTTAACAAGCCGGTACCCTCACTCACCGAAACAGACCAGGAAGTGACGCATGTCCGCAGACAAAAACATGTACGATACGGTGCTCGCCTATTTCGAGCAGGAGTTCGCCGCCGTCAGGGAACGGTTGAAGGAAGGCCGTTATGCCGGACTGAAGGAGCGGGTTCTTGTCAGCCTGAAAATCAGTGATGCCCTGACCCTGCTTGCCCCCTATACGCGGGGTGACCAGCGGGCGCGCAAACTGGTAAAGGCGGGCGAAGCGCTTCGCACGGAACTGCTCTCAGTGCGGGACGTCATCGAAAAAAAGAGAGCACCCCGCAAAAAACGGCAGGACATGCTCATCTGCCAAGTGCTCAGGAAGCGCAAGCCGCTGCTGCTGGTCTAAGCGCTACCGTCTCTTCACGCATCCCCGACGCCGGCCCCCAGGTCCGGCGTTTTCTTTTTTCCGCAGGCTGCCGGACTACGCAACAGAACTGCGCACCCCCTCCTGCATGGTCGGATAGAGCAGGGTCACGTGCAGTTTCTCGCGCATCAGGCGATTGTCCATTTTTCGCGATTCGGTCACGTACGAAAACATCAGCGGCGTCATGACCCGACGGGCTTCCTCAAGGGTCACCCGGCGCGGCCGCGGCAGGCCCAGAGCGTCGGCGCATGCGTCGAAATAGGCGGTCATGGTGGTGGGGTGACCATCGCTCACATTGAAGATGTCCCCGTCTTCGCCGTGTTCCGCAGCGGCGAGGCAGATGCGGGCCAGATCTTCCGAATGGATGCGGTTGGTAAAGGGAGCCAGGCTTTCCTCAAGCACCGGCTGGCCGCTGGTGAGCTGCTGGAGGGGAAGCCGGCCCGGCCCGTAGATCCCGGTAACGCGGAGGATGACCACCGGGACGCCCCGCTCGGCCCCCCACTGGCGGAAAACCGTTTCCGCATCGTAGCGGCGGCGCGCCCGCGAGGTCTGGGGATTGGGCGGGGTTTCTTCGGTAACGACGTCGCCGCCGCAATCGCCGTACACGCCACTGGTGCTCAGGTAAACGATCTTCCGCGGCTCCTCACCGGGAGCAATGGCGTCGCAGAAGGCGCGCACGCGGGGATCGGTGACCCCCCCGCCCGGGGGGGGAGCAAAGTAGAACACCACGGCGCCGCGGGTGGGCATCCCTGCCAGGGAATCCCGCTCATCGAGGTTCGCCTCCAGGGCTGTCACCCCCATTTCGCGGAGGGATTCCGCCTTCTCCGGGGACCGGATCAGGGCCGCGACCCCGGCACCGTCTGCCAGGGCGATCCTTGCCACCTTTTTCCCGATATCGCCACACCCGACGATGAAGAAACGTTCCATACTTCCCTCCCGTATCGGCACTGTCCCCCGTTCGCCGGCTGAACGGCCTTTCCGCAGCGGACCTTACCTATTACCATCCGGGAGTAAACACTGTCAACACGCAGCGTTTTATTCTATTTTTTCTTCAGACTGAGAAAATACGTGAGGGCCGCGATAACCAGGGAGGCCGCCACACCGTAGCCGAGGAGATCCCGCTGGCCGTCCCAGGTCATCACCTGGCCGAGGAAGAGCACCCCGATGACCACCACCACGACCCCCACCAGCTTGTATTTGAGGTCGTCCAGGTTGTGAATCGTAAGCCATTGGGGGACCGGGACCGTGTCGTCGATGAAGAGTTCGTAGAGGGCAAGGGAAATAATATAGAGAACGGTGCCAAGGAGAAAGGTGTCGACCACCTCGATGAACGACAGCACAAGGGATTTCATTCCCTTGCTGCTCACGTAGCCGGAGGCCAGGGTTTCGGTGATCGTGCGAAAGGCGAGAATCCCGCCGTAGGCGATGAGGGTGACGGCGGCGGCAAAGGAACCGATCACGGCAATGAGGATAATGTAACGGGTCGACTCGATCAGGCGGTTTTTCATGGATCGACGAGGCCTCCTCGGGATGGTGCGTGGCGCCATGATAACGAAAGCCATCCCTCCCGTCCAGCACCATCCGTGCGCCGGACACGGGCCGCGCCTTGACAGGGGGCAGTCCCGCGCTAGACTTCCTCTGTTAGAACAATGCGGAAGGAGGAACGTCAAATGGCATGCGACATCACAGCTCACAAAATGCATATGTGTGCCCTCAAGGCCGAGGGATGCAGCGATGAGGTGGCAAGCCTCTCCGCCTCGCCCACCGTTAAGTGCGGCAATTGCGGCGCCTTGGCCAACTCGCCGGATAACGTATGTAACCCGGTGCCGTTGAAGTAACCGGCAGCACAGGCCCTGCGGCATGAAAAACGGCCCGTGACCGATGCGCGGGCCGTTTTTTTCAGTACGCCCGCCACTTCACACTCACTGGAGGACCCTATGGTTATCGCACCCACACCCCGCTTCAGGGCGGGGGGATGGCTTATTGGACTCTTCTTTGTCCTGTTCCTGAACGTGTCCCTTGCCCTCGCCGCGGGTGACTCGCTTGTCGTCGGCATGGAACTGGCCTATCCGCCGTTCGAGATGACCGACACGACCGGCAAGCCCACCGGCGTGAGCGTCGACCTTGCCACGGAGCTCGGCAAGGCCCTGGGCAAGAAGATCGTGATCCAGAACATGGCCTTCGACGGTCTGATCCCTGCCCTGAAAACCGGCAAGATCGACCTCATCATCTCATCCATGACCGCCAATGCGGAGCGGGGCAAGTCCATCGACTTCTCCGACCCCTACCTGAACACGGGGCTCTGCCTCCTGGTCAAGAAGGAATCGCCGGCAAAGGGCATCGGCGACCTGGACCAGCCGGGCCGCAGCGTCGCGGTCAAAAAGGGGACCACGGGCCACGCCTGGGCCAGCAAGAACCTGAAGAAAGCCAGGGTACTCGTCCTCGACAAAGAAGCCGCGGCCGTCCTCGAAGTGGTGCAGGGCAAAGCCGACGCCTTCATCTACGACCAGATGTCCACCTACCAGAACTGGCAGAAGAACCGGGCCACCACCCGCGCCATCCTGGAGCCGTTCCAGAAGGAATCGTGGGCGGTGGGCATCCGCAAGGGCAACGATGACCTGAGAAAGAAAGTGAACGCCTTCCTGGCCGATTTCCGCAAGAAAGGCGGCTTCGAGACGCTTGGCGACAAGTACCTCAAGGAGCAGAAGGAAGCGTTCAAGAAACTGGGCTATCCCTTCTATCTCTAGGACGCCATGAACCTCCTCTTCGCACCCAATGACTGCCGGGAGGGAGGCGCCGTCCCCCTCCCGGCCCGCATCGTCGGCATCCTTATCGCCTTTCTCCTGGTGACGCTCATCTTTGCCTACGCCTTCCATTCCCTCCAGTACCACTGGGGGTGGGAGTCGGTCTACGCCTACCGGCAGAAATTCGTCAACGGCTGGCTCATGACCCTCGCCATCTCGGCGGCGGCGCTGCTTCTCTCGCTCGCGATCGGTCTCTGCACGGCCTTGACCCAGCGGAGCCGGTTGCTGCCGCTACGCTACCTGGGCCGGATCTACGTGGAGACGATCCGGGGAACGCCGCTGCTGGTGCAGATCCTGGTGTTCTTCTATGTGGTGGCCGACGCCTTCGGCGTGGGCGACCGCTACCTGGTGGGAGTGATCACCCTGTCGCTCTTTGCCGGCGCCTACATCTCCGAGATGATCCGGGCCGGCATCGAAAGCGTGGGCGACTCCCAGATGGAATCGGCCCGGGCCATCGGCCTCACTCGTGCCCAGATCTACCGGTACGTGGTCTTTCCCCAGGCGTTCCGCCAGACCCTCCCCCCCCTGGCGGGACAGTTCGCCTCCATCGTCAAGGACTCGTCGCTCCTTTCCATCATCGCCGTGAGCGAATTCACCCTCAACGCCCAGGAGGTGAACGCCTTCACCTACAGCACCCTGGAAAGCTACCTTCCCCTGGCCATCGGCTACCTGGCCATCACCCTGCCCATCTCGCTCCTCTCGCGCCGGCTCGAGAAGAAGTTCCGTTATGCAACTTAGACTGACGGGGATAACTAAGCGGTTCGGGAGCCAGACCGCCCTGGCCGGCCTGTCGCTGGACATGGCCGAGTTCAAGGCCCTGGCGGTGATCGGCCCCTCCGGCGGGGGCAAAACGACGCTGCTGCGGGTCATCGGTGGGCTCACCGCCCCGGACGGGGGAGAGTTGGAGATCGACGGCGAGCGGATCGGGTTCGACGAGGAGAGCCTCCTGGCCCACCGGCGGAGGATCGGCACGGTGTTCCAGGCCTACAACCTTTTCCCCCACCTCTCGGCCCTGGAGAACATCACCCTCCCCCTGACAAGGGTGCACGGCATCCCGCAGGCCGAGGCAAGGGACCAAGCCCTGGCGCTCCTGGAACGCTTCCAGCTCGCCCCCCATACGGCCAAGAGGCCGGCCGAGCTCTCGGGCGGACAGCAACAGCGAGTAGCCATTGCCCGAGCCATGGCCATCCGGCCCCGGTTTCTCCTGCTGGACGAGCCCACCTCCGCCCTGGATCCGGAAATGACCGCCGAGGTGCTGGACATCATCATGGAGTTGCGCAGCGAAGGCCGCGACATCATCATGGCCACCCATCACATGGGCTTTGCCCGGAGCGTGGCGGACCGCTGCCTCTTTGTCTGCGACGGGGTGGCCGCCGAGGAGGGACCCGCGGCGGAGTTGTTCGAAAATCCCCGGAGCGACAAGCTGCGGAACTTCCTGGCCAAAGTCCTCAAGTACTGATCGCGGCGCACGACGTCTTTCTCTCCGTCAGGACATCCCGGTGCTCCGGCGGCATCTCAAGCGGATATCCTCCTTGGTTTTTCCGAAGTGCCCCCATTCCTGCCATTTCATGCGTGTTCCGCATATCAACTATTTCTCTACAGAAACAGCGTAACCTGACGATAAGAATAGTGGAAAATCCAGAACAGGCAGTACTTGTCGGGAGGCGGCCATGTCGTTGTTACTGAACCTCTACCTTCACCTGAAAATCCGAACGCGGATCATTCTGCTGTGCGTCTGTTACAGCTTCTGCATCATAGTCGCCGTCATTGCGGGGCGTCTGTTCTCGACGTCGCAGGCCATCGTGTCCACGTCAGTTTTCGTGATCCTCGGCATTCTGTTCAGCTGGCTGCTCTTCTGGACGGTCAACGATGCGCTCACGCGGATCATGGGCTATCTGGCCGGGATAACCAGGGGAGATCTGACGGAAACGATCGCTCCCAAGCGCAATAACGAGATCAGCGACATCATCCGCTCAATCGGCGAACTCCAGTCAACCATGCGCGAGATCATCTCCCGGATATCGCAGACATCGCAGGAGGTTGCGCTGGCATCGCGGCAGCTTCAGGCCAACGCCGACCAGATCGCCTCGGGAACGGAGAATGTGGCATCCCAGGCCAACACGGTTGCCGTTGCCAGCGAAGAGATGGCCGCCACCTCCAGCGACATAGCCGACAACTGCCTGAGCGCGGCGGACAACTCGACCCGTGCCAGCACTACCGCCCGTTCGGGCTCCGAGGTGGTTCGCCGGACAACGGATTGCATGGAGCGCATCGCCGACAAGGTCAAAGGCGCGGCCAGGACCGTCGAGGGGTTGGGTTCCCGCTCTGACCAGATCGGCCAGATCATCGAAACCATCCAGGACATTGCCGATCAGACGAACCTGCTGGCCCTGAATGCCGCAATCGAGGCCGCCCGGGCGGGAGAACAGGGCCGCGGCTTCGCTGTCGTGGCCGACGAAGTCCGTGCCCTGGCGGAGCGCACAACCCGCGCAACCCGCGAAATCAGCCAAATGATCAAGTCCGTTCAGACCGAGACGAAAGAGGCCATTTCAGCGATCGACGAAGGAGTGGCCGAAGTGGAGAAGGGAACCGAGTACTCGGGCGAGTCAGCCAGGTCCCTGGATCAGATCCTCCAGCAGATCAGCGACGTAACCCAGCAGATCAACCAGATAGCGACCGCAGCCGAACAACAGACCAGCACCACCGCAGAGATATCCAACAACATCCAGCAGATAACCGCCGTGGTTGACCAGACCGCCCAGGGGGCGACGGAAACTGCCGGGGCGGCAGCCACCCTTTCCAGGCAGTCGGAGGAGCTCCAGCGCCTGGTCGGCCAATTCAAGCTGTGAGCTCCGCGCGCCGGCACGCTGAATGGCCGGGTGGCGCACAAGACGGGACAGTGCATGAACAGGGGCTCGGATCGATGTGATCCGGGCCCCTGCCTGTTTCGCTACACCGGATTCCGCCGTCACAAGACCAAAAATGCCGGAGCCGGCACCGCCATGTCCCCAAACGGATCAAGGAATGGTACTATTAGCAGGATGAAATCCTCTGTCGACCTGATCCGCGATCCCATCCCGCAGCTCCTGGTCCGGCTCGCCGTGCCCGTGGGGACCGGCTTTTTCTTCAACACCATGTTCAACGTGGTGGACACCTTCTACGGCGGCCTCATCTCCACCAAGGCGCTGGCGGCCCTGTCCCTCTCCTTTCCCCTTTTCTTCATCGTCCTGGCCCTGGGGGCGGGAACCTCCATGGGCGCCACGGCCCTCATCGGCCATGCGCTGGGGAGCGACAACCGCGACGATGCCGAACTCTACGCGGCCCAGGCGGTTTCCTTCGGGGTGCTCCATGCCCTGCTCCTCACGGCCGTCGGGCTCGCCACGGCACCGGCGGTCTTCCGGCTCATGGGGGCCTCCGGCGACTACCTGGACCTGGCCCTGGTCTACATGGACGTCCTCTTTGCCGGCAGCATCTTCTTCATGGGCAACTATATTCTCAACTCCATGCTCAATGCCGCGGGCGACACCAAGAGCTTCCGCAATTTCCTGGTGACGGGCTTTTTCTTGAACCTGGCCCTGGACCCCTGGTTCATGTATGGCGGCTTCGGCATCCCGGCCATGGGGATCGGCGGCATCGCCCTGGCCACGGTGATGATCCAGGCCGCGGGCAACCTCTACCTCCTGGGCCGGGTCCGGCGGACCGGGCTCTTGTCAGGACGGTCGTGGCGACTGATGGCACCGCGGCGGGAGCCGTTCCGGCGGCTCTTCGGCCAGGGATTCCCCGCAAGCCTCAACATGCTGACCGTGTCCCTGGGCATCTTCGTGATCACCTGGTTCGCGGGACGGTTCGGGAAAGAAGCGGTGGCCGCCTACGGCATCGGCACCCGGATCGAGCAGATCGTGCTCCTGCCGGCCATGGGGCTGAACGTGGCGGTCCTGTCCCTGGTGGCACAGAACTTCGGCGCGGGAAAGCTGGCGCGGGTGCGGGAAGCACTGTCCCGGGCTCTGCGGGCCGGGCTCCTGATGATGGCCGCCGGGACGGTACTGGTGATGGCCACGGCGGCCCCCCTGGTGGGGCTGTTCACCGATGACCCCGCGGTCGTTGCCCGGGGGGCGGGCTTCCTGCGGGTAGAGGCGCTGGTGCTCGGGGCTTACGTGATCCTGTACGTGAACAACTCGGCCCTCCAGGCGCTCCAGCGCCCCGCCTTCGCCCTCTGGATCGGGTTGTTCCGCCAGATCCTGGCCCCGGTGCCGGTCTTCTGGCTGCTGGCCCTGCGGCTCGGCTGGGGACTGCCCGGCATCTGGTGGGGGGTAGCGCTCGTCACCTGGAGCGCGGCGGCCGTTTCCATGCTCTACACCCGCCGCGTCATGCGCGAACTGGAGGCGGAGGCCGATCTCCTCCTGGCCGCCAACGGCGGGGCACCGGCCGTTTCGGGGCCTCCGACCGGCGGGAAATGATGCGAAACCGGAACGCTCTGGTATCCTTGCTCGTAAACCGGCGATGACGGCCGGGCCGCGACGCCATCAAAGCCCGTGCCTGCACAACATCATCAACCTGAACGAGGGTGTCCCATGCCCGAAACAACGATTCAGACATTCGGCGTCCGGCGTCTTGAGATCATCGCTGCGGACGGCACGGCGGACGAGGCGCTTCTTCCCGACCTTTCGGGCGACCAGCTGCGGCGGCTCCACTACCTGATGCTCCTGACCCGCACCTTTGACCGCCGCGCCCTGGCGCTCCAGCGGGAAGGCAGAATCGGCACCTATCCCTCGGTGCTTGGCCAGGAGGCGGCCCAGGTGGGGAGCGCCTTCGCCCTTCAGCCAAGCGACTGGGTCTTTCCCTCCTTCCGGGAGATGGGCGCCCACCTCACCCTCGGCTACCCGGTCCACCAGCTCTTCCAGTACTGGGGCGGCGACGAGCGGGGGCTGCGTACCCCGGACGGCATGAACCTCTTTCCCATCTGCGTTTCCGTGGGGACCCACATCCCCCATGCCGCAGGGGCGGCGCTGGCGGCCAGGGCCAGGGGCGACCGGTCGGCCGTGGCGGCCTACTTCGGCGACGGCGCCACCTCCAAGGGGGACTTTCACGAAGGGTTCAACCTGGCCGGCGCCCTGAAGTTGCCGGTGGTCTTCATCTGCCAGAACAACCAGTGGGCCATTTCGGTGCCCCTGGCGGCCCAGACCGCTGCCCCGACCCTGGCCCAGAAGGCGCTGGCCTACGGTTTCGAGGGCATCCAGGTGGACGGCAACGACGTGCTGGCCGTATTCCGCGCCACGGGCGAGGCCCTGGTCAGGGCCCGCGACGGGGGAGGCCCCACCTTCATCGAATGCCTCACCTACCGCATGGCCGACCACACCACCGCCGACGATGCGAGCCGCTATCGTCCCCCGGCTGATGTGGAGGCGTGGCGCGACCGGGACCCCCTGCTCCGCTTCGAGCGGTTCCTGGCAAAGCGCGGCCTCTGGAACGGGGATTACGGAGCCGAGGTACAGGCAAAGGCCGAGGGAGAGATCGACGAAGCGGTACGGCGCTACGAATCGGTGCCGCCGCCGGAGCCGGGGGAGATGTTCGCCTTCACCTGTGCGGAGTTGAGTCCGCGGCAGAGGCGGCAACAGGAAAACATCCGCTAGAGGAGAGGTTGCTCCATGCCCCAACTGAATATGGTCCAGGCAATAAACCTCGCCCTGCGGGAGGAGATGGCCCGGGACAACCGGCTGGTGGTCCTCGGCGAGGACGTGGGCAGAGACGGCGGGGTGTTCCGGGTGACGGAGGGGCTGTTCGAGCAGTTCGGCGGGGACCGGGTCATGGACACTCCCCTGTCGGAATCGGCCATAGCCGGGGCGGCCATCGGCATGGCCGTTTGCGGCATGCGCCCCGTGGCGGAGATCCAGTTCATGGGGTTCATCTACGCCGCCTTCGACCAGCTCGTGGCCCACGCCGCACGCATCCGCACCCGGTCCCGGGGCCGCTTCACCTGTCCGCTGGTTATCCGCACCCCCTATGGCGGCGGCATCAAGGCGCCGGAACTCCACGAGGAGAGTACCGAGGCCCTGTTCTGCCACGTGCCGGGGCTCAAGGTGGTGGTCCCCTCGGGGCCCTACAGCGCCAAGGGGCTCCTGCTGGCCGCCATCCGCGATCCGGATCCGGTGCTCTTCCTTGAGCCGACCCGCCTCTACCGGTTGGTGAAGGAGGAGGTACCCGAGGGGGACTACACCCTGCCCCTGGGCACGGCCCGGATCGTCCGGCAGGGAGGCGCGGTGACCGTGGTCGCCTGGGGCAGCATGCTCCAGCGGACCATCCAGGCCGTGGAGGGATACGATGCCGAGGTGATCGACCCCATGACCCTGGCTCCCTTTGACGGGGAGACGCTGCTGGCATCGGTGCGGAAAACCGGCCGGCTCGTCATCGTCCACGAGGCGCCGCTGACCTGCGGCCTGGGGGCCGAAATCGCCGCCACCGTGGCGGAGGAGGCAATCCTCCACCTGCGGGGGCCGGTGGTGCGGGTGGCGGCCCCGGACGTCCCGGTGCCCCTGGCCCGGCTCATGGACCGGTATCTGCCGTCGGTGGAGCGGATCCAGGCGGCCGTCAAGGAAGTGCTGACCTACTGATCTGCGGAGAAAAGATCCCGCATAAATCACCGAGGGCCCAGACAAAGGGAAGGCGCCAGGAGCAGCGCTTGCGTTTCCATGAAATTCAGCCGGCGACGCTTGGAGGTTTTCGGAGCAGATGCACCACGGCGGGGGCGGGGCTCCTGCGGAGAAAAGATCCCGCATAATCCACCGAGGGTCCAGACAAAGGGAAAACGCCGGCAGCAGCGCTTGCGTTTCCATGAAATTCAGCCGGCGACGCTTGGAGGTTTTCGGAGCAGGAGCCCCGCCCCCGCCGGGCACCACCTACGCCTTACGCTTCATAGTGCAGTAACGAGTTCTTCCGGGAGGAACCGATGCCGTATGACTTCAAGCTCCCCGATCTGGGCGAAGGGATAACCGAGGCGGAACTGCGCCGCTGGCTCGTGAAGGAAGGGGATACCGTAGCCGAGCACCAGCCGGTGGTGGAGGTGGAGACCGACAAGGCAGTGGTGGAGGTCCCCTCGCCCCGAGCCGGGAGGGTGATAACGCGTGCCCGGCTGGAAGGGGAAACCGTCATGGTCGGAGAGACGCTCCTCACCATCGCTGAAGAGGAAGCGACTCCCCCCGTGCGGAAACCCTCCGTGGGGATCGTGGGCGAACTCCCCGAGGCGGAGGAAGCAGTCGGGACACAGCAGCCGGCCATCCTCGCCACCCCCCTGGTCAGGAAACTGGCCCGGGAACGGGGCATCGACCTGGCAACCGTGCGGGGAAGCGGCCCGCGGGGGAGCATTACCCCCGAAGACGTGGCGGGCGCGGGCGCCCCGGCCCGGCCGGATGCCGGCGAGTTCGGGCCGGCGGAGCGGATTCCCCTGCGGGGAGTGCGGCGGTCCATCGCCCGGAACGTCATGACCTCCCAGCGGAACACCGCCTTTGTCACCGGCATGGAAGAGGCGGACATCACCGAACTGTGGCACCTGCGGGAACGGGAGCAGCAGGCGGTGGAACAGCGGGGCACCCACCTCACCTTCCTCCCCTTCTTCATCAAGGCCGTCCAGCACGCCCTGCGGGAGCATCCCTACCTGAATGCCGCCATTGACGACGTGGCCGGAGAAATCATCCTCAAAAAGCACTATCACTTCGGCATTGCCGTGGAGACCCCCGACGGCCTCATGGTGCCGGTAATCCGCAACGTGGACGCCAAGAGCATCATCGAACTGGCTTCGGAACTCCAGGAACTGGGCCGCAAGGCCCGGGAGAGGACCATCACCCTGGACGAAATGCGGGGCAGCACCTTCACCCTCACCAACTTCGGCCACTTCGGGGGCGTGTTCGCCACCCCCGTCATCAACTGGCCCGACGTGGCCATCCTCGGTTTCGGCCGCATTGCCGACCGTCCATGGGTCCACGCCGGCCAGATCGTCGTCCGCACGATCCTTCCCCTGTCCCTCACCTTCGACCACCGGGTTACCGACGGAGCCGACGCGGCCCAGTTCCTGAGCAAGGTCGTCCGCTACCTGGAAGATCCGGCACTCCTGTTTATTGAAAGCATCTGAGCAGACCGGGACAGTCCCGGCAAAAGGAAAGGCGGGAGATTCCTCTCCCGCCTTTCACATGCCTCATAGTGCGGCTTCCGTTATCGCGGCGGTCCGAACACGATGGTTCTGAGCAGTGCCAGAACGTCGCGCACGTCGAGCGTTCCGTCGCCCGTGAGATCATAGGGAGCGCCGGCGAGCAGGGGAGACTTGAGCTTCTTCAGCAGATCAAGGGCATCGGTGACAGCCAATTTACCGTCGGCATTCACGTCGGGGAAAGCCGGATCGATCTTGACCATGTACGGCCGCATCATCTCGTTATCTTCGTGTTCGAGGATGTGGCAGTGCCAGACATAGAGGCCGATCTTGTCGAACGTTGCCTTGACCCGTGTGATCTGGCCAGGGTACGCCAGAACCGTGTCCTTGTAGCCCTGCTCGTAGGGTTCGGGAGGCACCGCGGGACCACTGGGCATGAACGTCATCATGTCGAAGGGCTGGCGGTCGACCACCTCGAATCTCACCAGGTGCGGGTGAATCGGGTGGGCATCCATGGTCAGGTTGTAGATCTCCCAGATCTCGGTGGTACCGGTTACAGGCGCCTCGGTAATGATGTCGGCCCACATCATGGGCATGCTCATCATCATTCCGGTCATGGGGTCAGCAACAAGCACGCCGAGCTTCGCCTCCCGCGGCCCCATGGGCATTCCGCCAGCCGCTGCACAGGCCGAGAGAAAGCCCGGGAGCGGCATCGGGTCAACGAAAAGCGTTGTAATGCTTCCGTCCGGCTGTGCTTGGACACAGAGCCGGGTTGACTCCTCCTCATTGAGGGTCAACTGACGGACAGCCACGGTAGCCGGCAGAGAAGCCTCTGCTGGAAGGACCAGATTCTCCGGCGGCGTTGTCAGGGCGTCACCCGGCTGGATAAGGGACGCCTTAACCACAAACTGCATCACTTGACCGGTAGTATCGATATCAGCCGGAGCATCGGGGAACCCGCCGAAGGGTGCGTCGGGGGCGGTATTGATCATTCGTACCACGGTACCATCGGCAAGGCCCGTGAAGTCGATGATCACGTCGGCTCGCTCGGCCGGCCCCATGAGAAGTGCCTGCATGGGATCGGGTGCGGCAAGCCCCGCGGGTATGGCCCCGTTGCCCGGCAACGGCGTGTACTGGCCGGTCTTGATCATGACCACCTGGGGCAGGAAGCCCTGTTCGGCGCCGATCTGATAAAAGGGAATCTCGGCGCCGAGAACATCGTCCGCTGTTCCCATGATGCCGTCCGGTCCGGCGCCGGTCACGGTAAAGAGCGTCAGGTTGAGAGTCCGGGAGTTGCAGCCGTTCAGAAGGCGCAGGCGATAGCGGGCCGGAGCGCTTTCCAGTTGCGGCCAGGTGGTGCCGTTAACCACCATGGTGTTGAAAAACACCTCGGGATTCCAGATGGCGGAAATATCGGAGTTGGGGATGAAGGGAATATTGAGGACCCCTGCGCCGGGGAACTGGGGCGGAGTGGCGCCCGAAACGTTCAATCCCTCGAAGAATGCTCGGTTATCGGGATAAAAAAGGGAGCCATCGGCATTGAACGAGCGGTCCTGAATCACCACGGGAATCTCACGGATGGTGGCCCTGATGGCTGCATTGAAGTTGGGATCACCCATGCCTGCCCGGGGGGCCGGACCGGGCAACCTGCCGTCGTTGAGTGCGGCTGATGTTCCATCGTCCACGAAGGCATCGCCGTTGGCACCGCCCCTGACGAGCCAGAAACCGGCGGGCCCGGCATAGACATTGTTGCGGGTGATGCCGAGGGTATGATCGTGGTACCAGAGGGTCGCAGCGGGTTGGTCGTTCTCGTAGGCGAAATAGGCCGATCCCTTGACGGTGTTACGGGGGTCGAACTGGTCGAAAACGGTGCCGCGGGCAGCATAGCCCGCCGGAATATTTTTGGCCGCAGGCAGCCACCAGGCTTCGGGGTACCCGTCGCTCGACGCGTTGACGTGGGCGCCGTGAACGTGGGTGACAAGGGGAACCGGTCCCGTGTAGGGAGCCGTATTGAACGTCCGGCATTCGGTCCGGTTCGTTCCGTCGATGCAACCGGTTGCCGGTGGGTTGGCCCAGTGGAGGGTCTGATCCACTGGCAGGAGATGCGGCAGGTAGTTGCCCTTGGCATCAACCAGATCATTGATCCAGCGGACCCGGGTCATAATGCCCGACGTGTTCTCCACCGTAAACGCGGGATAGTTGAAAGAAATATTGCTCGACAGGGGAGCCGGGGCGATGAATCCGACGGGGATCTTGTCCTGGGCCCGGCCATAGCTCCAGACGGTGGTGGCGCCGAAGGTATCGCTACGACCGTTCACCGTATTCCACACTCCGCCCGGCAGGATCTGCTGCTTGAACTGGCGCACGGCTATATTGTATGCCGCGGCGGGAACCCCGGGCTGAACCGTGCTTTTCGGCATTTCCGGGGGGATGACGAGCGGGGTGACGAACTTGGGAATTGTCAGGGGATCCAGCGTCCCGCCGGGGACCGGCTGGGAGCAGGCCTTGCGTGGACCTCCCAGCGCAAACAGCGCCAGACCGATACTGACTGCCACGACTGCCACAATGCGTACCCGTACGTTTGTCATGGCGTACGACCTCCTTTCCTTTCCGTTTATGCGGCCGGCTGCCCTGGGGCTGCACGCCTCGCTGGCCTGCTCTCTCTTCCATCCGCTCCGGGAGGGATGTGCCACGCCAACAACTCATCTGAACATCGGAAAGGGGAAGAGTGATTGTCAGGGTATGGCAGAATATCCTGTAACTACTTCGTTACATAATATTATGCTCAAAACATAGCACACTGTTTTACCCATGCAAGTAATCGTCGCTAAATAAATAGGTTAGCCACCACTCACCAACAAACTCCCCTCTTTTTGCCTCTCACGAAACTCCTGTTTCTTGACCCACATCATAAAAATTCCCCGCTCAGACGCGTAAGGTGGAATCATCAGAACGCGACGGAGGAACAAATCAATGAATCTGAAAAATGATCTCGGCAGCCAGGCCATTCAGGACGTGCTCACCTCTTATCCCGAAATCGGCGAAATCCTGCAGCGCTACGACATCGGCTGCGTCACCTGCAAAGTGGGAATCTGCCTTCTCAAGGACGTGGTCTCCATCCACGGGCTTTCGAAAGAGGATGAGGCGGGGATCGAAGCGGAAATAAATGACTACCTGACCAGCAAAGCGGCTTAAACCAAACCTACTCAATACACGAAAAGGAGAACACACCATGTCACATCTCGGTTGCGGCTGCCCCGGCAGCATGGCTCGCGTCATCGAAAGGGAAGAAACCACCACCAACGACACCGCCCGGACCCCGTCGGC
Organism: Geobacter sulfurreducens PCA; assembly: GCF_000007985.2. Lineage (NCBI taxonomy): Bacteria > Pseudomonadati > Thermodesulfobacteriota > Desulfuromonadia > Geobacterales > Geobacteraceae > Geobacter > Geobacter sulfurreducens. Next base: position 2,931,759 of record NC_002939.5, read on the forward strand.
ACTTCGCCAGTGGCCGGTCCAGCTCCACCTGGTTCCCCCCTCGGCCCCCTATTTCAGGAATGCGGACATCCTGATCTCGGCAGATTGCGTCGCCTTTGCCCTCGGCTCCTTCCATCAGGACCTGCTCAAGGGGAAGGCACTGGCCATCGCGTGCCCCAAACTGGACGAGACCGGCACCTACGTGGACAAACTGGCCACCATCTTCCGCAACAATGACGTTAAAAGCGTCACCGTGGCCATCATGGAGGTCCCCTGCTGCCGCGGTCTCGACATCATGGTACAGCAGGCCCTGGCCAAGGCGGGAAACCCGGTGCCGCTGGAAACCATCATCATCGGCATCGACGGCGAAAGGAGGAACTGACCATGAAGCGCAACATCACCCAGACCCTGGTTGACGAGCACAAACTGATCCTCCGGATGCTTGACGTACTCGAGCGCAACGCCTCTCTGACGGCGGAAGGGCTCTACACCAACTACCGCTTCTATCTCGATGCGGTGGACTTCATCCGCCACTATGCCGACCGCTTCCACCACGCCAAGGAGGAAGACGTCCTCTTCGAGGCCCTGGTGAACAACGGCATGCCCCGCGAGAACAGCCCGGTGGCGGCCATGCTCATGGAGCACGACCGGGGCCGGGCCTACGTGAAGGCCATGGAGGAGGCGGCCACCGCCGCCCTGGCGGGCAGCACCGGTCGTGACGGGGACATTGCGGAAAACGCCCTCGGCTACCTGATCATGCTCCGCGAGCACATCGCCAAGGAAGACGACATTCTTTATCCCCTGGCCGAGCGGGTGCTCCCCGAGGAGGTGCGCGGCGGCATCCTGGCTGGTTACGAATCGGCCGAGGCGCGTACTCCTGCCGATTTTACCGAACGCTACACGAAAGCAGTGGAGCACTACGAGGCGGAAGAACAGAACCGGGCCGCCTGACCGGAACGCACCGTCACCAGCCCGAAGACGAAAAAAGGGAACCCTCCGGGGCTCCCTCTTTTCGTCTTCGTTATCCACGCCGCAACCGCTGCGCGCTTACTCCACCTGCACCGTGTAGCTCCTGCTCCCCCCCTCATCGTTCAGGGACCACTCACCGATCAGGTGTTCCTGCTTGGCATCCCAGTCATACCGGTAGAGCTTGATCTTAATCTCGCGCAGAGGGGTGTCGGGAAGGGTCTGGTAGTCAACGGTGACGGTGTTCTCGCCTCGCTTGAGCCCGGCCGAGCCGGTGTAGTTGTAGTTCATGCTCCGCTCACCCTTGATAACGTAGCGCTCCTCACCGTTTACCTTTACCGTGCCGGTGTAGTCCAGGGCATAGACGTAGAGCATGCAGTCGGCAAGTTCCTGATCGGCGAGCGCCGCGCTCACGCTCTCGGGCGACGACGGCCGGTTCCCGGACGGTCCGTCCCCGAAGGAGATGGTCCCGGCCTCCCCTCCCGGGTTCGCCGGCACCGGCACCATAAGGCCGGCGCCCGCTTTTCCCTGCTTCAGCATCTGGAGCAGGGGCGATTTGGCCACCAGGTACCCACCTACACCCAGCACAACCACGTAGCCCATGATGCCGATACCGACCCAGACGGCCTTATCGCGACTGCCGCAGGGATAGGGCACGTCACCCTTCACCCGCCGCAGGTCCCGGTAAATGAGGGCCTGGACCAGCATTACGAAGGGAGCGAGAAGGATCGACACTATCGGCCCCACCACCGGGATGAGACCCAACAGGCCCGAAAGCCCCCAGATGATCAGGAGGCGCACGAAGACGTCGAACCAGTGGCCGCGCACATATTCGCGACTCTTGAGCACCGCGTCCATGCCGCCGGTCCCTTCGGCGAACAGGATGAGGGGGGCGAAGAAGAACCAGACCGAGAAGATGATCCCCGGAATCACCGCCAGCAGGAACCCGCCGCCGATGATGATGCCCAGGAGCGTCGACACCCAGACATAGGGCCAGAGGAGCCTTTTCCCCTCGGCCAGGGCACGCCGCAGGTCGGCCTCATCATCCACCGTGGCGCAGATAAGAGCGCCGAATCCCCACGAGTAGGCCACCAGCGCCATGGTCACGGCGCCGATTCCCCCCACAGCCAGCAGGACCGTGCGCGATGCGGGAAGGGCCGATGCCAGCAGGTGGCAGGCCCCGAAGAAGATGCCGGCAGGAATCAACGCCATAAGCGGCGTCAGAAGAAAGAGCCCCAGAAGCGTCCCCCACCGCTGCTTGAAGGTGTCCCACGCCAGGCGGAAGAGCTCTTCAACCCCGACCATCTCGTTGCCGGCCGGTTCCGGCTTGGGCGGGGCGGGTTTGCGGACGGGGATGCCCGGCGCTACGGAAGGAGCTGCCGCAGGCCGCGGCGGCGCCGGAGGAACGGGCGACGCGGCGGCGGACGATGCCTCCCAGGCGAAGCGGGTCTTGCAGCGGGGACAGTTAACGTGGGTCGCTCCGGCCGGGATGGCCGAGCGGGGCACTGACTTGTTGAACCCACACGATGGACAGGATACGGTTACCATTTCCATGAAAGACACCCCCTGGACACGCACTGCCCTTAAGCGGACTAGTCCTTGGAATCGTATCGGCATCGTTGCGGTTTGCTTGAGAAATTTGCCCGATTGAGGCAGAAAAACCAAAAGGCCCGTGTTACCGGGCCTTCCGATCGTTGTCCATCTGTATTTCGCTGATTACTGCCTCAATCCCCCTCTATGGTGAGCGACACCGGGTCGCAGACATTGGACGGACTATGGGCTTTGGCACCGCACCGTGCGCAGGATACGGTGGCATTGGCCGTCAGGCAGTGAAGGGTCTGGCTGTCTTCCACATTGCAGACCATGTGACGCATCCGATCGCCTTTCATGACCGTTGCCTCCTTTCCGGGAAACAAATCTTCTCTTTCCTGTTTTTATTATACCACCCACACACCAACAAAGTAACACACTAGCAACAATCCATTACATCTTGTTCTGGTCCGCGCCCTCTTCACCCAAGACCCCCATGACCCGCTCAAGGTTCACCCGGGCAACGAGGTAGTCCCTGCGCGCCTTGGCCAGATTGCCCCGGGCCTGCCGGAGATTCAGCTCTGCATCGTCAACCTCAAGGCGGATTTTCACGCCCAGCTCGAACCCCTGCTCGGCCATGGTCAGGAGCCGCTCCGCCTGGGCGACGGTCCCTTCAAGGGCCGAGACGATTTCGCGCGCCTCCCGGACATTGTTGACGGCATCCCGTATTTCGAGGGAAACGGAGTCCATCAGTTTCGCCTCCTCGATCCTGAGGCTGCGCCGTTCGCTTTCCGCCTGGGCGACCTTGCCCCGAGCCTTGAGCCCGTCAAAGACCGGAAAGCTCAGATAAAGCCCCACGTTCCACGCAGCTCCGTCGCCACGGCCATCCCCGGTTTCGAGCTGGCGCCAGCCGTAACCCGCTTTCAGGTCCAGACGCGGCTTATCCTCCGCATCGGCTACCGCCACCAGCTCCCCCGCCATATCGATCCGCCGGCGCAGCTCCTCGAGCTCGGGCCGCTGGCGCCGCGCCACGGCCAGGGCCTCGGCGTGGGAAGGAACCGTCGCGGGCTCGAACGACAGCGCTCCTTCCACCTCGATCTCCTGGTCGAGCGCCAGAAAATAACGAAGCCGGTCCGTGGCCAGCCGCGTCAGGTTTTCGGCCCGGATGACCTCCGGCCGCGCGTTTTCCACCGATACGCCGGCGGCAAGCACATCGTAGTCGGTGGCCACGCCGGCGGCGTACTTGCGCTGGGCCTCATCCAGGTGCCGCTCTTTTTGCTCCAGGTTCTGGCGGCTGATGGCAAGCTGTTCGCGAGCCAGCAGAATATCGTAAAACGCGACCGCCACATCCCGGCGGGCATCCTGCCGCGCCGTGCGGAGCTGCTCGTCCGCGGTCCTGAAGCCAAGATCGGCCGCCCGGATGGCGGCGCTCACCTTGCCCCAGGTGTACAGGGCCTGGGAAAGCTCCACCCCGGCGGCGCGCACATCCTGCCGCGTGGGGATAAAGCCGCCGGCCAGGGCTTTCTGGCTGCGGTCATCCAGCCAGGATGCCGAGCCGGTGATGGTAAACTGGGGCAGCGCCGCGCTCCGCTCCTCCACGTACCGCCCCTCTACCTGCCGGAAGAACTCCCGGGCCTTCGCAATGTCGCGGTTGCGCTCGTCGGCCATGGCAAGGGCCTGGTCGAGGGTCAGGACGCGGATATCTGCCGCCTCAGCGGAGAAAGCTCCCGTGCCGAGGGTTATGAGGCAGGCGAACACCCCGAAAAACTTCTTCAGGGAAATCCCGCGCGCCTTTTTCAGGATCGAAGCAACCAGCCCATCAGATGCGGGACCGACGGCAAGCGCTCCCTCCGCGTTGCCCAGCCACCACCGCCTGAGCCGGACGGCCAGGTCGTCCATGTAGGTGTACATGACCGGAACCACGATCAGAGTGAGAAGCGATGACGTGATGAGTCCGCCCACCACGGCGCGGGCCATGGGAGCCCGCCCCTCGCCGCCGGCGCCGATGCCGAGAAACAGCGGCAGCATGCCGAAGATCATGGCCAGAGTCGTCATGACGATGGGACGGAGCCTGGTCCGGCCTGCCTCGATCACCGCCTCGCGGCGCGGCAGACCGTCCCGTCGTCGGAGGACCTTGGCGTAGTCCACCAGCAGGATGGCGTTCTTGGTGACGAGCCCCATGAGCATGATGAGGCCGATGAGCGCCATGATATTGATGGTGTCGCCGGTCAGTTTCAGCATCCCGGCCATGCCTACGATGGAGAGCGGCAGCGACAGCATGATCGCCAGGGGCTCGAAGAACGATTCGAACTGGGCGGCCAGGATCAGAAAGACAAAGACAACGGCCAGCAGGAGCGATTCCCCCATGTAGCCGAACGATTCGGCCATGTCTTCCGCCTCGCCCGAAAAACCGATGCTGTATCCCGGCGCCATGGCTATGGTTTTGGAGACCTCCTCCACCTTTTTGACCGCCGTGCCGATGGGAAGCCCGTCCAGGTTGGCCGAAACCGTCACCAGACGGGACAGATCGCGACGGTTTACCTCGGAGGGGGTGGCAGCCACGGACTCGGTGCTGACGCTGGCCAGGGGAATCAGCTTGGTGCCGCCGTCACTGTCCGGCACCGAGATCTTCAGGTCGCGCACCTGGGCCGGATTCTGGCGCAGCACCTCGGGCAGCCTCACCCGCACGTCCACGGCATCGCCATCCTCGTCTTCATAGGTGGTCACGGCCTCGCCACCCACCAGCCTCGAAAGGGCCGTGACCACGTCGTTACTGGTGACGCCGGCGGAGAGGGCCTTTTCCCGGTCCACCCGCAGCCGGTATTCCGGCGTGTCGTGCTCCAGGGTCGCGGAAACGTCCACGATCCCCGGAATCGCGTACATCTTCTCCTTGAGCTGGGCCGCGTACGACTTCAGGAGCCCGATGTCGTCACCCTTCAGGTTCACGTTCAGGGGCTTGGCCGCCCCGCCCACATTACCCACCTTCTCGATGGAGAAGGTAATGCCGGCGATCTGTTGCAGCCGCTGTCTGACCACCCGCTCGATCTCGAACTGTCCCCGCTCGCGCTCCTTCTTCTCCCTGAGCTTCACGTAGAGAAGGCCGTCGCGCACTGTTCCCCCGTCGCCGGCGCCGATGGTCGAATAGGTATGGCTGATTTCGGGGATATCGCCGATGGCTGCCAGCATCGCCTTCAGCCGGCCCTCGCTCTCGGTGATGCTGGCGTTTGGCGCGGCCTTGAAGGACACCTGGAATTCGCTCGTATCCTCTTCGGACATGAAGGATGATTCCAGGGTTCCCATGACGGCGATGCCCAGGAAAAATGTCAGGGCCGCCGTGGCGATGACCGTCCGGCGATGGTCGAGCGCCCAGGCTATTGCCAGGCGGTAACGGTCGGCGGCACGGTCGAACCAATCGTTGAAGGATTCGAGCCAGCGAGCCAGGCCCCTGCGCTTGCCGTGGGCGTGAACGGCCGGGTCGTGCCAGCGGGAGGAGAGCATCGGGTCGAGGGTGAAGGAGACGAAGAGCGACACCAGCACGGCGAACGAAACCGTAATCCCGAAGGGGAAGAAGAAACGGCCCACGATGCCCCGCATGAATGCCACGGGCACGAACACCGCAAGAATCGACAGGGTCGTGGCAAACACCGCCAGACCGATCTCGCTGGTCCCGAAGCGGGACGCCTCCATGTGATCCTTGCCCATCTCCAGGTGTCGGACGATATTCTCCCGCACCACGATTGCGTCGTCGATGAGCAGTCCGATAGAGAGGGACAGGGCCATGAGGGTCATCACGTTGAGGGTCATGCCCATGGCGTTCATGATGATGAAGGACGAGATGACCGAGATGGGAAGCGTCACCCCGGTGATTACCGTGGAACGCCAGGAGTTGATGAACAGGAACACGATGATGACGGTGAGGATGCCGCCGATGATGAGCGTCTCCTCCACATCTGCCAGGGACTGGCGGGTCATGATCGATGAGTCGCGGACCAGGGTCAGCGAGACCTCGGGAGGCAGTTCCTTCCGGATTTTCTCCATGACCTTCCTGACGTTGTCCACCACCTGGACCTGGTTGGCCCCGGACTGTTTGTAAATATCGATGCCGATGGCGGGCACGCCGTTGACGAGCGCCAGGGTACGCCGCTCCTCCACGCCGTCGGAAATGGCGGCCACTTCACCGAGGGTAATGGGGCGCCCCCCCTTCTGGGCGACGACCATAGAGCGGTAACCCCCCACCAGATCAGGCTTGCCGTCGATCCGCAGGGGGTATTCCGCCCCCTCACGCGTGATGCGGCCCAGCGGAGTGTTCACGTTTTCGTTCTGGAGCCCCCGCACCACGTCGTTCGCCCCGAGGCCGAGGGATTCCAGCCGCACCGGATCAACCTGAACGTTGACCTCCCGCTTGGCGCCGCCGACCATTTCCACCTTGCCGACGCCCGCCACGCTCTCGAAGCGCTTCCTGACCCGCTTGTCCACCAGGGTCGTCAGCTCACGCTGCGACAGGGTCTTGGACTGGATCGCCAGGGCCGCCACCGGCAAGGCGTTGAAGTCGAGCTTCTGGATGATGGGGTCCTCGATCCCGGCGGGAAGCTGCCCCCGGACCGAGTTCACCTTGGCCCGGGCTTCCTGGGCCACCTCGTTGGTCCGCTCTTCCAGGCGGAACTCGACGACCACCGTAGAAACGCTCTCGCGGGACGTGGAAACCACGTGCTTCACCCCGGCGATCTGGTTGACCGCCTCCTCGATCCGCTTGGAGACTTCCCGCTCCACAGTCTCCGGCGAGGCGCCGGGGTATTTGGTGACAATGGAGATGACCGGCATCTCCACGTTGGGGTACATCTCCACCGACAGCAGCCGATAGGAAAACGCCCCCAGCGTGACGAGCACGAGCATCATCACCGTGGCGAAGATAGGACGCTTGATGGACAGGTCTGACAGGATCATTGCGCAGCGCCCTTCCCAACGACGGTCACGACGTCGCCATCTTTCAGGTTGAAGCCTCCCCTGGTCACGAGTTGTTCGCCGGGGCCGACCCCCTTGACGATCTCCACTCCGTCCCCGATCACCACCCCGGTTTCCACCTGCTTCATCTTCGCCACGTTGCCGGCAACGACGAAGATGCTCGCCTTCTTCGAGGCGGTATCCCAGGCGGCCAGGGAGCCTCTCGGCACCTGAACGACCGCCGGCCGCCGGCCCACAAGAATTCTCCCCTTGGCGAAGAGCCCCCCCTTGAGGAGTTCCCCGTCATTGCGGACCTCTGCGATGACCCGCAGCGAGCGGTCCTCGGCAGAGAGTTCGGGATTGATGAACATGACCGTGCCCGTGAATATTCTCCCCGGCAGGGCATCCACGGAAAACTCCAGGGGCTGGCCGACCTTGACACGCGCCGAGTCGGCCGACGGGATGGTAACGGTCAGGTTGAGCACCCTGTTGTCCACGATACGGAAGATCGGCTTGCCCGTTGCCGCGTCGCCGGCCAGGTCTCCCACGTTTACGTCCCGCAGGGCCACCACTCCGTCCAGCGGAGATACCACGAGCCCTTTGGCCAGACGGGCCCGCGCCTGCCGGAGCTCTTCCTGGGTCACCCGGATCTGGGCCTGGGCGGCATCGATCCTGGCCTGGGCCGCGGCCGATTCGGTGCGGGCATCGTCCACCGACTGCTGGGTGGCAAGCCCCGACTCCTTCAGCTTGATGATCCGCGCAAGTTCCCGCTCGGCCCTGTTGGCACTTACCTGGGCCTGGGCCAGCGCGGCCCGGGCAGATTCCACCGACGCCTCCGCCCTCTTGGTCAGGGCCTCCGGCTCGGCAGTATCGATGCGCGCCAGGGGAGCCCCCTTGCGGACCCGCACCCACTCCGTAACGTAGACCTGCTTTACCAGTCCGGGGATCTGAGTTTTGACGTCGGCCGAAAATTTTGGCTCAAGGCTTCCGGTAACCTCGATTCCCTCCGCCAGATCGCGGGCGGTCACGGGAACCGTTTCCACCGCCAGCGCCGGCTTTTCCACCCGAGCGTTCTGTGCCTCGCCATCCTTCGAACATCCCGCAAGCCCGCCTGCCAGAAGCACCCCGCCAAGTACGCACACCAACCATTTGACTGTCATCGTTCCACCTCGTCGGCCGTCCGGGCCGCAAATCCGCTCAGGACAAGAGTCAACATACGCCTCACCCCCTCCCGGTCAATGCCGGGCGGACGGTCCGGGCGCCCGCACAACTGCTCCTCCAGGGCAACATTGAAGACTCCGAGCAGAATCCACATCACGTCGTCCACGTTTTCCGAACGCAGCGCACCCCCCTCCATGCCTTCGGAAACCAGCTTCCGAATGGCATCCTGGAAATGGCGGTGGTAGCCCTCGAAGTCGATAAAGGGAGCGCCCTGGGGCGGCCCGTAGTAAATGGAGTACATGAGCCTCGTGCCGCCCAGGTTCTCCTGAACGAGCATGAGCGTATGGTCGAGCAGATCCACGAGCCGGCCGCACGGGCTTCCGGCAGCGCCCAGGTACTCTTCCAGCAGTGCGGTAAAACGGCCGAACGGCTCGGTCATCAGCTCCAGATAGATGCCTTCCTTGTTGCCAAACCAGTAATAGAGGACCGGCTTGGAAACGCCTGCCGCCTCAACGATCTCCCGTACCGACGTGGCCGCGTATCCCTTTACGGTAAAAAGCTCCGTCGCCGCCGCCAGCAAACGTCTCCGCACCGCCGAATCTCCGTGGTCGGTCCGTCTCTTGTCCCGTTCTGCCATTGAATATTTCCTCCCGGGCCCCAAAATACTACCTACCGGTAGGTACTCTAACCGGATACATCTGTCAAGAACAATTTACCTACCGGTAGGCAACCTCCTGACACTTCTCCTGGCTCAAAATTCACCCACAACCTTCAAGATGAAACGAACGTAAAGTTCTTTCTGGCGGGACAAGTGCGATTGGGATATACTTTTTGTTGGCAAAATCAAACTACTGCCAACTCTCCGGGGCGCCCATGATATTCGGCATCATTGCGCTTTCGCTTGTTCTGCAGCTTGTGGCTGCCATTCTCGCCCTCCGGCTGATTCGGGTAACCGGCGGGGCTTTCGCGTGGACGCTCCTTGCCCTGGCTTCGCTTCTCATGGTCGGCCGGCGATCGCTGTCCCTCTACCATTTGTATGCCACCCCCCCAACCGTCCCTCCACTCCTGGTTAACGAAGTCATCGGCCTGTTCATCTCTTTGCTCTTTGTTGCCGCCGTTGCCGGCCTTTCGCCCCTGCTGGCGCGGATCAAGAGTGCCGAGGACTATTGGCGGGAATCGGAGCACCGCCTCCGGGGGATGCTCGACAATACCGGCCTGATCGCCGTCATGCTCGACGACCGGGGGGCCATAACGTTCTGCAACCGTCACCTGCTTGACCTGACCGGCTGGAGCCGGGAAGAGGTGGTCGGCGGCAACTGGTTCGACACGTTTATCCCCGCCGACCAACGGGAAGGAGTTAGCGAACGCTACCGACACATCCTTGCCGGAAGTAAATTACCTCTTCACAGCCAGAATGAAATCATAACGAAAAGCGGTGAACGACTCCTCATCGCATGGCACAACACCATTATGCGCGACGGCAGCGGACGGGTAGTCGGGGGAACGGCCATCGGCGAGGACATCACCGAGCGCATGCGGGTAGAGGAGGAAATCCGGCGCCTCAATACGGAACTTGAGCAGCGGGTCAGTGAACGGACAGCGGAGCTGGCTGCGTCAACGCGCGAACTGGAAGGGTTCTGCTACTCGGTTTCCCACGATCTAAGGACCCCCCTCAGGGCCATTGCCGGTCACAGTGCCATCATCCGCGAGGAGTGCGCCGCCATCACCCATTCCTGCCGCCATCACCTGGGCCGCATCGAACGGGCGGCAGTCAGGATGGGTGAACTCATCGACGCCTTGCTGGAACTGGCGCGGGTTGCGCGCCACGCGGCCCACCCCGAGGAGATCAGTCTCAGCAAGATAGCGCAGCAGGTCCTCACCGACCTGCGCATCGCCTCACCCGAACGAAGCGTAGCCTGTGCGATCGACGAGGGACTTGCCGCCTGCGGCGATCCGGTCCTGGTCCGGGTGGCACTGCAAAATCTGCTGGAGAACGCCTGGAAGTTTACTGCGGGAACCCCGGACGCGCTGATCGAGGTCGGCTCCGAAACAGCGGGCGGAGAAACGGTATTTTTCGTGCGGGACAACGGCGTCGGCTTCGACATGGCCCATGCGGGCAAGATGTTCGGCACGTTCCGGCGCCTGCACCGGGACGAAGAATTCGAGGGAACCGGCATCGGCCTCGCCACGGTAAAGCGGATCATCGAACGCCACGGCGGCAGGGTCTGGGCCGAGGGAGAGCCCGGCCGGATGGCGATCTTCCGCTTCACGCTGCCGGGGCTGCGGCCCTGTGAACCGGAATATCCGGCAGACATGCCGTCTTCGAATGCACACGCACAGGGAGTGCCTGTCAATGTATCAGGAAAGTGAAATTTTCAACCTCGTGCTGGGCGTCATCAGCCTGATCTTCTTTGCGGGTTTCGGCACCCGGCGGCTCAGCATACCCCGCTCCCTGCTCATTGCATACGGCTGTCTGCTGCTCAGCTACCTGTTTACCGTGGTGGAAGGATTCATCGCACCGGATGCGTTCAACCTGCTGGAGCACCTTGCCGTTGCCGTGGCCGGGGTAGTTTTCGCCTACGGGTGCCTGCACATATCCAGAAAACAGAGCTCCGAAGGGAATGGGACGTCATGACCCCGACGGTTGTATTTGACGTCATTTCCGCAATCGGATTCGCCATTGCGACAGGGGCAATCCTGCGCACCGACCCGAACGTTCTCGGCAGGTTGCCCAAACTCTTCCTGACCATCTGCATGTCTCTCTATACGCTGGTGGGCCTGTCGAACATCATCGAACATGCCGGCATCACCCCTTACCTTGACCGCTACGAAGACTACCTGGAAATCATCTTCATCCCCTTCTTTCTGTTTTTCGTCTTTTCCGTGCAGAATGAGGAAGAAAGCAGGAGGCGGATTCAGGCGGAACAGGAAACCCGGGCGATCAACGAAAACCTCGAACTGCTCATCGCCGAGAGGACGGCGGCGCTCGAGGCGAGCAATCGGGAACTGGAGAGCTTCTGCTATTCGGTCTCCCACGACCTCCGGGCACCTCTGCGCCATATTGACGGGTACAGCAGGATTCTGCTGGAAGACCTTCAGGGGCGTCTGAACGAGGAGGACAGGCTCTATCTGGAGCGGCTTCGTCACTCCACCCTGAAAATGGAGAGCCTGATCGATGACCTTCTGGAATTGTCGCGGGTGACTCGTGCCGATCTGGACCGCCAAAAGGTCGATCTGAGCCTGATGGCGCGGGAGATTGTGACGGAGCTGGGCAAAGCGTCACCGGCCCGGGCCATTGAATGGCACATTGACGGCGGCATGTGGGCACAGGGGGATCCCCTGCTGTTGCGGGTGGCGCTCGTGAACCTCCTCGGCAATGCCTGGAAGTACACGAACAGAACAGCACACGCCATCGTAGAGTTCAGCTCGGTCAGGGAAAACGACCATCAGACGTTTTTTGTCCGCGATAACGGCGCAGGATTCAGCATGGATTACGCGGACAAGCTCTTCATCCCCTTCCAGCGCCTCCACCGGGAGGAAGAGTTCGAGGGGACAGGGGTGGGTCTGGCCACGGTCAAGCGCATCATCGCCCGCCATGGCGGCCGGATCTGGGCCGAGGGTTCAGTGGACCACGGTGCCACCTTCTATTTCACCCTTCGCTAACCCTGTCACTTTTTCTTTCATTGCGGGCAGACAGCCGGCCATCCGCGCCGGACGGCCCCCACGCCCCACCCCGGCCTTCCTTCGCTTACTCCCCTTGGTCAGTCCCCAGCTTTGCCAGCAATTCCTCTTTCCCTGACACGCTCATCTTATCGTAAATCCGTTTCATGTAGGTCTTGACCGAAGATTCGGAGATGCCCAGCTCCCGGGCTGCCTCCCTGAACGTCATCCCTCGGACGACGCAGGCGAGGACCGACTTTTCCTGGTCGGAGAAGCGCTTGCGCAGACCCGGCGGAAGCATCAGCTCAAAGGTCGGCTCAGCGTTGCCGGCCTCGGCTTCCGCCTGATCAGCCATGCCTCCGATTGCCGGAATGGCCGCCACATCCAGGTGCTGTTCGCCTCGCATGACCAGATAAAGAACAAGAACCGATGAAGTGAGGACGAGATTCGCTACAGCCACCACCAGTTGAGAGGCGTCGCCGATCAGGAGCGAGGCCGTCTTGCCTGCAGCTATGCCGGCGCAGGTGACCGCAAGACCGATGCCGAAGGCACGGCAGCTGTTTCTCTGGGCAAGAAGCAGCGCCAGCAGGTAGAGATCGAGGAACCCCGCTGCCACCTGCATGGCGAACAGGGCCACGTTAACCGATGCCGCCCCGTCTATCAGAACGAGGGAAAAGGCGAACATGGCCATCACGATAGCCAGGGCCAGAAGCCCCTCCCTCCGGCGGCGCAGGAACATAAGCCCCACAAGGACGGCTACTACGTAAAAGGCGAGTTCGATCCCGGGAAGAAAGGCTGCCTCGGCATATTCCTGGTACAGGGCCCCGTACATGAGACCACTTACGATCTGAAAAACGAACACGAAGGGGAGAAAGGGGGCCAGGTTCGATTCCCCGTCGGCTTCGTCCTGAGCCCCGGTGCGTGCCAGCGTGGGAACCAGAAGCAAGGCTGCCGCGGCCGGGAATTTCACGCTGTGGGGCACGGGAACGATCATGAACACGAAGAGCAGGACATTGGCCGCTGCCAGGCCGACTGCAGCCGATACCGCTACTGTGGGAGAGCGCTTCAGGATGCTGCCCGCCTTGACGCAAACAAAAGCTGATCCCACGCCGGCCGTGGCCAGAAACCAGGGGACTCCGGCAGGGACCTGGGCGATCAGCAGCGTCGAGCCTGCGGCGGCTGCTCCGCCGACGGCTGCCAGGGGCGGCAGCATCCGCCGCGGAAGAGCGGCGCCTATGACTGCCAGCGTAACGACGTGGGGAATGAGAAAAAAGAGGATAGCGTTGCCCGACCCGACGTGGGCCAGCAGGAATCCCTCCATGGGGAGGGCAAGGAGCCAGACGACAAAGGCGACAAAGGGAAGTGATGCTGTAAGGGTCATGGACGGGCCCGAACCAAGGATATCTGACTACGATTAGCCAAAACTATAGCATGGTTGACAGCTTGGTCTACATTAATTTTGCCGGTTGACAGCCGGGTGACTATTGGCCGGACGACAAATACCGATAGGATGAGCAGCCCTGACGTATACACACCGCGCAACGACTGGCCGCAGACGCTCGCTCCGCCCTGTGGAGGGGAAAACGGGCCGGCGTCCCCACACGGAACGGGGGCCGGATTGTGATGGTCGCCCGTTGCCAGGTTCAACCCATCTATTGAATCGTATCACATCACATCATCGGGAGGGTTTTAATGAAGCGACTGAAAAAGGCCCGGCGACTGCGGCTGCTCACGGCGTGGCTGGCAGTGGTGGCACTGGCGCCGGCCGCGGCACTGGCGGCTGAACACGAGATTCACGGCTCCAACGACTTTTCGATTACCTACAATGACGTGCAGGGTGCCGGCGGGAGTCAGTCGTCCCTCACCGAGGGAACACGGTACCTGGAGATTCTCAACCTCTTCGGCAACGGCCGGGCGGGAGACTTCGACTACAACTGGACCGTGGGAGCCAAGGCTACCGACGACCGGCGCAATGACCAGAAGACCTTCTCTCTCACCAACCTCCAGGGCAGAGTCAGCAACAAGATCCACACGATCACCCTGGGCGACACCTTCGAGGCGTTCTCCCAGTACTCTCTCAACACTGCGGTCAAGGGCGGCTCCTACAAGTTCACCCCGGAACAGTCCTATCTTCCCCAGTTGAGCCTCCTGTACGGCATCGCCTACTCCCGCTGGGATAACTTCTGGGGGGTGGACGCGGTGGAGCGGCAGGTGGCGGGCGGCAAAATCAGGCAGAACATCGGTCCGGACTTCTGGATCGGCCTGAGCGGAGTCCAGACCAATGATCACGTACGGGTCCTGGGCGGAGAGCTGACCAACCACCAGACCTGGACCGTCGACTGGGAATACCGCCCGATCCCCGGGCTCACCATCCAGGGGGAATCCTCGTGGCTCAACGGCGACAGGAGCCCGAGCGACGGCGCCCCCTTTGACGCCTACCACGGCCATGCCCACAAGGTGGTGGCCATCGGCGACGGCGGCCCCAGCCGGGTAACGCTCGAATACGAGCGGGTCTCGCCCGAGTTCAGGACCACCATCGGGTCCGCCACTCCCGACCGGGAGAAGGTGAAAGCCAAGTGGCGCTACAAGTACAGCAAGGATCTCAGCATCACCAGCGCCATGCTCTGGTACCACGACAACCTGGACGGACAGAAGGCCTACGGCACCGACCACTACAAACCCGAGATCGCAGTCTCCCTGAAAAAACCGTTCAAGCGCCAGTACGCGGTGGCCGACATCAGCTACAAGCTCGACCGGGCTTACAGTCCCGTGATGCGGAGCCTTGACCACTATATCACCATGGGATACCGTGACCGCTTCGGCGTCCTGGACAGCGACTCCACCTTCGGCATCATCGTCTACGACCAGAACGGCACCGCCAAGCGCAAGGACGTGGAATTCACCTACAACACCAGCCTCTCCAGCAGGCATACCCTGGGACGGTTCGTGCTGAAGCCCTCCATCTACCTGGGGGGCTGGACCCACAACGACGAGGTGGCCGAGAACACCGACCAGATTGTGGAATACTCTGCCGGCTTGGGCGTGGACGTGCCCGACCTGAAGATAACCTCCACCATCAGGGTGGGCGAAAACCGTCTCCTCAAAGAGGCCGGCACCGATACGGCAAAGACCTTCGCCGGCGTGAACGTCTTCTGGCGGCCCGAAATGCTCGCCAAGGCGCAGGGGATGCTCTACGCCAAGGCGAGTGTCAATGACTTCCGCTACGACCCCAGCCTGGCCGCCGGCAGCCGGAACTTCCGGGAGACCAGCGTCACCGCGGGCATCAGCATCCAGTTCTGACGGAAATGGTGTATCCTTGACTGCACTGCGCCCGTACGCAGCCAAGCGGATGCCCCTCGGGAGGTTCACTATGAAAGCCTATAGCGCCGGACTCTTCCTGCTGCTCGCCTGTGCCCTTCTTCCCGCCTGCGCGGGGCTGCAGATCGGCGGAGGCGGCGATTCGCCCTCTGCCCTGGCCATGACGAGCCACGGGCAGGTGAGGCAGACCATCGACCGGCTCATCGCCGCCTATGAGGCAAAAGACAGTCGCGGCTTCTCCGAGTTGGTGAGCGAACGATACACGGGCGAGGCGGCCATTCTCGAAACCGCCGTCCGGCGAGACTTCAGCGCCAACCACAACCTGGCGATCCGCTACACCGTCAACAACATTACCCTCGACGATGGCGGCAAGGCCTTTGCGGCCATCACCTTCACCCGGTCCTGGACTGACGTCAAGACCGCCAGAACCATGAACGAAACCAGGGAAACATCCCTGGTGTTCATCCGTGAAAACGGCACCTACAGGCTCTACAGCCAGAACGGCCCGCCGCTGTTCGGGCTGCACTGAACGAGCAGATACCCTTACCGATTCAGGAGGAATCCATGAACGCAGTACGATTCTTTGTCATTCTGACCATGCTGGCCCTGCTGCCCGCCACCGGTCATGCCAAATGGTGGATCTTCGGGCAGGCGGAGAATGAGATCTCCACCCGCTACCTTTATCTGAACGGCATCTCCTACGACGAGCTGGGTGACAAGGTCACCATCTACCGGGAGACTCTGGACAACGGCCAGGTGGTCCTGCGGGGCAAGGCCGCCACCAGTTCGTCGGCAGTGGGCTCGGTGCAGGTCAGCACCACCAACAGGGAACGCTGGGAAAAGGCCCGCAAGACCTCCGACGGCAGCTTCGAATATGCCTTCCGCCCTGAAACGGGCGCATCCTACGTGCTCTACGTCAAGATCATCGACACCACCGGCAAGACCAACGACGTGGATGCCACCCGCAAGGAGATCGTCATCTCCGACCGGAACATCTCGGCCCTCATCCGCCAGGCCCTTGATGAGCTGGTTGCGGCCTACCGGGCCGAAGACCCGGCCCGCTTCATGGCCCTTGTCAGCGAGGATTTCGCCGCGGACCCCGCCGTGCTCGACCGGGCCATCCGCCGGGATTTCACCGCTTTCGACAACATCGATCTGAGCTACACCCTGAACAACGTAACCGCCGCCAACGGCAAGATCTACGCCGGCTTCACCTTCAGCCGCAAGTTGACCTCTACCCGGAGCGGCCAGACCCTCTCCGACAAGGGTTCCAGTGAGTTCATCTTCAGCCTCGGGGAAAAGGGGCCGCTGGTGTTCAGCATGAAAAATCCTCTCATCTTCGGCCTCTCCGATGCCTCCAACGTGGCCACGGGCACGGTCAACACCGGCACGAACGAACCGGTGATCGTCGTGACCAGCAGCGGCGACGTTATCACCCAGCCGTTCACCGAGGCCATCACGACCATCGACAATGGCGGCGTGGTGCAAACGACAGCTGATACGGTAGAGGCGGGCAGTTTCACTCTCAGTAACAGTTGCCCCGAGGACTCGTGCATTCAGCCGGGATTCCTCTTCAGTTCACAGGAAGTGACGAACATGTGGACCGGTGACATCAATCTGGAAATCAACCTCATGTTCATCAAGAGCGGCATCGGAATCCAGAACCTGGGGGCGGTCGGCATCAATACGGTGACCTCGGCCCCCGCAAGCGGCTATGTCGTTTCAGACGGAACCGGCCTTACCGGCTTCATCGTCGGCGACAACATCGGCAACACCTTTGCGTTCCAATTGCTGAACGGCAAGTACGCCCTGCTGGAGGTGGTCTCCTACACCGATCTCGGCGCTGCCAAAACCCGCTCAACCTTCCGATACAAGTACCAACCAGACGGAACCCGCAATTTCTAGCGGCACCAGTACCGGAGCCGGCAGGGAACGTCCTGCCGGCTCTTTTTGCAGGAGGAGATCCATGAGAACCCTTATCCGCTGCGTCCTGTTCTGCCTGCTGCTCATTCCCGCCGCGGCCCGGGCCGATGACCAGGTAGCCATGGTGCAGGGACAGATCCAGATGGCTCAGGAGCGTCTGACGGCATACCAGGGGGAGCTGAGCAGCACCCTCTCCCTGCTGCAGAAAACTCCCAGCGAGGCCACCTTCCAGAAGATCAGGGACCTGCAGGACCGGATCCGGCGCCAGGGGAACGTGGTGGACACCCTGAGAATGGCCCTGCAGGATGCCCGGGCCGCCCAGAGCTGGAGCGCCCTGGTGAGCGACATGGCCAAGAACTCAACCATCCTTGGGCTGGGCGCCGACATCGGGGTATCGGTCTATCAGTCGGGCAAGTGGATCTTCGGTGCCACCGATGATGAAATTTACGGCGAGAACTGGCAGCAGGTGGAGAGCTACAACGCGAAGCTGGTGGCCGAAGCTCGCGCCATCCGGGATGAGTCGAAGGCCATCCTCGGCGCCCTTGACCAGGTTAAGGCCCAGCTCAATGCCGGCGGCTCCGAGGAGCAGCTCCGCTCCCTGGCTGAAACCCTGTCGGCGCGGCTCCGGGAACTGCAGACCCGAGGGGAGCAGGTCAAAAAGAACATCCGCCTGCTGATCCGCATCTACCGGGCGGAAAAGGAAAATCTCCCTGCCTCGACCCTTTTTCACGGGGTCTTCATGGGGCGCTACACCGAAAAGATGGTGGAGGAATTCGACGCTTCCAAGCTGGTTGATCTGGTCATCGACGTCATCAAGGGGGATACCAACGACGCGCTGATCAAGCTCATCAAGCCCATGGTCAAGACCGCCGTGGGGGACTATCTGGCCAAGAATGCCGGCGGCGGGCACCTGACCCCGGAGATCACCGACGACCTGGTCTTCAAGATCCTCTTCGGCGGCGAGAGCGGCTTCGACGCCCTGATCCAGGACCGGCTCGGCGACGAGGCCGGCGGCGCAGCCATCAAGGGGCTCGTGAAGGAAGTGGTCGCGGCCGAAGCGAACCACGTAATCCTCAAGTCCAATCAGCAGTTCTACGGGGCCATGAAGCGCACCCTGAGCACCATGCCTCCCACCGCCGACATCGTCGAGCATACGTTGGTGGTGGACACCACCGACCAACTGGTGAAGGAGCACAAATCCCTCGTGGAGAGCGGCGCCCGGGCCAAGGCCCAGCGGCTGGCCCAGACCGGCGAGGCAATCAAGAAAGTCTGGGACCTGGTGCTCAAGGACGCGGTGCAGGCATACCTGCAGAAGGATTCCTTCAACAACGCGGTCAAGGCGGCCGACGAGGCCTGCGAGACCTGGCGAGGGGAATGGCGCAAGGTCAGGGATGACATGATCCTGACCGAGGATGAGTACGTCAACCACCGCTGGTTCAAGGGGGGGCAGAATGCCGCGGCCCCTCCGAAACAGGTTGTTGGTGGGACGGAGGATACCGGTAAGACCTATGCGGCGTTCAATCCAGAAGAAGCCGGCAAGCTGCTCGAAGCCCGGAAGCGCCTCGTGGAGTCGGGTGTCGGGGAAGGGGGAAGTGCCGGCCTGGGAGATTTCGACGCCAACGAGGACGGCCTGGTGGTACTGGCCTGCAACGGCGGGATTCCCCTCGGACGGGTCGGCTTCGTCCCCCTGCGTGATGTCAAAAAGCTCACCTCCGCAGCACTGTTCGCGCCCTGCGACGAACTGAGCATCCGGCGCAGTGCCGAAATTGAGGCGGGATACAAGGCATGCGAACACCTCTGGAATCCGCAGTCGGTCAACGAATACTTCGCGTGCAAGGATGCCATGAGGGTCAAGAACAATGCCTACGCGGAAGAGATCAACCGGTGCATTGACACCAATGTCACCCAGCCCCACCAAGCATTTGCCCAGCGCCGGTTGGAACGGCACCGGCGGCTGAACGACTGCGAGACGAAACGCTATCAGGAAACGGTGAGGCGAATCCAGGCGGAGATCGCCCCCGCCGTCTCCTGGGCCGAGAGCGTGAGGGGTGACGTAGAGCGGCTCCAGGAGGCCATCAACAAGCTGCGGCGCTCCGGTCTCATGTACCCGGAAGCACCGCCGCGGCTCCCCGCGGACATCGGCGCAGCCGTTGAGGAGGAGGAGTACGACACCGCTTCTGCCGACGACAAAATTGCCATGATCCGAGCCAATCTGGGCATCACCAGGGGAATCGACGTGGCGGGCCTTGAGAGTGCCCTGGCCAGGGCCGACTTCGTGGTGGACTGGGCATCCGTTGACTCGGGCGGGACTCCGTACCTCTGCAAAGAGTTCGTCCTGAACAACCAGCCCGGAATCGAAGAGGTGGAGTGTACCGGGGGCTATTATGCCCAGGATGAGCAGCTGCTGCAGGACATGGCCCTGATCGCCACCATCAACCCATCGACGGTTCAGGAACTGGTGAGCCACGGCCGACAGCTTCCGGAGGTGGCCAACCGGCCCCTCCTGGAAGCCATGACCGGCTTCTCCCCCCAGGAAAGCGTCAACCTCTATCGGCAGGGGATGAGCCAGCGGAACCGGGCCAGGGCGGCCATCGATGGGGTGAACAGCCGCCTCCTGGACGTGGAGAACGTCCTGTCAGGCTCCTCCGTGGCGCAGATATCCCTCTACTACGACTACCAGTTCACCCCCTGGAAGGTCCGCCGGATCCCGACGCTCCTGGGCCAGGACCTGGACGCCCTCGAAGGGCACATCAGGGAAATGCGGACCCGCTTCAACGCCGACAGACAGGTGGTCATCCCCGACTATGATGCCCTGCGGCGCGAAGCAGAGGCCGCCAGCGGCGCGGTGGCGCAGTACCGGGAGATATACGGGCGGTATGCCGCCCTGCTGACCAAGCACTTCCCCACGGCGTTTGTCGATGAATTCTCCCCTCCCGACCTGAGCGGTCTCGTGTCGGCCATCGATGCCCAGGCCTTCCTGGCGGAGCGGTATGCCGAGGAATTCAAGCGGGCCGCCACGGCCCTGGATGAAATGGAACGGGAGGTACAGGCCCTCCGCCGCCAGGAGGAGCAGTCCCTGAAGGGGCTGGAGATCTACCACCAGGCCAGGGCCGGCGCCGTCAAAAAGGCCGCCGGTTCCTGCGCCGCGCTCCCCGCAGACCCGGAGGGATGCCTCAAGGCCGTTGAGGAAAGCAAGGCTCAACTGCTGGCAATAACTCTGCAGGGAGACATCCTGACCCACTTCCCGTCGCAGAAGTACCGGGACCGCCGCGACGAAATCCTGGCCGGCTCCCGAATTGACTACGACATCTATGCGTTGGAGGCAAAGGCAAAGGCGGCCATCGAACAGCGGGAACAGGACGAAACCCGGAAACGCGAGGACCGGGAAACCAACGCCCCCCTGAGAATCGCCGAATTCTATCAGCAATTCCGCGGCGCCTATGAGGGGCGCAACGATTCACAACTCATCAGCTTCCTTGGCGACGACTGGGAATCGGGCGACGGCACCACCCTTGCCGACCTCCAGGGCTACCTGCGGAACAGCTTCTCGGTGTTCGACGAAATCCGCTACACCCAGAGCAATCTCCAGATCCACCCTGCTGCTCAGGGGGGTTACCGGGTCACCTACGATCTGGCCATAATCGGCAGGATCTATGCGGACAACCTGACCCATGAGGAAAAATCCACCGTCAGTGAGGAACTGGCCTTCGACAACGGAGGGAAACTGCGGATCACAAGAACCACCGGCGGCCGCTTCTGGTCGGTGCAGTAGGCTTATTCCGCTGGAATCAACGTACTAACACGTGCATTGACTATTCGCCCCCCCTCAGTCGCCCTTATAAAATAGGGGGTAAGCCGAAGGCGGGGGGATAAGATGCGCTGTCGAGTAATCAGGTTTCGTCTTAGTATAACCGGGCGAGTTAATGACAAGGCCCCGCCTGACTGCTGCCGGCGGGGCCTTGTTGTTGACGCGTAGCGCTTCCTCAGAACCCGCGCAGGCTTTCCACCCGCGTGATCAGAGTCGCGCCCCGAATCCGCTCCAGTGTAGCGGTAACTACCGCCACATCGTTATCGAAAGAGCCGTGGGCAAGGGGTATCAGGCCTTGGCCGTCCGAAACCTTTTCCCGTTCCTTGCCGTGGACCCGCACGGGCCCCATTCCCCCCATGAAGTTCCGCCACACGTCCACCTCGCCGGCGGCGCGCTGGTTCCAGAGGTCTGCCTGGCCGGGAACAGGACGCCACGCCCCTTCCATACCGAGAATCGGCATCTTGTGGTAGTCCTCCAACGCCCGGCTCACCAGGTAGAGGAGTGATTTGCCGTAGGGACCCACGGTGTCGGCGCGCTCCCGCTCGTCGCTCAGAATATCGAAGAAGAGGCGGTTCCGATCCACCAGCCCGCGATTGACGGCGGGAACGTAATGGGCCAGGGCAAAACCCACGGTGCAGGCCGGGGCGTAGAGCGAGATGCTGGCCACGGGGATCTTTTTCTGACCCAGCCGGTCCAGGAGATGTCCATGGAGGATGGAACCGGCCGAGTGCCCCACGAGATGGATTTCCAGGGAGGGAATCTGTTTCCTGAGCTCGGCCAGGTGCCCGGCCAGGAGCGTCAGTCCGGCCTCGCGGTCCGCCGCGGCCGCGGCATTCTGCTTCATCTGCATCCAGACCGGTTTGACGAGCAGGTTCTCGCTGGCAACCTCCACCGAGCGGTCCCGGGCGTCCTCCAGCCGGTTTTTGATGTCGTCCCACCACCCTCGCGACGGGTCCTGTGCCGAGGGTTTGAAGAATTTCCCCACGGCATCTTCGAGCATGCCGGCAATGCTCTCGCCGAAGCCGGTTTTCCAGGTCACGAACAGGGGATAGATGTCGTTGGCCAGGAAGTAGGGGGCCATGACCCTGATCCGCTTGATGGAGGCATCCTCGTCGTTGAGCCCCCCGTGGGCGTAAATGGCGAGCTTTGGTGCGCTCCTGCCCGACAGCCAGGCCAGCGGCAGGCGGTAGGTGGCCTCTTTCACGGCGCCGGCGGCATCGGACACGTCGAGGAACCGGTTGATGGGGCAGCCGTCATTGCCGAGCACAACGGTGTGCTCATAGGCCCGGGATTCACTCAGGGGCTCCACGGCCGGATTCACATAGGTGAAGGGCTTGGAGGTGCTGCCCGAACTCCAGTACCACGCAGCCTTGCCGTTGGCCACTTCCTGGAGGGTCATGCTGCTCATGGTGCGCCCCTCGCCGCTCACGAGCATGGGGGCGCCCAGGACCGCCACCCAGGCGTCGGAGCCATGCTGGATCCAGTCCTCGTAGGTCATGATGGCGAACCCCAGGTATCCCCAATCGTCTCCCCAGGAATTCTGCACGATGAACCCCTCCGGGGTGTAGCCCACCAGGGCGAAGGCGTGGCCCCCGGTCTCACCGGGTTGCATCCGGATCACCGGCAGGGTTGTCGAAGCATCCAGGAACCACCCCTTGTGGACCGCCGCCGAGACATAGACGGCCCCCACTTCGTTGATGGCCGCCTGCAGATCTGACACCGAATCCTTGTCGACCCGGTAATACGCTCCCAGAGGCCGCTGGGCCGCGTCCTGCTGCCACCCCTCCTTTGGGGGGACGAACTTCTGCTTGTAGGGCCAGAGCAGGTCGGTGCAGATGCCGTGGCGGTGCCACCCTTTCATGGCCCCGCGGCAGCTGGAGCCTTCGTAATCCTCACCGGGCCACTCATCATAGATACGGGCCATGTGGTAGAGCATCCGGGGACTCACCCGGGGAACCTTTCCCCCCTTGCGGCCGCGCTGTTTCACCTCCTCCAGATGTTTGCGCCAGTTGAGGTAGTTGATGACCGCGGCCAAGCCGAAGCCGGTGCAGGCCCCTTCGGTCCCCTGGTCGAGGACCAGTTTGTGGACCTTGGTATAGTCGGCCAGAAAGGTGGTGATGAACGACGGATCGGGGTACTGGGGGGGAAGACTTACCAGTGGCGGATCGTAGCGGCGGTCACGGTAATCGACACGGTCGGGGCGGGCGTCGAAAATCCGTCCCTGGATTTCTCGCGTGGGCATGGCGGCCTCCTTGTCACCAGCGGGCATAGGATAATGCCCTTATTTGATTGATGAAAGTCTGCCACACTTTTCAATGGTGACAAGGAGGGAATATTGTTTTTACGGGCGGCCGGACCGGTTCCGGGGGCCTACGGCCAGCAGCGCGAGGCCGCCGAAAATGAGCAGGATGCCGCCGAGTGAGGTGAGGGTAAGGCGTTCGCCTACCACCGTTACGCCGAGAATGGTGGCGGTGAGCGGCTCGGCCAGGGAGAGAGTCACGGCGCTTGCCACCGGCACCGTTTGAAGCCCCCGGGCGAAGAGGCGGTAGGAAAGGGCCGTGGCAATGAGCCCCAGGTGAAGGACCACCACGGCACCGCGCACCGAAGGGATCCAGGAGAGGTCGGCGCCCACCAGGAGCGGCGCCAGTAACAAGGCCCCGAGACAGAAAGCCACAGCAATGACCGCATCCGGGGAGCGGCCGGCCAGAAGCGTTTTGATTGCCAGGGTATAGGCCGCATAGGAGAGCCCCGCGCCCAGGGCCAGGGCGATGCCCAGCGGATTGACGCTCACTTCGCCACCGGTGGCCAGGAGCAGGGAACAACCGGCCACGGCAAGCGCAGTGGCACCGGCCCAGCGCCGCCCAGGCCGCTCGCCGAGCACCAGGAATGCCAGAATCCCGGCCATGACCGGCGAACTGCCGATGCCCACCATGGTCCCCACTGCCACCCCTGTCGTCTTGACCGCCGCGAAAAAGGTCAGCTGGTAGGAGGCGATGCAGCCTCCCGCGCAGAGCGTGGGGATGAGGGGCCAGCGCATGCCCTTCGTGAACCCGCCCCGGGCCACGGCCAGGAGCAGGAGTGCCAGCCCCCCCACCGCCAGCCGGAGGGCGCCGATGGTCATGGGATTGGCCCCCACGGGAGCGAGGGCCTGGGATGTGCCCGTGGTCCCCCACAGGATCGCCGCCGCCAGGATGAACCACGCCCCTCCCCTGCCCGCTTGTGCCATGCCGCTACCGCCCATGCCATGCCTCCCTGTTGTTCCCGTCTGCCGCCATACCTCTGTGCCGCATCACTTCGCCCGGGCCAGGGCCACCACGGCGCCCAGCACCAGGGCGGCACCCGCCAGTTGCACGCCCCCCAGAGATTCGCCCAGGATCAGCGCCGCCAGGACCAGGGTCACCACCGGCTCAAGCGTTGAGAGGGTCGCCGCGTCGGCGGCCCCCAGGCGTTGCATGCCGGCGAAGAAGCCGACCATGGCCACCACGGTGGAAAAAAGGGCTATTCCGACTACGGCTCCCCAGCCGGCCAGCCCCGTGGGCCAGTGAGGCCCCTGCCAGATCACGGCGCAGCCATAGACCGTGGCCGCCGCAAGCATGATGACGGTTGCCGCCGGAATGGCGCCGGTGCGGCGAGACACCTGCTCCCCCACGAGGATGTAGCCCGTATAGATGACTGCCGCGCCGGCGCCGAACGCTATTCCGGACAGGCTGCCGGTCAGACCGTCGGCCACGGTCAGCAGGATGCCAATGAGAGAGGCCGCAACGGCCGCTACCTTGAGGGGCGTCAGCCGCTGACGGCCCAGAGCTGCCGAGGCCAGGGTGACCAGGGCCGGGTAGAGATAGAGCAGGAGCGCCGTAAGGCCGGCGGACGCATAGCGCAGGGACGTGAAATAGCAAAAAGCCTGGCCCACGTAGCCGATGGCGCCCATGCCGACCAGTATCCATAAATCGCGGCCCCGGGGCCAGGACAGGCGCAGGACGGGCATCAGGGCAGCCATGAGCACCCCCGCCACCAGGAACCGCAAAAAGAGAACCACGGCGGTGGAGGCGCCCGAGGCAAACGCCACCTTGCCGAAGATGCCCAGGGCGCCGAACCCCACGGCCGATGCCGCCACAAAGGCCGCCCCGGCCAAGCGGGGGCCAACGAGAGAGTGGCTGACGCGGTCCTGCCGGGTAGTGTGCAACGATTCGAGCGCCATGCGTTCCTGTTCCTTTCCCGGCCGCCACATACCGGGGGGCCGGCCGCAAATGCCGCATAGTACACGAATGCGGCGGTTCTGTCCTCTATTTTGAGCACATGACACCGAGCCACCGTACCCTGCTCACATTTTATTATTGACATCCATTTTCAATAAAATACAATAGAAGCAAAAGGACTGATCACTACGAAAGGGGTGTCGAGTCATGAGACGTCAAACTGAACTCAAGACCGTTCACAGAAGTGATACGGATAGAATGCATACGGTGAAAAGATCGACCAGAAGCGGCTCCTCAACGGACAGAAGCATGTCGATGGCGACTCCCCGCGAGAGCATGCCCATGTCGTCAACTGTAACGAACCCGTTCCGCGAAATGGAGCGGTGGTTCGAGGAATCTCTGAACCGCCCCTTCTTCGGCATGAACTGGGTTCCCTTCCGCAACCTGATCAACGACCTGGGGAATACCGGCGAACTGATGCCCGCCGTAGACATGTTCGAAGAAGGGGAGCACCTGGTGGTGAAAGCCGAACTGCCGGGTATTTCCCGGGATGATCTGAACCTACGGATAGTGGATGGCAACCTGATCATTTCGGGCGAAAAGAGGTCCGGGGAAACGGTCGAGCGGAGCAACTACCTGCGGCTCGAACGGCATCACGGCTCCTTCACGCGGACGCTGAGACTGCCTGATGGTCTCGATACCGAACACATCAAGGCCAGTTTCAGAGACGGAATACTGGATGTCCGCATCCCGAAAACCGAAAGCACCGTCCGGCAGATCACCGTGGAATGACCACCCGGCGTCACCACCGCAGCACAAAGGGGAAGCCCGAAGCTTCCCCTTTTTACGTCTCTTTCCTTGCCATCCCCGCCCCGTGAACGTACAATGCCTCCGCACCCATCAGCGCCCCGGAGGCTTTCATGTCGAACCTCGTCCTCTTTCTCCTCATGATGTGCGGCGGCGTGTTCATCGCCGTCCAGCCGTCCATCAACGCCCGGCTGGCCCAGAAGACGGGCGTGATCGAGAGTTCCACCGTTTCCTTCGCGGTGGGGGCCCTGGCGCTCCTGATCGTGAGCATCCTGGTGGGAAGGGGGAGCCTGCGCGGCGTCGCCGCGGCGAACTGGTGGGAGTTGACCGGTGGGCTGTGCGGCGCCTTCTACGTCACCCTGGTCATCTTCGCTGTCCCCCGCATTGGCACCGCCGCGGCCATGGCGGCCACCATCGCCGCCCAGTTGGCCACCGGCCTGCTGCTGGACCACTACCGGCTCTTCGGCTACCAGGGAGCCCCCTTCGACCTGAAGCGGGGCATCGGCGTGGTGCTTCTGCTGATCGGCGCGGCGCTGGTGTTCCGGCGCTAGACCCGGCCGGGGAGTCCCTGCCATGGAACCGAACAGCCGCGACATTGCCGGCGTCCGCACCGTCGCCCTCTTCGAAGGGGCCAAGGGAGCCCTTGTGATTGCCGCTGGCCTGGGCCTGCTCGCCCTGATCCACCATGACGTCCAGGCTCTGGCCGAGGAGATCGTCTCCCATTTCCACCTGAACCCGGCAAGCCGGATTCCGCGCATCTTCCTGGAAGCGGCGAACGCGGCCAGCGACGGGCGGCTGAGGCTGCTGGCGCTGGGTGCTTTCGGCTATGCCGGACTGCGCTTCACCGAGGCCTGGGGGCTCTGGCGGGCCCGCCCCTGGGCCGAATGGCTCGGCATCGTTTCGGGCGGCATCTACCTACCCCTCGAAGTCTATGAACTCGTTGTCTCCATCTCTGCCGTCAAAATCGGCACCTTCCTCGTGAA
Organism: Geobacter sulfurreducens PCA; assembly: GCF_000007985.2. Classification (NCBI taxonomy): domain Bacteria; kingdom Pseudomonadati; phylum Thermodesulfobacteriota; class Desulfuromonadia; order Geobacterales; family Geobacteraceae; genus Geobacter; species Geobacter sulfurreducens. The sequence goes on from NC_002939.5 coordinate 2,959,031, forward strand.
CCTCATCGTAGTGGCCGTGTTGGTGCGGGCGCGAATCCGGGCACGCAGGTAGCATCCAGGCCGCTAACCATAGGGATCGCCGCCCTTCTCAACCGGAACCGGGCCTTGAAACTCCCTGAGCGGCGTCCGGTCTTTCACCGCAAAGACCTCAATTCCGGCCTTCCCCTCCACCGGACAGACGTTCTCGCAGATCCCGCAGCCATTGCACAGCTCATCCACCACGTAGGGGACCAGCAGTTCCACCTGCCGCCCCTGGTCGTCCGTGTCCAGAACCCGGCGCGAGCGGATCGCCTTGGCGGGGATGGGACAGTGCTCTTCGCACACGATGCAGTTGATCTTCTTGGCAAAGGGGAGGCAGTGGTTGCGGTCGAACACGGCCTTGCCGATGACCTCCCGCTTCTTGGCCGGCACCGGCAGGTTCGGGATGGCTCCGGTGGGGCAGACCTGCCCGCAGAGGGTGCAGTTGTATTCGCAGTAGCCGAGCCGGGGGATCAGCACCGGTGTGTAGAGCCCCTCCACCCCTGACTGCAGCACCGCCGGATAGAGGGCGCTCCGCAGGCAGACCTTCATGCACTCCCCGCACCGGACGCACGCGGCGAGGAATGCCCCCTCGTCCCGCACCCCCGGCGGACGGAGCACACGCGCCTGTGCCGCGGGATCGCGGAAACGGAAAAACCTGGCCGCCAGGAGCCCGCCGATAACGCCACCCAGCAGAACCCGGCGCTGGGGCAGAAGCGGCCCCTCCCCGGCCAGGGGCGAACCGGGCAGGAAGCGGACCCGCGCCGAGGGGCACCGCACCGCACACTCCATGCAGAAGATGCACTCTTCCTTCTGAAGAATCTCCCGGTCGAAAGAGGTGGGACAGAGTCCGCTGCAGGCGCGGCAGTCGGCACAGAGTTTTTCAGGACGGCGATTGAACGGCGAAAAGCGGGCGGCAAGCCCCAGAAGCGTGCCCAGGGGACAGAGACGGCGGCACCAGCAGCGGGACTCGCATCCTTCCAGCCCGATCACCCCCGCCAGGATGAGGGCGGAGAGGAAGGCCAGGGGATAGGCCGTCTCCCGGAATGGCAGGACATGGTCGCGGATCAGGGCATAGCCCGGAGCCAGCAGGTCTCGCCCCTCCCCCAGCACCCGGTAGAGCCCGACCCAGGCGCCACGGGTCGTGTCGCCCAAGAGGGGATGGAGGGAGAATGCGAGACCCCGTACGAGGATGGCCAGAGGGTCCAGCAATCCGGCCAGGTTGATGCCGGCCAGGGCTGCGCCGAGCAGAGGAAGAAGCACCCAGTACTTGGCATTTCCCGTGAACAGGGAGGGTGCGCCCCGCCGGCGGAACCGGCCGCCGAGGAGGTCGAGAATAGTGCCGAGGGGACAGATCCAGCCGCAGAAAAAGCGCCCCAGGAGCGCCGTGGCAACCAGGAGCAGCACCGCCGGGAGCAGCAGCCAGGTGAATGCCTTTGCCGCCAGGAGATACGCTGCCGCCACCAGCGGGTCAGCTCGGAAGAAGGCGTTAACCGCCCCATTGATCTCGTCCCTGCCCCGGTACTCGGTGTTAATGAAGAGGACAAGAAAGAGGACCAGAAACAGGAGCTGGCTGATCCGCGCCGAGGTAATCCGTTTCATGGGAGTCCCATGTCTCAGGCCGTGACGATGCGGACCCGCTTCAGGTTCATCTCGCCGAGGCCCCGCTTGTGGGCCGCCACGGTGACCGGAATATCCTCGGGCTTGAGCCCGAACAGGGTGGTGGCGTAGGCATCGGCAGCCACGATGTCCGTGGAGGCGATGACCGTATCCATCACCTTCACGTCGGCCGGGCTTCCCCCCTGGGGTCCATGATCGGTCAGGATGCGGGTGGCGTCGATGACCGTCAGATGGCTCTTGAGCACGCTGTTGATGTCGGCCAGGGCATCATCCAGATGGCGATGGATGCTCCCCCGATTTCCCCCCATGACACCCATCACGTTCTTGAGCCCCAGGGTCAGGCGGGACAGGCCGTGATGCTTGGCCACCGGCACGTTGATGAAGACGTCGGCCGAGAGCGCTTCGTCGTAGAGCTCCCACGCCGGGAGCACCGCACCCTTGATGGGGACCCGCCGGAACCGCTCGTTCTCGATGAATTTCAGCTCCACCCCCTTCATCCCCTTAAGGGCGTCGCTGATGCCGCTCTGCACATAGCAGCGGCGCTCGTCGTTGCAGGTCCGGTCAAAAACCTTGACCCGCTTCGCTCCGGCGGCCAGGGCCTCCTCGGCCAGGGCGCGCACCACCAGCGGGTGGGTATTGGCTGCCTGGGCAGGGGTCCGGTCCCACCCCATGTTGGGCTTCAGGACCACCACATCCCCCGGTTTCACGAACCGCTTCATACCGCCCAGAAGCGCGAGGGCGCTCCGGGTCGTGCGGGCATAGTCCTTTCCCCGCGCCACCGCCACTGTCGGCTGCGGTGCCGCGAACAGCCGCCGGAATGCCCCTTCGGCAAAGAGGGACGACAGCCCCACGAGCTTCAGAAACGTGCGTCGTTCCATGGTTTCCTCCCCGGCTCGACATAGAATTCACGCTTTCCAAGGATACCATAGAGACGGCAGCGCTCCAGGAAAAACTAGCCGGCAGACTGCTCCAGCAGCGTTGCCAGCATCTCCACCCGGGGCATGGCGATACCCCGTTGGCTGCCGTAGGCAAGGGGCGTCCGGAAGATGGCCCAGATCTCCAGGGGCCTCCCCTCTTCCCGGTCGATCTGCATGGAGGGTTTGTATTCGCCCATCCTGTCGGTGAATTCCAGCATGCTGTCCGCGTATGCCGGGGCTATGGGCACGGTCAACCCCTGGGCATTGGCCGCGGCAATCACCTCATGCATGATCTCCCGCACCAGCGTGCGGCTCGCATCCCGCGCCAGGAGCAGGTTGACCGGCTGCTGCAGCAGGGCGCACAGGCCGTTGAACGGAATGTTCCAGACCAGCTTCTCCCAGCGGGCCCGCTTCAGGTCGCCGGTTGCACGGCACTCCACTCCTGCCCGCACGAACAGGGCGGCCAGCGCCTCGGTCCATTCCCGGTCGCGGGGAAGAAATTCGCCCAGGGTGATCCGGCCCGCACCAAGGTGGTGCACCTCTCCCGGCTCACCCCGGTTGGAACAGAGAAAGGCCACCCCGCCGATGACCCGCTCAGGGCCGAACAGGGCGGCCAGTGCCTCCTCGTTCCCCAACCCGTTCTGAAGGGTCAGGATCCGGGTCTCAGCCCCCACCAGCGGACGGATCAACTCCTCATACCGATCGTTGGCAAAGGTCTTCAGCCCCACCAGAACCAGATCTGCGGCACCGATCTCATCAGGGGTCCGGTATCCTTTCACGTGGGGGAGGACAAAGTCACCGTCAGTGGAGAATACCTTGAGGCCGTTGCGAACGATTGCCTCGAAATCGCGGCGCAGAAGAAAATGCACGTCCTCCCCCGCCCGCTGCAGCAGCGCGCCGTAGTAGAGCCCCAGGGCTCCGGCGCCGACAATGGCTATTTTCATCAGAACGACTCCAGGGAACGGGTTTGCCGGGCACGGCGGCCAATGGTCCGCAGATGGCCAGTAATCCGTGCCTCGTCAGGCATCGGGTAGAGTGCCACATAAACGCCGCCATGGAAACAACTCCGTAGCAGAGGCGCGGAAAGGGCCGCCGCAGCCACGGCCCTGCCCGTGCGGAGGGTCGCCGGCTCTGCCGCACGGGCCATCCTGGTAGCGGCGTTCAAGGCGGGATCCGTGGATGTGCCGGTTGCCTTCCCCAGGACGCCACCCGGGATCGGCATCACATATGATTCGATGGTACATCATATCGTGCGGCGTGGCGCGCCGGGCAGGCTTACGCCATCGTCCCGATCGTCTTGCGGAAGCGAGCCAGAGACACGGCAAACAGCACCGCGCCAATCAGGGCAAGGGAGACGAACTGGGGCCAGACCACGGAAATCCCGGCACCCCGGTAGAGGATTGCCTGGGCAAGCATGACGAAATGAGTATTGGGGGCTGCCAGCATCACGGCCTGAACAAAGCCGGGCATGCTCTCCCGGGGGGTCGTCCCACCCGAAAGGATCTGCAGCGGCAGCAGGATCAGCATCACCAGGAGCCCGAACTGGGGCATGGAGCGGGCCAGGGTGCCGAGGAAAATCCCCAGGGAAGTGGTAGCGAACAGGTGCAGAGCCGTACCGGCCAGGAACAGGAGGATGGAGCCCTCGACAGGAACCTTCAGAAGCCCCTGGACCACGAACAGGAGTGAACAGGCCGTGGCGGCGAGTACCACCAGGGCCATGGCCCACACCTTGCCCGTCATGATCTCGAAGGGAGTTACCGGCATGGCCAGGAGGTGCTCGACCGTGCCGTGCTCCCGCTCGCGGAGGAGCGCCGCCCCGGTGAGAATAATCGAAAGCATGGTCACGTTGTCGATGACCTTCATGACCCCCCCGAACCACGATTTGTTCAACTCCGGGTTGAACCGCGCCCGCAGTGCCAGATCCACCGGAGGGGCATGGTTCGAGCGGTATCTTTGGAGGAAACTCGCGATCTCGCCGTTGACAATGGTCTGAATGTGGCCGCTGCCGGCAAAGGCCTGGCTCATGCGGGTGGCATCCACGTTGAGCTGGATAGCGGGGGAGCGGCCGGCCAGCACGTCGCGCTGAAAATCCGGGGGAATATCAATGGCAAAGGTATCAATACCGGCATCCATCCGGGCGTCCATCTCGGCTCGGCCAATAAGGACAGGCGGGACGAACTGGGGGGGATAGAACGCATCGACGATGCGCCGCGAGAGTTGGGAGTGGTCCTCGTCCACAATGGCGATGGGAGCGTTGTGGAGGGTTTCGGGCATGGCCGTGGCGCCGGAGTAGATGGCGAGGGTGAAGGCATAGACGATCAGGACGAGCATGATGGGATCCCGCAGCAGGCTGCGGAGCTCTTTGATGCCGAGATGGAGAATGTTTGCAGGCCGCATGGTCAGTGCTCCTGTTTCCTGAGCAATGCTCCCCCGAGGCCGGTCAGGATGGGGACAGCCAGTGCCAGGGAAAGGAATGAGGAGTAGAGGTCATGGAAATCGAGCCCTTTTGAAAAGGTGCCCCGGGCGATGGTCAGGAAATGGGTGGTGGGGTACGCCCTGCCGATCATGGCCCCTGCCCCTTCGAGGGAGGAAACCGGGTCGATCATGCCGGAAAACTGGACCGCAGGCAGGAGGGTCAGGAGCGCCGTTCCGAAGAGGGCCGCTATCTGGCTCCGCATGAAGGTGGAGATCACCAGTCCCAGCGCGGTGGCAGCGGTTACGTAGAGGAACGCGGCCGTGGCAAGGGTTGGGAAGCTCCCCTTCAGGGGAACCTGGAACACGAAGACGGCCAGGGCGGTGAGGAGGAGAAAGTTGAGCATGGCCAGTGCCACGTATGGACCCTGCTTGCCGAGGAGGAATTCCAGCCGGGTGACCGGAGTGACGTAGAGATTGACGATGGAGCCCAGCTCCTTTTCCCGCACCACGGACAGAGCGGTCAGCATGGCCGGAATCATCATGAGCAGCAGCGGAATGACCGCCGGCACCATGGCCGGCAGGCTTTTCACGTCGGGGTTGTAGCGGAAGCGCGTTTCAATGGTGGCAGCCCCGGCCCCGGAGAGAGCCGTGGCATGCTCCCGGGCCAGGACCGACAGCCACTGCGCATGCATCCCCTGCACGTAGCCGCGCACCGTCTCGGCACGGGTGGGCATGGCGCCGTCGATCCAGGCCCCCACCGTCACCGGAGCCCCCCTGCGCAGGTCTCGGCCGAAGCCGGGGGGGATCTCGATGGCCAGGCTGATCTCGCCGGCCCGCATGCGCCGGTCCAGGTCGCCATAGTCGATGATGGGAGGACGTTCGTTGAAGTAGCGTGAACCGGCGAGGTTAAGGGCGTAATCGCGGCTGAGGGTGGTCTGGTCCCGGTCGAGGACCGCGAAGGAAAGATTCTCCACGTCCAGGTTGATGCCATATCCTATGACGAGCATGAGGATAACGCTCCCCAGGAGCGCCAGGGTCAGGCGGATCGGATCCCGGCGCAGTTCCAATGCCTCGCGCCGGGTGTAGCTGAACAGGCGGCGCAGGCTGAAGAAGCCGCCCCCTTCGGGTCCTCCCTCCCTGGCCGGACCGAGGTCAGAGGGAGCGCGCGGTTGAGGGGAAAGGGCGTGCTCTTGCAGAGGCGGCGCCATGGCATCGGAGTCCGTGGCCGCCTCCTCAAGGTAGCCGATGAAGGCCTCTTCCAGGCTCGCTGCCCCCCGTCTTTCGATCAGGGCAGCCGGGGTGTCGCTCACCAGCACCCGCCCCGCGTGCATCAACGAGATGCGGTCGCAACGCTCGGCCTCGTTCATGAAGTGGGTTGAGATGAAGATGGTGACCCCGTCCCGGCGCGCCAGGTCGAGCATGATATGCCAGAACGCATCGCGGGCCACCGGATCGACCCCCGAGGTGGGCTCGTCCAGAATCAGCATCTCCGGGCCGTGGATCATGGCCACCGCCAGGGAAAGCCGCTGGCGCTGCCCCAGGGGCAGGGCATCGGGGAGGCTCTCCATCACCTCCACCAAACCGAATCGCTCCGCCATCTCCTTCACCCGGGCCGGGATCCCCTTTTCCGGCAGCCTGAAGAGACGGGCGTGGAGCACCAGGTTCTGCCGCACCGTCAGTTCGCCGTAAAGGGAGAAAGACTGGGTCATGTAGCCGACCCGGCGGCGGGTATCGATGTCCTGGGAGTCCACGGGACGGCCGAAGAGCCACGCCTCCCCTTCGCTGGCCGGCAGGAGGCCGGTCAGCATCTTCATGGTGGTCGTTTTGCCGCAGCCGTTGGAGCCCAGGAAGCCGAAGATCTCCCCCCGCCCGATGCGGAAGCTCACGTGGTCGACGGCCGTGAACTCGCCAAAGCGCATGGTAAGGCCATGGGCCTCGATGGCTGCCTCGGCGGAAACGTCGGTTTCCCGGGGAAAAACCTCTACCGGCCGATGACCTTCCCGCTGGGATGGGGGAAGAAGGGCGATGAACGCCTCTTCCAGGGCGGCAGTGCCGGTTTGGGCCAGAAGTTCGGCCGGAGAGCCCGTGGCCAGGACTCGCCCCCCGTTCATGGCCACCAGCCAGTCGAAACGTGCCGCTTCTTCCATGTAGGCGGTGGCCACCAGCACGCTCATCCCTGGCCGTTTGGCGCGGATGCGGTCGATGAGCTCCCAGAATTGGCGGCGCGACAGGGGGTCGACGCCGGTGGTGGGCTCGTCCAGGACCAGAAGATCAGGGTCGTGAATCAGGGCGCAGCACAGACCCAGCTTCTGCTTCATGCCGCCGGACAGTTTGCCCGCCGGCCGATCGGAAAAAGGCTCAAGGCCCGTTGCCCGCAACAGCTCAAGGATGCGGCGCTCCCGCTCCCGGCGGCCGTGGCCGAAAAGGCGGGCGAAGAAATCGGCATTCTCGAAGACCGACAGGGTGGGATAGAGATTCCTGCCGAGCCCCTGGGGCATGAAGGCCACCCGGGGGCAGACTGTGCGCCGGTGGCCACGGTCGGCCATGCTCCCCCCGAGCACCTCCACGGCACCGGACTGGACCGCCCGGGAACCGGCGATGAGCGAGAAGAGGCTCGATTTACCCACCCCGTCGGGGCCGATGAATCCGACCATGCAGCCGGCGGGGAGATCAAGGGAGATATTCTCAAGCGCCGGGGTCTTGCCGTAACGGAGACCGACCCCCTTCAGCCGGACCACGGGGGGCTGCTCGGCGGCTGCCGGTTCCCGCGCGTTCATTGTACGAGTCCCGTTGTCAGGCGTTCCGGCCACGGGGTAGCGGTGTCGAGCCGCACGTAGGCCATGCCGGGGAGGCCGGTCTTAACCCGGGTGATGTGCTTTTTGAGGAGCTCCACGGGGATCTGGGCCCGGACGCGGAACATCAGCTTCTCCCGTTCACTGGCCGTTTCCACGGTCTTGGGGGTGAACTGGGCCACGTCGGAAACAAACGACACCCTGGCGGGAATCACGTACCGGGGAGCGGCATCCAGTACCAGCCGCACCTCGGTTCCGAGCGCAACCTTGCCTGCCGCAGCAGTGGGCAGGAAAAACGTCATGTAAACGTCGCTCAGATCGACAAGACTGAGAACCCGTCCGCCGGCGCCGACCACCTCGCCCACCTGGGCGACCTTGTACTGGACCCGGCCATCACGGGGGGCCTTGAGGGCGCTGTCCCTGATATCCGCCTGGATCCGCTCAATGGTGGCCCGGGCGGCGTCGACCATGGACCCCGCCCCCACCACCCGGGTGCGGGCCGTTGCAATGGCAGCCTCGGCGGCGGCAACCTGGGCCCGGGCCGAACTTACGGCGGCTGCGGCGCTTTGGAATCCCGTATAGTCATCATCGGTTTCCTGCTGGGACATGGCTCCTTTTGCTGCAAGCTCAGCGGAACGTTCCCACCGTTTGCGGGCATTGACGAGCTCGGCCTCCCGCTGCCCGACCACCGCCACAGTCGCCGCCTTCTCGCTTTCCCTCTGGGCCAGTTGGCTGCGCTCCGTGGCGATGGCGGTCTGCGTCTGGCGATAATATGCCTCGGCCTCGCGGAGCTGGGCTTCAAGGACTTCCGTGTCCATAACCGCCACCACCTGGCCGGCGGTGACGAAATCCCCCTCGCGCACCAGTATCTCCCTGACCCGGCCGGCAGCCTTGGCGGCCACATCTATCTCCACCGCCTCGATGCGGCCGTTGCCGCCGACCAGCCCCTTGTCCCTGTTGCTCCCGCCGAATTTCTGCCACGCGGCAAAACCCAGGGCCGCCAGCGCCAGCACCACGGCGATCCGAATCAGCAATCTTCTCCATTGACCGGTCATGGCTCCCCCGTTCTCTGCTCCCGGAACGCAGACGGCTCAGTGCTTGAACAGAAGGTGGATCAGGTTGATGGGCCAATCCGGGTGCGGCTCTCTGGTTAACACATACAGGGCCGCCATCATGGCGAGCAGCGCGATAAGCACATAGAGGGCTATCCTGGCTGGTTTCACGACATCTCCTTTCGCGTCTTCAGGTAGTACCGGGCATCTCCAATCGCCGCTGCCACGTCCCCACGCATCACCCACGGTTCCGATTCCCGCGGCAATCCGCCGGCTCAGGCCGGCACGGGTGACGGCCTCCCCCAGCTCCGTCAGTTGGCCACGTCGTCCTCCCGCTTCATGGTGTACAGCATCCGGAGCAATTCGTACTCGAACGGCGAACCGGTCTGGCGATAGCGGAACGGTATCCGGTGCCGCCTGTCCACGGCGGAGGTGCCGGTGTAGGCCGCGGTAATGGCGGCATTGTCGACCCAGGCAGCGGGACCGGCCAGAGTGAAGGCTGCCGAGTCCACGGCAAGGCCGGTTGTGTCCCGGACATTGGATGGCCCCAGGACCGGAAGGACGAGATATGAGCCGTTCCCTACCCCGTAGCGGCCGAGGGTTTGGCCGAAATCCTCCGGCTGGCGCCTGAGGCCCCAGGCGCCGGCCGGATCCCAGAGCCCGGCAACGCCGACAGTGGAGTTGATGACGAAGCGGCTCACGGTGATACCGGCGGCCTTGAACTTGAGCTGCAGGAGGTTATTGGCGAGGTTGCCCACTTCGCCGATGTTGTCGATGGCACTGGAAACCCGTTCTTCGGCGTAATCGGGCATGATGGTTTCGTAGGTGCGGACAACGGGACGGAACAGGAACTCGTCGAAATAGTAGTTGAACCGGTATACTCCCCGGTTGAAACCTTCCAGGGAGTCGTCCACTTCAAACATCGGTGACATCCCCTCCTTGACCACATCCTCGTAGGTGCGCAGGGGCAAGGCGCCGGCGGGAACCGCCTGGGGAAGGCTACTGCATCCCGCCGCCGGCAGAAGGGCCGCAAGGATCACCAACAGGAGCTTGATTCTCGCAAGGACGGTGCCCATGGCTCACCTCTCCTTCCCGGCCAGAAAATCGATCATGAATGAGACCACGTCGGGGTGGAACATGTTTCCCATGTGGCCACCGGTGGGGAACAACCGGGCTCGTCCGCCAAAGACTCCCTGGAGGTAGTCGATATCTCCCGGAGCGAGAATGATATCGTCCTCGTTATGGATCAGCCCGACTTTGTCCGCGTTCCGCAGGTAGGCCTCCTGGGAACGGAGGCTCATGCGCGCCAGCAGAGCCTGACGGGTCAGGGACGGTTCGCGGTGCCGGCGGTTGGGAAAGAACCATTCGTCGAAATAGTCGGTGAAGCGCGTGTGCAACGAGACCGTGGCGTAGCGGGTGAGGGACGAGGTGGCGGTGAGCCTCGCATTTCTGGGGACGATATAGCCGCCACCGTTCATGACGTCGGCGGTGAAAATCATGTTGGCCGCACTCATGCGGAAAGAAAGGCCGATGAGTGCGGCAAGATTCTCCTCATTGGGAGGAAACCGCTTATAGGCGCTGTAGATGAAATCCCCGCTGAGACTTCCCGGCCCCACCTCCCTGCTGACGTGGGAAAATTCGGCAAAAACGCTGCGGAACCAGGCGTCGAACTGCTCCATCCCCTGCGGGACGTTCTCCACCAGCAGTTGATCCAGGGCCGCCACTGACTCATACAGGCTGACCGGAGGGTTGATGAGAAGAACCTTGCTGAAATTGAATCGTTTCTCCTCTTCGTCGAGCCGGGCGACAAACGCCGCGTTGAACGCGCCAAGGCTGTAGCCGGCAAGATCGAAGCCCGAAACGTCTATGGTATCCCGCACCGCGTCATAGGCCATCTCCATGACCCGGTAGAGATCCCGCGCGTCGTCGAGGGGATCCCCCGGGAGCCCCGACGAGGCGTTCACCACGAAATCCATATGGGTTGGCGACGTCAGGGAGATGACGTGGAACCCACCCTGGTACAGGGCGCTCCGGAGCTTTACCATGCGTGGGGTGTTGTGGCTGGCCCCGGTTCCGGCAATGATGAAGACCAGGGGTGCCCGATGGTTCTGGTAGGCCAGGGTGCAGACGAGACCATCTTCGTACCAGAAGGCCGGCGGGATCTCGCGGGCGGGAAACACCTTCAGGGTGAACTCCCGGGACGGGACCTTCTCGGGAAGCCTGACCTCGAAATTTCTCGGCAACTCCATGACGGTTGCCTCATAGGGATTTACGAAGGGATAAAAATATGACTGAGGCGCGGCCGCCGCGTTCGGAGCCAGGGGGAAACACGCCGCCAGGAAAAACAGGACGATGAACCGCTTCATGGTGTCCTCCGGAAAACGGTTTGTGGGCGCACCGCCCGCGGCTCAGGGGGCGGTGCCCGCCTCCCGGAAAAAGCGTTCGGCTCCGGGATGGAGGGGAATGACCGCGGCGTCGGCAGCCTCACGGGGAGAAAGGACCTGCAGGGACGGGTGCTGGCGCCTGAAAAGATCGAAGTTCGTCATGATATCCCGCACCAGGCGATAAACGGTTTCCTCCGCCATGTCGGAGCGGGTGAACAGTATCGACCGGATACCGATGGTCGGCACCACCCCGGCGTGCTCCAGCACCGGATAGGAACTGGTGGGAACCACCGCGGGCAGCAGAAGCGGGTTTTCGGCCGTCACCCGTTCGATCAGCGAGGTGTCGAGGGGCACGAGGACAACCTTCCGGGGGCCGGTGCTGGCCTCCATGACGGCAAGGTTCGGATGCGACACCGTATAAATGTAGGCGTCGATATCGTTCTTCTGCAGCAGTTCGGAGGCAAGCGAGGCGGGATGGGTCGAGATGACCACGTCTGAGGGAACGAGGCCGGAGAGACGGAGCAGGGTCACCGCATAGTCATGGTCGAAGGATCCCTCGGCACCGATGTTGACCCGCTTGCCCTTGAGGTCTCCCATCCGGCTGATACCGGCATCCGCTGCGGCGACGACTGTCACGGCTTCAACCGGAAGGCCGAGAACGGCTCGCAGGCCCGGTTGACTCTTTCCCGCCCATCTGCCGGCGCCCCGCGACGCATCCCGCAGTACGTCGTCCTGGGCTATCCCGAAGGCCGTTCTCCCCTCCGAGACGCTTTCCACATTGGCCACCGACCCCTGGGACGAAACGGTGGCGAGCCGCATGCCGTATTCGGCGCTGCGCCGGTTGAATATCTTGGCTATGGCACTGGACGAGACATAGTAGGAACCGGTGGTGTTCCCGGAACCGATTGAAAGCGTGTGCTGCGGAAATGCGGGAAGGGCCGCGGGCGTCAGGAGCAGTGTCACTGCCGCCAAAAGAGACAGTTTCAACGGTATGAATCTGGAGAAGCAGGTCATCGGTCACTTCCTCCTCTAGCGTGGAGGATGGATGTTCGATACGCTAAGTCTGTCTCGCCAGAACCACTACCGGAAAGGATACCACCCTTTCCCGTGTTTGTTCGGGAGAACCTATCCGGCACACGGTCGCGATGCGCACTCTGTTCAGGCGGGTGTATGCCGGCCTTTCCTCCGGGAAAAGTGCCGGATGTCCGCCAACAGCCGTCCCACATTGACCGGTTTGTCCAAAACCCGGCAGATGCCGACATCTGTAGCCATTTCAATGAGATCTGATGTCACTTCGCACGTAACCATCATGACCGGGAGGTCGGGATGCAGTTCTTTTACGGCAGCCGCCAGTTCAAGACCATTCATACCCGGCATGCTGAAATCGGTTATGACCATGTCGAACGTGGTTTTCCGCACGATGTCGACTGCTTCTGCTCCACGCGAGGCTGAAGTGACCTCCAGATCTTTTGACTCAAGGAGCAAACCCAGAACATATAAAAAATTGACATCATCGTCGACGATAAGAACGTTAATTCTTCCCATATGAGCACCTCTGCGACAATTTCCCTTGCCTGCCTGTCAGAGTACAACATATGAACAGCCAACACGATAGAGTTACCCGATCAAATACAACTACGCACAGCATCATGCTTAGTAGGGAATTTTCAATTTACCCACTATCTTCTGCAACCTATCTTTTGCTTTAGTGAATTCCTGGTAAGACATGACATAGCTATCACGCATTTCTACGCAATCTGACTGAATATCGTCGTTACTGCCGGATTCACCACTCAAACAACCTCTCTGTATACGCCTATATCTGCATTCATATAACAAATTACGTACCAATGCAGCGCACACAATATCGCAAGCACGGAGGAACTCCATCATGTGTTCAGGGTTATCGTATTGATAGGCAATTCCACTGATATAGGTGCGTGCCGCTGACGAATCCTTAAATTGAAAATTGTTCCGGTCCATAGATCAATTCCTCGTGGACTACTTCAAGCATTCGATGAAGTTGCGCTCTGTATCCGTGATTGCCCTCAGGTTCCCCGCCCGCTACTCGCTCCCACCGCCCAGCACCTTGTAAAGGGTCGCCAGATTGAGAAGCCGGACGAGGCGGACACCGATCAGGTTCTGCTGGGCGCTGTACAGGGCCCGTTGGGAATCGAGCACCTGCAGATAGTTATCCACCCCCTTTTCGTAGCGGGCCTGGGACAACCGATGGCTCTCGGCCGTGGCATCGGAGAGGGACTGCTGGGCCGTAAGCTGGTCGTCGATGGTACCGCGCTGGGCCAGGGCATCGGCCACCTCACGGAAGGCGGTCTGAATCACCTTCTCGTACTGGGCAACGGCGATGTTGCGGTCCGCTTCCGCCACCTCCAGCGTGGCCTGGTTCGCTCCGGCAGTGAAGATGGGGAGCGTGATCCGGGGTGCGAAGCTCCAGGTGAAGGAATCGCCGGAGAAGAGCTTGGCCAGATCATCGCTGCCAAAGCCAACGTTGGACACCAGAGTTATGCGGGGGAAGAAGTTGGCCCGGGCGGCACCGATGTTGGCATTGGCTCCCTTCAGAAGGTTCTCGGCCTGGAGGATATCGGGGCGCCGCAACAGCACGTCGGACGGCAGGCCCGGCGCCACATCCTTCAGGGCGGTAAGGGTGTCGGAAAGTGCCGACGGAAGGAGTTCCGCCGGCACGGGCGAGCCGACCACCAGACTCAGGGCGTTCCCATCCTGGGCCACCAGGGTGGTGAAGCGGGCGATGTCCACCCGGGCGGCGTCGACGCTGGTCTGGGCCTGATGCAGATCGAGAGCCGAAGAGACGCCTGCATCGAAGCGGCTCTTGGTGAGCTGGTAGGACTCCTGCTGGTTCGCCAGGGTTTCCTGTGCCAGTTTCAGCCGCTCGCGGTCGGCGGCGAGGGTGAGGTAGTTGACGGCAACCTCCGACACGAGGCTGATCTGGACGCTACGCCGGGCCTGCTCAGTGGCCAGGTACTGTTCCAGTGCCTGGTCCTTGAGACTGCGTACCCGGCCGAAAAGGTCCAGTTCGTAGGAACTGACCCCGAGTCCGACACTGTACTGATCGATGGTATCGGCCCGGCCCGTGGCCGACAGGCCTTCTGGCTGCCGTGTGAACGTTGCGCCGGCGCTGGCGTCCACCTTCGGGAAGAGATCCGAGCGCCGGATCTGGTACTGGGCTCGGGAGCGCTCGATGTTGAGAGCCGCGGCCCTCAGGTCCCGGTTGTTCTCCAGAGCCAGAGCGATCAGCTTGTGCAGCTTCTCGTCCACGAAAAACTCCTGCCAGGGGATGTCGGCCACCGGCTTTTCAGTTGCGGACGCCGTCTGTTTGTAGGCGGGGCCTTCGGGCCACGCGACTGGCACCGGAGCGGCGGGCCGCTCGTATTTGGGGGCCATGGTGGTGCAACCGGCCAGGGTCAATGTCATAATTGAAACATAGAGCACTTGAGCAACAGAGAAAGGCTTTGGCGCAAAACCGGAAACTCTCTGCGATCGCTTGCTGGCTGCACGACAAACGGTGGCAGCGGGATCAGATTGTTGCTCTGTTGCTCTGCTACTCTGTGTTATTCCGAACATACTCATCTCAATTCACCTCCGACGCTGTGTCAGCGGGCGGCTGTACGGCAGTCTGCTTTTTGGCAAAGAGTTTCGACACCATCACGAAAAAGAACGGAATGAAAATCAGGTCGATAAAAGTGGCCGAGAGGAGGCCGCCGGTCACGGCGGTACCGATGGCGTTCTGGGCCGCGGCCCCGGCCCCCTTGGTGAGCGCCAGCGGCAGGGTGCCGAAGAAAAACGCCAGCGAGGTCATGATGACCGGCCGCAACCTGATCTTCACCGCCAGGAGAGTGGCCTCCACCAGATCGTGCCCGTGATGCAGCTGCTCCTTGATGAACTGGATGATCAGGATGGCGTTCTTGGTGGAAAGGCCCACGGTGGTCAGGAGGCCGATCTGGAGATAGACGTCGTTGGGAAGCATCCGCAGGGTAACGGCGGTCACCGCGCCCACCAGGCCGAGGGGAAGCATCAGCAGGTTGACGAAGGGGATCGTCCAGCTCTCGTACAGGGCGGCCACGGCCAGGAACACCACCAGCAGCGAGATGGCATAGAGGGCTGGAGCCTGGGCACCCGCCTGTTTTTCCTCATAGGAAAGACCGGTCCATTCATAGCCGATGCCCGCAGGCAGCTGAGCCGCCATCTTCTCCATTTCGGCCATGGCCTCGCCGGTGCTCACCCCCGGCGCGGCCTGGCCCATGATCTCCACGGACGGAATACCGTTATAGCGTTCCAGACGTGGTGAACCGTATTGCCAGTGGGCGGTGGCAAAGGCGGAGAACGGCACCATCTCCCCGTTGTTATTGCGTACATACCACTTGCCGATATCTTCCGGCAGCATGCGGTACCTTGCGTCGGCCTGGAGATAGACCTTCTTGACCCGCCCGTTCTCGATGAAGTCGTTCACGTAGGAACTGCCCCAGGCAGTTGAAAGAACTTCGTTGATACTGGTCTGCGACACGCCCAGCGCTCCGGCCCGCACATCATCGATATCAAGTTTGAACTGTGGGGAGTCATCCTGGCCGTTGGGACGAACCGCCATCAGCTTCGGATTCTTCATGGCCATGCCCAACAGCTGGTTGCGAGCCTCCATCAGCTTGTCATGTCCCAGGCCGCTGCGGTCCTGCAGCATGAAGTCAAAGCCGTTGGCCTGCCCCAGCTCCACCACCGCCGGCGGTGAAAAAGCAAAGGCCATACCGTCTTTGATCTTTGAAAATGCCGCCATGGCCCTGCCGGCAACGGCCGGCGCCTTGAGGTCGGGGGTCGGGCGCAGCTCCCAATCCTTCAGCTTGACGAAGGCGAGGCCCATGTTCTGGCCGCGACCGGCGAAGCTGAAGCCGGCCACGGTAATGATGGCCTCCACGGTCTTTTTCTCCCGCTCGAGGAAATGGTGCTCAAGCTCCTCGATGACCTTGATGGTCCGCTCCTTGGTGGCTCCGGCGGGCAACTGGACCTGACAGATGATGAACCCCTGGTCCTCGTCCGGCAGGAAGGCCGTCGGCAGCCGCAGGAAGAAGAACACCATTACCGCCACGATACCGCCGTAAACCACCAGGTACCGGACCGGCTTGCCGAAGGAGCGGCCGACAATCCCTTCGTATTTCTCCCGTGCCCAGTCGAACCCCTTGTTGAAGTGGCGGAAGAACTGGCAGAACCAGCCGCATTCACCCGGGGTATGTCCTTTTTCAACCGGCTTGAGCAGGGTGGAGCAGAGGGCCGGCGTCAGTATCTGGGCCACCAGTACCGACAGGATCATGGCCGAAATGATGGTGATCGAGAACTGGCGGTAGATAACGCCGGTGGAACCGCCGAAGAAAGCCATTGGCAGGAAGACGGCCGACAGCACGGTGGCGATTCCCCAAAGAGCGCTGGTGATCTGCCCCATGGACTTGATGGTGGCGTCGTGGGGAGAGAGCCCCTCCTCGGACATGATCCGTTCCACGTTCTCCACCACGACGATGGCGTCGTCGACAAGCAGGCCGATGACGATAACCAGCGCGAACATGGTCAGGGTGTTGATGGAGAACCCCGCGGCCGCCAGCACCCCCATGGTCCCCAGGAGAACAACCGGCACGGCGATGGTCGGAATAAGAGTCGCCCGGATGTTCTGCAGGAACAGGAACATGATGATGAAGACCAGGAAGACGGCCTCGACCAGGGTCTTGACCACCTCTTTGATGGAGATCTTCACAAAGGGGGTGGTGTCGTAGGGGTAGACAACCTTCATGCCGGCGGGGAAGTAGCGGGAGAGCTCCTCCATCTTGGCTTTGACACGCTCACCCGTATCCAGCGCGTTGGCGCCGGCCGCCAGCCTGATCGCCATGCCGCCCAGCGGTTTTCCCTTGTAGCGTGCTTCGATATCGTAATTCTCAGTACCGACCTTGGCCTCGGCTACGTCTTTCAGCTTGACCGTGGAGCCGTCGGGGTTCGTGCGCAGGATGATGTTGTTAAACTGCTCCGGCGTCTGGAGCAGGGTGCGGGCGGTGATAGTTGCATTCAGCTGCTGCCCGTGGACGGCAGGGCTGCCGCCGAACTGGCCGGCCGAAACCTGAGCGTTCTGCGCCTGAATCGCTGCAATTACATCATTGGTGGTCAGATGAAAATTGTTCAGCTTTGCAGGATCCAGCCAGATCCGCATAGCGTTCTGGGAACCGAAGACCGTTACCTCGCCCACCCCTTCGGTGCGGCTGATGATATCCTGAACGTTGGAGACCAGGTAGTCGGTCAGGGTATCGCGCGTCAACGAACCGTCTTCCGAGACCAGACCGACGATCATCAGGAAGTTCTTGGTGGACTTAACCACCTGGATCCCCTGCCGTTGAACGATCTGGGGGAGGAGCGGCGTGGCCAGCTGCAGCTTGTTCTGCACCTGAACCTGGGCGATATTGGGATCGGTGCCGGCCTTGAAGGTCAGGTTGATGGCCACGGCCCCGGCCGAGTCGCTGGTGGACGACATGTAGATCAGGTTGTCGATGCCGTTCAGCTTCTGCTCGATGACCTGGGTAACCGTATCCTGCACCGTCTGGGCCGAAGCCCCCGGATACATGGCGTTGATGGTGATCTGGGGCGGCGCGATGGGCGGATACTGGGAGACCGGCAGGGTCTTGATGGCCAAAAGCCCCCCCAGCATGACCATGATGGAGATGACCCAGGCAAAAATTGGTCTGTTTATGAAAAAGCGGGACATGAAAGAAGCTCCTTAATGCGTATTCCCCCGTGGTGACAGGGAGGCGGGGCCTTAGGATCGCAACGCTGTCAGCCTATTTTTTGGCACTCGCCGCTTGGTTCGCTGCCGCGGGGGCAGCAGCCTCCGGTTTTGCCGCGAACGGCACGGTTTTAACCTGCGTGCCCGGCCGTGCCTTCTGGATTCCCTCCAGAATGACCCGGTCGCCGGCTTTCAGGCCGTCGCTCACCAGCCAGTTCTCCCCCACGGTCCGGACGACCTTGATTACCCGCGGCTCCACCTTCTCCTCGGCCCCCACCACCAGGACCATGGCCTCACCTTGGGGATTGCGGGTCACACCCCGCTGCGGAACCAACATCGCCTGGTCGCTCACCCCCTCCTCCACGATGGCGCGCACGAACATGCCGGGGAGCAGGGTCTGCTTCGGGTTGGGGAAAACCGCCCGCAGGGTGATTGAGCCGGTGCTCTGGTCAACGGTCACTTCCGAAAACTTCAGCGTTCCCGGCAACGGATAAGGGCTACCGTCTTCCAGCAGGAGCTTGACCTTGGCCTGGGCCGCGGCGTTGTCCTTCATAATGCCGCTGGCCAGATTCTGCTTCAGCTTCAGCAACTCGGCGCTGGACTGGGTGACATCCACATAGATAGGGCTGAGCTGTTGGATGGTGGCCAGGGCCGTGGCCTGATTGGCGGTTACCAGTGCCCCGTCGGTGATGGCCGAGCGGCCGATGCGGCCGGAGATAGGGGCGGTCACCTTCGTGTAGGCCAGATTGATCCGGGCCGTCTCCACCGCAGCCTTGGCGGAAGCCACGTCGGCTTCGGCCTGTTTGAGGGCGGCATTGGCGTCGTCATAGTCCTGCTGGCTCACGGCTTTGATCTTGACCAGGTCACGGAAGCGCTCTTCCTTCAGCCGTGCCGGAATGAGATTGGCCTCGGCCCGGGCAAGGGCTGCCTTGGCACTGGCAAAGGCCGCCTGGTACGTGGCCGGGTCAATCTGGTAGAGGACCTGCCCCGCCTTCACGTCGGAACCTTCGACAAACAGGCGCTTCTGGATGATCCCACTTACCTGGGGGCGAACTTCGGCAATCAGAAGCGGCGACGTCCGGCCCGGCAATTCCGTGGTCAGGGCAACGCGCTCAGGCTTGACAACGATCACCCCCACTTCGGGAGGGCCGCTGGCAGGGGGAGTTGCAGCGTTCTTCTTGCCGCAACCGACCATCATTATCCCGACCGCAAGAAGTCCCACTACGGTCATCAGTCGTGTTCTGTACATGGGTTGCATACACACCTCGATACTGTTCATAAATTGCCGGCCTCACGGCCAGTTACTTGTTTTTCCCCAAAAAAGCGATAATAGCCGTCAGGGCCCAGACCGCCATGGTTGCTACGATAAACAGTGTCATACGCGCCATTCCCTTTCAGCGGATTCGCCCCATGAACAGCGTCCTCCACCGCATCAAGAATGAACATTCATTCTTAGCCAATCAACGACAGGAGATTACAGAGTCTCCTACCTTTTCACCGCATCCCAGCACGCCTCGATCGTGCGGGCTATGAGGGCATCGTCCAGTTCAATGAATCCGAGGATGTGGTCCCGCGCAGCGGCCAGAAGCGGACCGAAGGACAGGGCAAAGAGGAGTGGCAACGGGACATCCTTCAGAACCTGCTGGGCAATCCCCTCTTCAAACAGATGAAAATAGACATCGCACCCCTCCCGCACCCCCAGGAGGCGTTCCCGGCGGGTCGCCACACCGTAGGGAGAGTTGTGAAACTGCTCCAGATAGCGAAAATCGAGAGGATTCTGAATGAAGTACCGGAGGAGCGCCGTGCCGAGATGGAGAAAGCGTTCCCGAAATGCCTTCAACTCCCCGTATCCCTCCGTGATGACCGGAAAGATCTTCTCCTCCAGTTCCTGATACATCTCATTGATCAGTACGTCCTTGTTCTCGAAATATCGATAGATCGTGCCGGCCCCTACCCCTGCCCGCTCGGCGATGAGCGCCATTGGAGCGCCATGAAATCCGTGCTCGGCAATGAGTTCGAGAGCCGCGCGGACGATCTCGTCCCGTTTTTCCAGCTTCGACATAGATACCTCACTTCCATTACCAGAATGAACGTTCATTCCAGACTATAAGTTTTCATCCCCCGAGTCCAGACTTTTTTACCTACCCCGTTATCCGTCCCCATCCCGGAACAGCTCTTAGTACTTACAGGCAATCAAATGTATACATTGACATGCGCCCACACGCCGTGCATGATTTTGTCCTTTAGAGTTTGCAGTTACATATTTTGTTATCTCCGAGCCCATCCGCCTACCAGGAACATTCCCACGGCGGCCGGCCGACGGGTGTTGCTGGAAACGGCAGCGCCTCCCCTCTGGAAAGGAGATTCCGGGCCACGTGCGCCCAGAGACCCTTTCCAGCAGGAAGGGGTTTTGTGTTTTCCGCCCCTATTCAATCCCGGGAGGAAGCATCCATGGTCATCATTACCGACACCCCCATCGATCCCACATCTGCCTACGGGCTTCTCTCAAAAGGGACTTCAGGCTCGATTGTCCTTCACTACGCCGTGGTGAAACAGGACGCCGGCAACAGCGCGCCTACCGCCTGCATCGACTACCGGTTCGACGCTGGTGCGATCGAGGAACTGGAGGCAATCTCCGCCGAGCTGCGCCAGCAGTGGCAACTGGAAGACGTCCTTTTGATCAGGCGGGAGGGATGTCTGGGCGTCGGAGAGATCATCTCTCTTGCGGCCGCAAGCTCCCCTAACAGCGAGGACGCTTTTTCCGCCTGTCGGCACGGCATCGCCCGTCTCAAGAAAATGTCGACCGTTCACAAGCGGGAGAAGTTTGTAGAGTAGAAGCAATCCACCCAAAGGAGACTCGCCCATGAAAATGTATCGTTCGTTCGCGGCAACCCTCGTTGCACTCCTCATGCTCGTTACCGTTGCCGGCGCCGAGGAGCGCCTCAAGATGTCCACCACAACCTCCACCCAGGACTCGGGACTGCTCAAAGTTCTTCTTCCCCCGTTCGAGAAGAAGAACAATGTCAAAGTCGACGTGATAGCCGTGGGCACCGGCCAGGCCCTGAAACTGGGCGAAGCGGGCGATGTTGATGTGGTCTTCGTTCATGCCCGCAAGCTGGAAGACAAGTTCGTGGCCGACGGCTTCGGCGTGAACCGCAAAGACGTCATGTACAACGACTTCGTCATCGTCGGCCCGAAAAACGATCCGGCAGGCATCGCCAAGGCGAAGACCGCCGCAGAGGCCCTGAAGCTGCTCGCGACAAAAGGAGCCACCTTCATTTCCCGGGGCGACAAGTCGGGCACTCACACCAAGGAACTTGACCTCTGGAAGTCCGCCGGCGTTGATCCTAAAGGAAACTGGTATGTAGAAGCAGGCCAGGGCATGGGACCGGTCATCACCATGGCCACCGAGCGGCGCGCCTACACCCTGACCGACCGGGGGACCTACAACGCCTTCAAGGGCGCCAAAACCGACCTCGTGATCCTGTTCCAGGGTGAAAAAGGGCTCTTCAACCCCTACGGGATCATGGCCGTCAATCCGAAAAAATTCCCCCACGTCAAATATGACCTGGCCATGAAACTCATCGACTACGTCACCGGCCCGGAGGGGCTGAAGATCATCTCCGACTACAAGGCCCACGGCGAGCCGGTCTTCTTTATTTACAAGAAATAGAAATCATCATAGCATTGAACCGCTGATCGGGGGTATCTGTGACCGGTCAGCGGTTCGCTTTCATCCGAAGCCATGGACTTTTATTCCGAATCCCTGACGACCGCCCTCCAGCTCATTGCCTCCCGCGACCCGGACGTGGTGAGCGCGGTGACCGTGTCGATCGTCGTCTCGCTCTGGTCGACCCTGTTCGCTGCCCTGGCCGGCGTGCCTGCGGGAGTGGCGGTGGCGGTGGCTGAGTTTCCCGGCAAGCGGGCCGTGGTGACGCTGCTCAACACCCTCATGGCCCTGCCCACGGTGGTGGTGGGACTCTTTGTCTACAGCCTCATCAGCCGCCAGGGACCCTTGGGCGAATTCGGCCTTCTCTTCACCCCCTGGGCCATGGTCGTGGGTCAGACGCTCCTGGCCATCCCCATCGTGGCGAACCTGACCATGAGCGCCATCAAGGGTGCCGATCCCCGCATCGTCCCAACGGCCCTCACCCTGGGCGCCGGGCCGTTCGAAAGTATCCGACGACTGGTACTGGAAATGCGTTTCGGCATCATGGCCGCGCTCATTGCCGCCTTTGGCCGGGTCATCGCCGAGGTGGGAGTTGCCATGATGCTCGGCGGCAACATCCGGGGCCATACCCGGACCATGACGACCGCCATCGCCATGGAGACCGGCAAGGGGGAATTCGCCCTGGGGCTCGCCCTGGGGCTCATCCTCATGGCGGTCGCGCTGATCGTCAACATGGCTCTCAACGCCCTGCAGCAGAGGTGACAGCACCATGAGCGAATGCATCCGGCTCACCAACATACGCACTACCTACGCCGGCCGGACCGTCCTTGCCATTGACCGGCTCACGCTGCGCAGCGGCAGAATCTATACCCTCACCGGCGCCAACGGTGCTGGGAAGAGCACCCTCCTCTCCCACCTGGCTCTCCTCACGGCACCCACAAGCGGCGAAATCGTCTTCGGCGACCGGACGGTGCGCTGGAACAATGGATCACTTCAGCACCTGCGGCGCCAAGTCACCCTGGTGCACCAGTCTCCGTACCTGTTCACCGGCAGTGTTTTCACCAACGTGGCCTACGGGCTCAAACTTCGCGGCGTCCACGGTGAAGAACTAAAGAGCAGGGTCGAGAGTGCCCTGACCCTTGTGGGTCTCGGCGGATTCGGCGATCGTCGCTCCCGTGAGCTCTCCGGCG
Organism: Geobacter sulfurreducens PCA; assembly: GCF_000007985.2. Classification (NCBI taxonomy): domain Bacteria; kingdom Pseudomonadati; phylum Thermodesulfobacteriota; class Desulfuromonadia; order Geobacterales; family Geobacteraceae; genus Geobacter; species Geobacter sulfurreducens. The sequence goes on from NC_002939.5 coordinate 2,981,870, forward strand.
GAGAGGCCCAGCGGGTCGCCCTGGCCAGGGCGCTGGCACTCAGAACGAGCATCCTGCTTCTGGACGAGCCCCTGGCCAACGTCGACCGGGCAACGAGTGAGCTCCTCACCTCCATCATCGCCGGTCTGCCGGCCGATGGGACCACGGTCATCATGACCACCCACGATCCCGAGCATGCGGAGCGGCTGGGAGGAGATCGCATTCACCTGGTGGCGGGCGAACTGGCCAACCCACTTACGGGCGTCAAATTATCCAGCAGCGAAGGAGACGAATTGTGCCGTCTTTCACCGAAGCCCGCAGCATTATTCTCGATCGCGTAGCGCCGCTCGGCGTCGAGCGGGTGGGCATCCTGGAGGCCGTCGGCCGGGTTCTTGCCGAGAACCTGATCGCCCCCTGGGAGATGCCCCTCTGCGACAACTCCGCCATGGACGGCTTTGCCGTGCGCGCCGACGACTGTGGTGAGACTCCGGTATCCCTGAAGGTTACGGGCTATATCCCCGCCGGCGGCCGGCCCGCCGGTCCGGTGGAGCCCGGCTGCGCCATCAGGATCATGACCGGCGCACCGGTCCCGTCCGGCTGCGACGCGGTGGTGCCGGTGGAAGAAACCGAAGATGAAGGCGACGCGGTCCGGATCATGGCCACGGTCGCGCGTCGCCAGCACATCCGCTTCAAGGGAGAAGATGTCGCCACGGGCGATATCGTCGTCCCCCGCGGCACCCTGCTCCAGCCCCCCGAAATCAGCATGCTCGCATCCTTCGGCAAGGCACTGGTGCCGGTATTTCGCAAGGCCCGGGTCGCCATTCTGTCCACCGGCGACGAACTGGTCGAATTGGGCGAGTCCCCCGCACCGGGTACGATCATCAACTCCAACGCCCTGTCCCTGGCAGCCGCGGTACGCCAGTGCGGCGCCGAACCAGTTATCATCGGCATCGCCCGCGACAACCGGGAAAGCCATCGCGAAAAGCTTGCCGAAGGGCTTAAAGCCGACGTTCTCATCACGTCGGCCGGCGTCTCGGCCGGCGACCGCGACCTGGTCCGCGATGTCCTGGCCGAACTGGGGGCTGAACAGCTCTTCTGGAAGGTCGACATGAAACCCGGCGGCCCCACCGCTTTCAGCATGCATGGTCCGGTACCGGTCTTCTCCCTTCCCGGCAACCCGGTCTCCACCATGATCACCTTCGAGTTCTTCGTCCGTCCGGCGCTCCTGCGGATGATGGGACACAGCCGCGTGGTGCGCCCCTTTGTTAAGGCCACTCTGCTGGAAGAGGCACGCAAGAAACCGGGCAAGGTAAACTTCCTCCGGGTACAGGCGACAGAACGGGACGGCCGTCTGGTGGCATCCACTGCCGGTGAGCAGCACACCGGCATTCTCAGGACCATGGTCAATGCCAACGCTCTGGTGCTGCTTCCCCGGGAGGCCTCGGTCGTCCCGGCCGGAAGCGAGGTGGAGATGATGATCCTGCGGGACGACGTTACGATGCTGGAACGCTAAGGGAGATCGCGTATGTCCTTCAACCATTTTGACGACCAGGGACGGGCCATCATGGTGGACGTGAGCGGCAAGCAGCCGACCCTGCGCACCGCTACGGCCGCCGCCACGGTGTCAATGCAGCCGGACACCCTGGCCGACCTGCTGGCCGGCCGGACCACCAAGGGCGATGTCCTGGGCGTGGCACGGATCGCGGGTATCGCCGCCGCCAAGAAGACACCGGAGCTGATCCCCCTTTCCCACCCGCTGGCCATCCACCATGCGGCAATCGATTTCGATACCGACCAGGCCTGCGGCACCGTCACCGTCAGAGCCACGGTACGGGCCTTCGAGCGGACCGGCGTGGAGATGGAAGCCATGACCTCGGCGGCCGTGGCAGCTCTCACCATCTATGACATGTGCAAGGGGGCCGACAAGGGAATCACCATCGGTCAGATTCGCCTTCTTTTCAAGGAGGGGGGGAAGAGCGGCACCTGGCAGAGGGAGGAAGGACAATGAAGGCGGCGATTCTTACCCTGAGCGACAAGGGCTCCCGGGGCGAACGGGCCGACGCCAGCGGCCCGGCCCTCGTCGCATGGCTGGCGGAGCGGGGCGTCGAAACGGTGCGCACAGAGATCATCCCCGACGAGGCGGACCTTATCTCCGCCCGCCTCGCTGCATGGGCCGACGCGGGAGACGCGGACCTGATCCTCACAACAGGCGGCACCGGAGTCTCCCCCCGGGACGTTACCCCCGATGCCACCATGACGATTCTTGATCGACTCATCCCCGGTTTCGGCGAGGTGATGCGGATGCGGAGCCTCCAGAAGACCCCCAACGCCATGATCTCTCGGGCCGTGGCCGGGATCAGGGGAACCGCCTTGATCATCAACCTTCCCGGCAGCCCCCGTGGCGCTGTTGAAAACCTGGAAGCGGTCTGGCCGGCCGTACCGCACGCCGTTGAAAAAATCCAGGGCGACACCCGCGACTGCGCCCCAGTACACTGAAGCAATCTCTCTTTCAGCCATCCCGAAACCCGGCCCACGCCGGGTTTTTTGTTGACCGGGTCCCTGGTATGGGCTATACACTAGAATTCCGTTTTAATTTTAGACCAAGGAGGATCGACCATGGGTCTGATGGACCAAATCAGGGCTAAAGCCCGGAACAACCTGCAAACAATTGTGCTCCCGGAGAGCTATGATGACCGGATGTATGCCGCCGCCCAACAGATCGTGGAACAGGGTTTGGCAAAAGTCGTCATGCTTGGCAATGCCGACACCATCGCCAGGAAAGCGGCCGACCTCGGCGCCACCATCTCCGGGGTCGAATTGATCGATCCGGCCACGTCTCCCAAGCTCAACGAATATGCCGACGCCTTCGTGGAACTCCGCAAGAGCAAGGGACTCTCCAAGGATGACGCACTGAAGCTCCTCACTGCGGCAGACAACCTCTACTATGCCGGCATGATGGTCCGCCAGGGTGACGCCGGAGGAGAAGTGGCCGGCGCCACCGGCACCACCGGCGACGTGCTCCGGGCAGCTTTTCAGACCGTGGGCCCTGCCAAGGGGATCAAAACGGTTTCCTCATTTTTCTTCATGGTCACCAAGACCCCGTCCTTCGGCGAAAACGGCATCATCTTCTTTGCCGACTGCGCCGTAAACCCCAACCCCGATGCCCAGGCCCTGGCCGACATCGCCGTGGCCACCGCCCGCAACTGCAAGGCCTTCCTCGACGTGGACGCCCGGGTGGCCATGCTCTCCTTCTCCACCAAGGGAAGCGCATCCCATGCCGACGTGGACAAGGTTCTCAAGGCAATGGAACTGGCCAAGGCCATTGACCCCGCGCTTCAGATCGACGGTGAACTCCAGGCCGACGCGGCCCTCCTTCCCAAGGTGGGCGAGCGCAAGGCCCCGGGCAGCACCGTGGCCGGCAAGGCCAACGTTCTCATCTTCCCGGACCTGGACGCCGGCAATATTGCCTACAAGCTCGTGGAGCGAGTGGCCGGCGCAGAGGCCATCGGCCCAATCATCCAGGGCCTGGCAAAGCCGGTGAATGACCTCTCCCGGGGCTGTTCGGTGGAAGACATCGTCAATGTTGCCGCCATTACCGCGGTCCAGGCCCAAGGATAACCAGTCCGCGAACGAAGCACCACAAAAGGCCGCCGACATCCCCCGGCGGCCTTTTGCCCTCCCCCATCTCCATCATCCACGCAAAAAGGCCGTCGGACTGCTGCCCGACGGCCTTCAGCGTTTCAGGATCCGTTGTGCGGATCGTTACTTTCTCACAAAGTCCGTCCGTGCAAACGAATAGTCGAAATTCATGTGATCGGTGTAGGTGCCGTTGAGAATGGCCACCACGTCCTCGGTAAAGACGAGCTCTTCATCCGTGGGGATGACGAACACCTTGATGGGGGAGTCATCGGTAGTGATGAGGCTTTCCCGCTTGCGGGTCATGGCCCCCTTGTTCCGTTCGCGGTCAAGCTTGATGCCAATTCCTTCAAGGCCCTCGATGGTTTTCTCACGAATGGGCCACCCCATCTCCCCCACACCGGCGGTGAAGACCACGGCGTCGAGGCGCCCCAGCACGGCCATATAGGTCCCGATGTACTTTTTCAGACGGTAGGCCTCGATATCAAGAGCCACCTTGCAGCGATGATCACCATTGGACGCATGTTCGATCACGTCGCGGCGGTCCGTAAAGCGACCGGTCACCCCGAGCACCCCACTCTTCTTGTTGAGGATGCTGTCGATCTCCTTGGCGGAAAGATTTTCCTTCTGCATCATGAACGCGGGGATGGCCGGATCGATGTCGCCGCAGCGAGTCCCCATGACGGCACCTTCGAGGGGGGTAAGCCCCATGCTCGTATCAACGGAAACTCCACCCTTGATGGCACAGTGGGACACCCCGTTGCCGATATGCATGGTGATGATGTTGCACTCGGAAGGCGTCTTGCCGAGAAGAACGGCAGCCCGCTTCGATACGTAGAGATGGGACGTACCGTGAAAGCCATAGCGACGCACACCGTATTTTTCGTACCACTCGTAGGGAAGCGGATAGAGGTAGGCATGCTCGGGCATGGTCTGATGGAACGCCGTATCGAAAATGGCCACGTGGGGAACGTGGGGGAGAACCGCCTGAGCGGCCTCGATACCGGCGATGTTGGGGGGGTTGTGCAGGGGGGCCAGATGCTGGACCTCCTTGACCGCGTCCAGCACCTTTTCGTCAATGAGCACCGAACGGGTGAACATTTCCCCCCCGTGGACGACCCGGTGACCGACCGCGGATATCTCGTTGATATCCTTCAGAACGCCATGATCTGCATCCACGACGGTCCTGATGATCAGATCGATGGCCACCTGGTGATCGGGACACTCATACTCTTTTCGGTACGTTTCCCGACCCGGCACCTCGTGCATGATGAACGAGTCGCCGATAATGACCCGCTCCACCATACCCTTGGCAACGACCTCTTTTCTCTCCCAGTCGAACAGCTGGTACTTCACCGATGAGCTGCCGCAATTGAGGGCAAGTATGATCATCATTCCTCCTGATTGAGCGAAAATAAAAATTGTTCAACGCGAATAAAACAAGCAATTTCAAGATGATTTAAGAGAGATGATACAGATGGGGACAGAAAAATAAAACTGTTTTTTACATATACAATACGGAAAAGTCGAATTCAAGTTTTTTTAAGGGGCAGGGTCTGACCGGCAAAACCTTTCCTCTGGACTTCACAGAAGCCCTGTGATATGTTTACGCCGCTTTTAGAAAACACTTTATAAGGAGGTATACCGTGTCCCACGCTATTTCCGACGACTGCACCAACTGCGGCGCCTGTGTCGATTCCTGCCCGGTCAACGCTATTGCACCGGCCGGTGACAAGCACAAGATTGATGCAGATACCTGTATCGACTGCGGCGCTTGTGTCGACACCTGCCCGGTAAGCGCTATCAGCGCAGCCTAACCGACAGGTCGTACCACTTCAATACCGGCATGACATACGTCGTGCCGGTATTTTTTTGCTCTGACAACGAAAAAGGCCGGCTTTCATGCCGGCCTTTTTCGTTGTCCACTATTCAATAGCTGGTCGAATCCACCCAATCAGAGAATCTGCCTCGCTAGCCCCATCTGTACCACAGGTCAGGATGCTTGATCGGGCCTCATACTCACTGGGTGGCAACAGTTGAACCGGTCACCTCCACGGTGAAATCAGTCGCCTCCCGGGGGATATTTGCCAGAACAATCACAAAGGGGATCCTCTTACCCGGCTGGACTCCCAGGTTCGACAGGGAATCGCCGAACTGGTTATTCATGGCTGACTCGATCTTTGCCATGGGGAGCGAGGCTATCTGTTCGTCGCTCAGGCTGTTGCCGCAGTAGGCAATCTTTTGCACGACCGCCTGGCCTCCCGACCCCAGCAGCGCGCCCTTCACCTGGATGGACGCCCGGGGCTTGCGGTAGTTATTAATGGCTTCGCCGCGAATCACGAAAACCTCTCCCGCCTCCGCGTTGGCCAGATACCCCCCTCTGACCTTGTCAAGGCCGATCCCTCCCTCCTCCCGCGCTTCAAATCCGAGCCACTCGGCCACAAAGCCGATGCCGAGCTTATTGAAGGCGGCAGGGCCCTCCTTGAAGAAGTAGAAGCCGAACCCGGCAAGGGCTACGATCACGAGGACCGACACCACAATGGCAACGAGGGGAAGCAGGGAGCGCCCCTTGCGGCGTGACGAGATGACAAGAGGTGGAGCCTCCTCCTCTCCAAAGGGAACATCAAGGGGGGACAACGGTGCTGTCGTTACAGCGGGTTCAGTCACAGGCTGCTCAGGAACCGCTGCGACTGTCGCCTGCTGGGTGCGATCACGGGGCTCGGGCTCCGGCGCAGTCTCATCAATACCGAGATCAAGCTCACCGAAATCGAAAGGTTCCGCTTCTTCTTCAGCCTCGATCTTCGGGGAGGCATCTTCTTTTGCCACCCCCTCCTCGAACTCCAAAGCAAAGTCGCCGGTGGAACCTTCTTCCCGCCCCCCCGCATCAGTCGCGGCAGCAAAGGCCTCGGGACTCACCTCGCCAAAGGCGATCCCGTCCCCGAATCCGCCAACGGCAGACGCAGCTTCAGGTTCGGCCGGCCGCGACTGCTCTTCCGTGACAGACTCCTCTTCGAATCCACCGAAATCAAACACCTCCGGCTCCGAAGCAGTTGACTGCCCCGCCTGGTTTTCGCTCCCTGCCGTTGGTTCTCCGCCGAAGTCGAACGAAAAATCCTCATCAGTAGCGGCCGGGCCTGAAGGTATTCCCGAGGAAACCGCCAGGTTGTCGGCGGCTTCCTCGGCATCAGAATCAGCGGGAGCAAATGACGGAGCCTGGGCCTGCTGAGGCGCCCAAGCCGGTTCACTCTCTTGCGTTGGCTCCTGGGACGCGGCCACGGCGGCAGCGGAAGCACCCCTGCCCTCCGTTGCATCCAGCCCTTGCAGAATCGAGTCGAAATCCGGCTCTTCCGCGGGAGCTTCTTTTTTTATGACGAAAATATGTCGGCACTTGGAACAACGGACCTTGATGCCGGCGGCTGTTACCTTGGAGTCGTCAAGCCGGAATTTGCTGCTGCATTGCGCACACTGGATGATCATTGGTCACTCCACGGTGAGAGGTGGGGCAGCGGAAGAAGGCCGCCACGGCAAAAAACGGCGCCGAGTCGGTAATTTCGGACTTTTCTATAACAGATAAGGGCACTTAGTGTCAATTCAATATGGTCACCAGCCCCCCCTTTATGCTATACCATTTCAAGGAAGCCATGAAAAGAATCCAGCCATGGTTCAAAATATTTTCAGCAATCGGAGAACGCGCATGCGCCAACGGCTCGCCCCATTACTGACCATCATGCTGCTCCTTCAGTGCGTTACTGCGGCATTCGCCGCACCAACCCTGTCGGTGGACAAGCCGTTTTTTGATTTCGGAACCATCCCTCAAGGGAAAAAGCTCGATCATGTCTTTACGCTGAAGAACAAGGGAGACTCCCCTCTGTCGATCGTAAGGACCAAATCATCCTGCGGCTGCACCGTGATCAGCCTCCCCCGCAAAACCATCGAGCCGGGAGGAAGCGTTGAACTCAAGACCACATTCGACTCGACCACGTTCGGCGGCAAGGTCACCAAGACCATAACCGTCGAAACCAATGATCCTGCAAACCCGAATTACACGCTCACCCTCACGGGGGTTGTCAGCGAGGTACTGGTTGTGGCGCCCCGGCAGTTGAACCTGGGACAGATAAAGGCGGGAACAAGCGGGACATTCACCGTGACGGTGGACAACAAGGGAAACCGCCCCGTGAAGATAACCTCCGCCACCTCCCCTATGCCGCAGGTCAAGGTGACAGCCGGCAAACAGAGCATCAAGCCCGGCGAAAGCACTTCCATCACCATATCGGTGGCACCCCGGCCGGAAGACCGGTTCCTGAGCGGATTCATCATCATCAAGACCGATATGCCGGGCAAACCCGAAATCACCGTGCCGGTGTACGGCTCTGTGTCGAAGTAGCGGCGGCCTCCAGGTCTTCCTTGAGATCAAGGTAGGCGCGCTCCACGTTCACGTCGAAAAACGTGCGGAAGCCGGGCATGGCGTCGTAACGCGGTAGCCTGAACTGGGCCTTTGTCTCGGGAAGACTCCTGCCGGCCTCGATGTGACGCAGAACCTCGGTGAGAAATTCCTTGAAGAAGAGCCTGAACCGCCTGAGCCCGGCACGGTCGGACACATCACCGAGGCCGGGAAGCACGTGCTTTGCCCCCACCGCTTCCAGGCTTTCCAGAGTGACGACCCAATCACGCATCTTCCCTTCCCCCATGTACCCCACCACGTCGTTGTAAAAGAGATCCGACGTAAAGAGCACCCCTTCGTTCGGAAGGTAGATGATGATGTCACCTTCCCGGTGACCGAACTCGGTACTGTTCAGGACCAGGACCGTTTTCCCCCGGATGAGGGTCAACCCTTTATCGAAGAAGGTCACGTGATTGCGAAGCTGGCGCGACTCCCCCCTGAGAGACTGCCAGGTCTGCCAGGAGGTTATGATCTCCACGTTGGCGGGAAAGTCGAAATCCACATGATTATAGCCGGGATGATGGTGGGTAAGTATCACGTAGCGCAGAGGAATGGGGGTGATCTCGGCAATTGCGTCGATCAACTCGCGGATCCCTTCGGGGATGAAATGGGCTCCCGCCAAGATTACCTGATAGGGGGTAACCACAATCATCGCGTTGCTGGCGGCCTTTCCCTCCGGCAGGGCAATGGCCGCATATACCCCTTCCTCCATCTGCTTTATTTCGTAATGGGCAGCCTGGGCGGGGGTAAAGCCGACAACGAGACAGAGCACGACAAGAAGGATGACAGGTACGTTCTTCATGACCCTCGAACCTTGAAATTTTCGACCAGTGTAGCAAAAGGGTGCACCTAAACACAACCGCGGCATGGATTCAGAGACCGGCATCGAAAAAACTTTCCTCTTGTGAAATCATCGATGATGGTGTATCAATAGAGATTCGCGGGCGGTTAGCTCAGTTGGATAGAGCGCAGGCCTCCGAAGCCTGAGGTCGCTGGTTCGAATCCAGTATCGCCCGCCATTTACATGAACCAAGCGAATTCGCTTGCAAAAAACCCCGCCGGCATGAAGCCCGGCGGGGTTTTTTCATTGGCCGTGGCTCCCGGTCAGCGGATGACCACATTCTGGGCCGTGAGCGAGCCCCTACCCACCGTAACAACGCCCTGCAACGTCGTTAAGCCGGGGCTGGACGAGAACGTTGCGTCATACCCTCCCTTGAAGAGCACGGCTATGGCGTTTGCCAAGGTCACGTTGCCGGCAAGCTCGGTCGCCTGGGTCTCGATGGTGCATGAAGTTCCCCCGATGCACGCGGCATAGGCCTCAGCGATTGTTGAATAATAGCTCGTGGTTCCCGCAGTAAGCTTCACGGGAGGCATTTTCGTGAATGTTGCCGTCACGGCCACGGGGCCATACTGGGTAACCGTACAGCCATCAGTACCGGAGCAGGCACCCGACCAGCCGGCAAAAATCGATCCAGCGCTCGGCGTTGCGCTGAGCACCACCGGAGCAGCATTAAAGACCGCGCTGCACCCTGAACCGTCGAGACAGCTAATGCCTCCCGGCGCGCTCGACACGGTGCCGCCACCCGTGCCGACAACGGTCACACTGAGGTTGATGCCGGGCGTAACGGTGATTTCGGCCGATTTCGGTCCTTCCACGCCGTTCTTGAGTACCGATACAGCAATGTAGTAGGTAACGCCGTTCATCAGGCCGGAAATCACATGTGCCGGGGTAGTGCCAACCGGGTCGGGGGTCGCATAGTTACCCGATGTAATACCGTAGTAAACCTTGTAGCCGGTAATGCCCGACTCCTGGCTGGCGGTCCAGGAAATGCCCGCCGTACCATTGCCCGGCACGCCGGAGAGACCGGTCGGCGCGGCCGGCCGATCCAGGGAGAAGGATGCTGTCACGTTCTTCGCACCATCCATGGTTACCGTGCAGACGGGAGAGGTGCCGGCGCAGTCGCCGCCCCACCCCGTAAAGACATAGCCGGTTGCAGGAGCCGCGGTGAGGGCAACCGAATCGCCCTGAAGGTAGTCGCCTTCTCCCGACAGATCCACCCAGGTAAAGGCGCCCAGATCATCGGCAACGCTGCCCCCACCCGTAGTCGAAACGCTGAGGGTCTCCTTCCGGCCGAAGATCCGGTGGACGTGGATGTCGGTATCGCCTTCCTCCCGGGTGAAGGTGCTCACCAGGACAATGTTTCCATCGGGTTGGAGCGCTACGCCCTGTCCTTCGTCATCGCCCGAATTGATGGTATAGAACCCGTAGAAATTGTAGATGGTGTTGTCTGTAGTTCCGTCGGCATTGAGTCGGAACACAAGGATATCGGTGTCGGTCGCGTAACCGAAGGACCCCACCACAACGATCTTGCCGTCAGGCTGGATCACCAGTGCTTCGGCCCTGTCGTTATACACGTCGCCATCCTTGTAATCCCCCACCGGGGCATTGAAATCATTGTCCCGCGTACCGTTCTCATTGAGGCGGAGCACCCAGATATCCGTGTCACCCGCACCCCACTGATAGGCCCCTACCACCACGATTTTGCCGTCAGGCTGGACGGCTATCCCCAGGCCTTCGTCGTTGCCGGCATCGCCGGCCATGAAGAAATTATTCAATCCGTCATTAAAGTTGTCGAGGGTGCCGTCGGTTTTGAGTCGCTGCACAAAGAGATCGGTTTCGCCGCTCGGGTTAGCATAGGTGCCGACGAGCAGTATCTTCCCGTCCGCCTGGAGCGCTACTCCATTCCCGAAACTGTTGCCGGGAAGGTTGGGCCGGTAGTAGCCGGTATTGCCGTTGAAGGCGCTGTCGAGCACTCCGGTCGCCGTAAGACGGATCACCTGGATTTTTTTCGCTCCGGCAACATCCCTGGAGCCGATAATCACGATCCTGCCGTCGGGCTGAACCAGCAGATTTCCGGCCTCGTTGGCGCCGGAGGCCCCCTCCTGGTACTTCCCGCCCGTGCCGAAAGAGGTATCAAGTACGCCGGCTGAATCGTAGCGTCGAACCTCCCAGGCGGTAGTGGCACTTCCCACGGTACCGAGAACGAGAATTTTGCCGTCGCCCTGCAACGCCACGCCGGCGGCACGGTCAGCCGTGCCCGCGTCAATCACGACTGAACCCTGAACCCCGAAGCCGGTGTCCGGCTCCCCCTGCGCCGTGAGTCGCCAGAGGACGATGTCGGTATTGCCCGCCGCCTGCTCCACGGTGCCGACCACCAGCAGCTTGCCGTCCGGCTGCACCACGACCCCCTTGCCCCGGTCGCTCCCCGTGCCGCCTAACAATGCCACTCCCTGGCCGCCGAAAAAGCCGGTATCGATGAGGTCGTCATAAACGATGGCGGCGGGATAAGGGGGATCGGGGACCGCCACCCCGTCCTGCTGAAACTGGAGGAATACGTCGTAAAAGGAAAGACTGAGCGGTTCAGTCAGCTTAAAGCGCTTTGATGCCGCAACCGGCTCCCAGTCTGTCCAGGTGCTGTCGTCGATGCTGAAGCGCATCGCCTGCACGGTTCCCCCGTGCAGGGCGGCATTGATGCCGAGCGTCACCATGGGATAGTTGGTGAACTTCGCACCGCCGTTGATAGTCAAAACATCGGCCTGGGCGGCTACCTGCAGCACGAGCACCATGCCGGCAGTTGCCGGCAGGAGACGAGCGTAACGGCCAAGCTGTCCTGCAACCCGAATCATCAATCCGATCATCTTACCCCTCCGTGCACTGACACTCAGGCAGACATTCTACCTGGGACCACTCTAATTTTCCAGACATCATTTCCACCGCGTGAAGACAGCCTGTCGACAGATTGTTGCCATCACATCGCCGGCGTGCTATCTGTCAGGCATGATTCTGCCACGACCTCTTTACTCCGGCACCCTGATCCGGCGCTACCAGCGCTTCCTGGCCGACGTACGCCTCGACGACGGGACGGTGGTCACCGCCCACTGCCCGAACTCGGGGAGCATGAAAGGATGCTGCCAGCCGGGAAGCGCCGTGTTCCTTTCTCTCAGCGACAATCCGAAGCGGCGCCTCGCCTACACCTGGGAACTGGTCATGGCTGACGGCTACTGGGCGGGGATAAACACGGGCCTCCCCAACCGGCTCGTCCGGGAGGGGATTGAAAACGGCACCGTCGCGGAACTCCTGGGGTATGAGCGCATCCGGCCCGAAGTCCGCTACGGGACGAACAGCCGGGTGGATCTGCTGCTGGAAGGGCCTGGCCGCTGCTGGGTCGAAGTGAAAAATGTGACCCTCGTGGAAGGGGGAACGGCCCTCTTCCCCGACGCCGTGACGGAACGGGGGCAAAAACACCTGCGGGAGTTGATGGAGGTGGTGCGGCAGGGGGACCGGGGAGTGATCTTCTTCGTGGTCCAGCGTGGCGACGGGTCTGCCGTGGCCCCGGCGGACGCCATTGACCCGGTGTACGGCCGGCTTCTGCGGCAGGCCGTGACTGCCGGGGTAGAAGCCCTGGCCTACCGGGCGCTCGTAACGCCGGAGGAAATCCGGCTCACGGAGCGGCTGCCGGTGCTTGCCGGGGAATGATCCCTCACCCTCCGGACAGCCTCAGCACCAGGGCGCGGGCCACATGGTCGGCCTCAGCCAGGTTGGCGCGGGCCCTATCGCTGAACCCTTCCCCGTGGCTGAAATCTTCTCCCGGCACGGTCACGAGCCATGCCGGCGGGGTCCGGCCGTAAAGCTTCCCGGCATAGGCCAGAAGCAGCTCGGGAGCCAGGTGGTGCCCCAGGGCACCCTCGCCGGATGAAGCCGCCAGAGAGACGGCAGCCACCGAGCTCATGCCGCCGACGGCCGGGCAGGCGTCAAAAAAGATGACGCCGGTCACCTCCGGGGCGGCGATCTCCTCGGCCATCTCGGGCAGGAGCTGATGGGCTTCGACGGCACGCACGCTGCCCAGAGGGGAGCCCCCCTCCACCATCGCAGGAAGGACCGCCCCGGCCCCATCGTCGCGCCGCAGGCGATTGCCGTAGCCGATCAGCAGGACCATGACCTGCCCCTCTCGCTATCTTCCCCGTTTCGCCTCATCCAGCACCGTCCCGTCCGGCCCCAGGAGCATCACCCGCAGCGGCATCCTGCCGTAGGCATGCGTGGCGCAGGAAAGGCAGGGATCATAGGCCCGCACACCGTGCTCGATCCGGTTGAGAATCCCTTCCGTGAACTCCCCTCCCCTGATGAACTCCGCCGCCACCTGCCGGATGGTCCGGTTAATGGCCAGATTGTTCATGCCGGTGGCGATAAGCAGGTTCACACGGCTGACAATGCCGTCGTCATCCACCTCGTAGTCATGAAAGAGGGTGCCGCGGGGCGCTTCGCAGAAGCCGACACCGGCCGGCCGATTCACTCCGGCCTCGCTCCGGACGTGGCGATCCAGGATGTCCGGCTCGTCCAGGAGCATCCCGATCCGCTCCAGGGCGTGGAGGATCTCGATGAGCCGGGCATGGTGGTAGTGGAAACTGCCGGTGACCATGCCGCCGGCGCCGCGCACCTGCCGGAACGCGGCAAGTTCGCGGTCGGCCTCGGGGGTCCCGGCGCGGTCGCAGATATTTAACCGGGCCAGGGGCCCCACCCGGAACATCCCCCCCCCTTCCCGGTCGCCATGGGGATGGTAGTAGGGGAAGGTCATGTAGCTCCAGGGCTCGGCCCGCTCGGTTACGGCCTGGGCGTAGTGCTCCGGGGAAAGCTCATCCACGTGGACGCCTGCCGAATCGGTGAAGCGGAGGGAGCCGTCGTAGTGCTCCAGACCGCCGTCAGATGCCGTCAGCCCCGCGAAGAGCGAGGGAAAGTCCCCATACGCGGTTATTTCGGCTTCGTGGCGGGCGTAGATGCCGTCAAGCATGCCCAGGGCGCCCCGGACGATGGCGAGCCCCTCGGGCAGAAGCGCGGCGATCCGGTCCCGGCCTTCCGGGGAGAGCGGCTCACGGACTCCGCCCGGCACCGCCCAGGAGGGATGGATGCTCTCTCCGGCCACGTCGCTTACGATCTTCTGGCCGATCTGACGGAGACGGATGCCGCCGCGGGCCACCTCCGGGTGGTGCGCCACCAGGCCCCAGAGGTTGCGGCGGGAGGGCTCCTCGTCCATACCCATGAGAAGATCGGCGGCGGAGAGGTGGAAGAAGCTCAGGGCATGGCTCTGGATGAGAGAGGCCAGATTGGCGATCCGGCGCAGGTGGACTGCGGCCGGGGGAATCTCCACGCCGAGGATGGCATCGCCGGCACGGGCAGCGGAGATGGAGTGGCTCACGGGGCAGATGCCGCAGATGCGGGCGGTGATGCCGGGCATCTCCCAGATGCTGCGGCCGATGCATATCCGCTCGAACCCGCGGAATTCGGTCACGTGAAACCTAGCATCGGCCACGGCACCGGCATCGTTGAGCCGGATGGTGATGGTCGCGTGCCCTTCGATACGGGTGACGGGATCTATGGTTATGGTGCGGGACATGGAGATACCTATCCGAACGTGAGCATGCCGGGGGCCAGGTGTACCGGCTCTCCCCGCAGCATGCATTCAATGGCTGCCCGGATCCGGTCCGGGCCAGGCGGACAGCCGGGAATGTAGCCGTCCACCGGAATCACCTGGTGGAGCGGCAGGGCCCGCGGCAGAAGCTGGGGCACTGCCGCATAGTCGAAGGCGGGCGAGGCCTCGCCGTCACAGCGAAAGGGATCCAGGGTCTCGGCAACGGTGAGAAGGTTGCGCATGGCAGTAACGTTACCGGTGATGGCGCAGTCGCCGAAACTGATCACGGTCCGGCTCCGCTGACGGATGATACCGGCCATGGCCAGATTCGCACGATTGGTTACCGCCCCCTCCACCAACGCCACATCCACGCCCGCCGGGAATTCCTTGGCATCCACGAACGGCCCGTAGACCAGGTCGGCCGCCTGGGACAGTTCCAGGAGATACTCATCCAGGTCGAGGAAGCTCATGTGGCACCCCGAGCAGCCTCCCAGCCAGACCGTGGCAAGCCGGAGCCGGCCGCTGCCGATCAGTTCCATTCCTCCGGGCGCACCCCGTGTTATCCCCCCAGACGGCGTCATCCTTCCCACTCCTTTTTCTCCCGCCCTTCCAGCACCCGGGCGAGCATGGTCGGGTCCTTGACCATCTCGCCGACCACCGCCCCCTTGAGGAACAGGGCACCGGTGGGGCAAACCTGAACGCACTTGCCGCAGCTGGTACAGGTGCCACTCTCCCGCCAGGAGCGATTCAGATCGGCGATAATTCGGCTTTTCACTCCACGCCCGGAGATGTCCCAGGTGTGCACCCCTTCGATCTCGTCGCAGACCCGGACGCACCGGGTGCAGAGAATGCAGCGGTTATGGTCCAGGCCGAAGCGTTCGTGGGAGAGATCCATGGTCAGCTTGGGCGAAAGGTATTCGTAGCGGACATGGTCGACCCCCATTTCGGCGGCCACCCGCTGCAACTCACAGTGGCCGATGGAGACGCAGACGGCACAGTAGTGGTTGCGTTCGGCGAGCATGAGCTCCACGAGCATCCGCCGGTAGTTCTCCAGCCGCTCGCTCCGGGTCCGCACCACCATCCCCTCGCGCGCCGGAGTGGTGCAGGCGGGGAGGGGCCGGGGGCTGCCCGCCACCTCCACGATGCAAAGCCGGCAGCCGCCCCGCTCGGAGAGCCCCTCCATGTGACAGAGGGTGGGGAGCGATATGCCGTGTTCCTTGATCACCTGGAGCAGGGTTTCCCCCTCGCGACCGCTGATCAGTTCGTCGTCGATGGTCAGAGTAATGACCGGCATCAGCCTACCTCCCCAGGGACGCCGACGGCGTGCAGGAGTGCCTTGCCGCCGGGTCCGGGCTCCTGCTCGGCAGCCATGGTGCAGCGGCCCGCCGGGCAGCGGCGCTCGCGGATGTGGGCCTCGTATTCGTGCCGGAAGTAGCGCAGGGTGCTCACCACCGGGTTGGGCGCGGTCTGGCCGAGACCACAGAGGCTCGTGGCGCCCATCAGATCGCAGAGCTCCTCCAGCCGGCGCAGGTCGTCCGGCCAAGCGGTGCCGGAGGTTATGCGGCGCAGCAGCCGGTGCATCTCCATGCTGCCGACGCGGCACGGGATGCACTTGCCGCAGCTCTCGTCCCGGCAGAAATCGAGGAAAAACGAGGCGACGTCGGGCATGCAGCTCGTCTCGTCCATGATGATAAGTCCGCCGGAGCCCATGATGGTGCCGATCCGCTCCATACTTTCGTAATCGAGGGGGGTGTCCAGGTGTTCGGCCGGAATGCAGCCGCCCGAAGGGCCGCCCGACTGGGCAGCCTTGAAGCGCTTGCCGCCGGGGATTCCGCCGCCGATGTCGAACACCACCTCCCGCAGCGTGGTACCCATGGGGACTTCGATCAGGCCGGCGGTCTCCACCTGGCCGGCCAGGGCATAGACCTTGGTTCCCGGGCTCCGGGTCGAGCCGATGCCGGCGTACCAGGTGGCCCCGCGTCCGATGATAGCCGGGACGGTGGCAAGGGTCTCCACGTTATTGATGAGGGTCGGACACCCCCAGAGCCCCCGCTGGGCCGGATAGGGCGGCCGGTGCCAGGGCTGTCCGCGCCGCCCCATGATGGAAGCCATGAGCGAGGTTTCCTCGCCGCAGACAAAGGCGCCGGCGCCGGTGCGGATGTCGATGCGGAAACTGAAGTTGCTGCCGAGCACCCGGCTTCCCAGGAGCCCCTTGCGCTCGGCGTCGCGGATGGCGGCCTCGAGCCGCCTTCCGGCCAGGTAGTACTCGCCCCGGACGTAGATGTAGCCCTGATCCGCGCCGATGGCGTAGCCGGCAATGGCCATTCCTTCCAGGATGCGGTGGGGGTCCGACTCCATGACGGAGCGGTCCATGTAGGCGCCCGGGTCCCCCTCGTCGCCGTTGGCCACCACGTATTTCCGCTCGCCCGGCGCCTTGCGGGCCAGGTTCCACTTGACGCCGGCCGGATAGCCGGCCCCCCCCCGCCCCCGCAGTCCCGAAGCGGAGATCTCGCGACAGACATCCTCGGGGGTCATCTCGTGCAGGGCGTGGGCAAGGGCATCGTAGCCCCCCGTGGCCACATACTCCTCGATCCGCTCGGGGTCGATGGAACCGCAGTTGGCCAAGACGATCTTCATCTGGCGGGTGAAATAGGGGTGATCCGGCGGCAGCGGCGAGGCCGTCGGCGGCCGGCGCCCCTTCACCACCGAGTAGAGAATCTGGCGGGCCAGTTCGGGGGTGACGCGCTCGTAGACGATCTCGGGTTTCCCCTGAACTGCCACTTTCACGAGGGGACCGCGGCTGCACGGCCCCATGCAGCCGGTGCTGACGGCCTCGATCTCCGCATCGAGCCGGCTCTCCTCCACCGCCTGGCGCAGCGCGTCCAGGACCGCCAGTGCGCCGGCGGAAAGACAGGGGGTACCGGCACAGACCATGATACGGCACCGCAGCGCCTCCTGGCGGGCCTGTTCTTCCCGGGCCATGGCATGGAGATCGGCGGGGTTCATTGGCCTTCACCCTTGCGGCGGCGAACCGGGCGGACCGTTTCTGCGCGGGCCGGGCTCTTTTCCGCCAGCATGACCCGGACGGCGGCGGCGGCCGAATCGGGGGTACAGCGCCCCACGGTTTCCCCGTCGAGGACCACAATGGGGGCCAGCCCGCAACTGCCGAGGCAGCGGACCGTCGACAGGGTAAGCTTGCCGTCGGCCGTGGTTTTACCGGCTTTCACGTCGAACTCGTTTTCGAGGCGCGTCACGATCTCGGCCGAGCGCTTCACATAGCAGGCGGTGCCGGTGCAGACCACGCAGGAGTGTTCGCCCCGGGCCTCAAGGGTAAAGAAATGATAGAAGGTGGCGACGCCATAGACGCGACTGGGCGGAACGCGGAGTTGCCGGGCCACATGGGTCATCAGCTCGTCGCTGAGGCAGCCGAAGGTCTCCTGGGCCACGTGAAGCACCTCCAGGAGCGCATCGGCCCGGTACTGATACTGTTTCAGGGTCCGCTCGACCACCTTGAAGCGCGGATCGGCGGCAAGCCCGTCGGGCGTGCCCTTCCCTGGCGAATTATCCGTGGAGTTCACGCTGTTCTCCTCTGCCGCAACGGGGTAATGGGCGATGACGAACACGCATCTTAACAGACCGTGGAATATGTGTGAAGCCTTATGCGTTCAAGGCGGCCGCGGGCTCAATAAAAGAACTCCCGCCGCGGTGGCCGGTAGAGGTGGGACACGTGCTCGCCGTAGCCATTGAAGATGACCGTGGGCCGTCGCTCTCCCGTGCCGAGCATTCGCTCGCTCTTCTGGGACCAGCGGGGATGATCGACGTCCGGGTTCACGTTGGCCCAAAAGCCGTATTCGTCCGGACCCAGACTGCTCCAGAAGGTGGAAGGCTGCCGGTCGGTGAAACTGATCTCCACGATGGACTTGATACTCTTGAAACCGTACTTCCAAGGCAGGACCAGACGAATCGGCGCCCCGTGCTGCTTCGGCAACTCCCGGCCGTAGACCCCCACCGCGAGGAAGGCCAGTTCGTTAGTGGCCTCGGCCAGGGTAAGCCCCTCATGGTAGGGCCAGAGGTCGGTTGAGAACAGGCCGCTCTGGTTGGGGGCCTGATCCTTGCGCAAAAATGAGAGGAACCGCAGATGGGTGGCACCCGGCAGCGGGTCGGCCCGCTTCACGAGCTCGGCCAGGGGAAAGCCGACCCAGGGAACCGCCATGGCCCAGGCCTCGACGCAACGGTGACGGTAGGTCCGTTCCTCCAGGGGCATAGTCCGGACCAGTTCATCCACGTCGAAGACCTTGGGGTTCTTCACCAAGCCGGTCACCGAAATCTGCCAGGGGCGGGTGATGAATTGATCCACGTAACGCCAGACGTCCTTACCCGAGGTGAATTCGTAGAAATTGCAGTACATGGCCGCTTCCTGCCGGTCGGTGAGGGGCCTGTCCAGGGGGTAGCGCGCGTTGGGCCGCGCCGGCAGGGTCTTGAGGTTGACGAGGGTGCCGCCCAGTTCCCGCCGCTCCATGGCGTAGTTGGTACAGGCGTTCAGGAGGGGCCAGGCGTTGAGCCCGGCGAAACCGAGGGCCTTGAGGAACGTGCGCCGATTGAAGAAGGCCTCCTCGGGTGAAATTTCATGGGAAGGAAGGGTGAAGCGGCTGTTCTTCATAACCGTGCTCCTTCGCCGGAAAGGCGGGGGATTGCCCCGCCTTTCCGGCCTTCCGTCAGTCCGGCCCCGCTACCACGTCATGCTTCTCGTATGGTTCTCGTTGCCGATGTGGCAGGTGAACAGGCAGCTTCTCGTGGCCGGATCATAGTTCAGCGAATCGAGCAGGGTCGATGATGCCGGCCCTTCCATGGCCGAGGTCTGGAGATTCGTGAAGTGGGTGGTCGCCAGCTTAGTGGTGTCGTGACATTCGGAGCACACCAGCGTTATCTCCGTGTGGTGCCGCTTGTCGCCAGAAGAAAAGCTGTTGAACTGGGTGGTGCCGTAAGCATGGCACGAGGCGCAGTCGGTGCTGACATTGATCTGGCCGCTGGGCCAGGGTGGCGATGTCTGTCCGCCGTGGCAACTGACGTTCGAGCAGGTACCGGTGCCTGCATTATAGGCCGGTGCCCCGCCGTCCTTGTCCTGGAAGGTCGCCGACAGGACCACGTTGGCCGTCCCGTTGCCATGCAGAACGGTGGCGTAGCCGGCCCCGCTGTGACAGGAGCCGCAGGTCACGTTCGGGAAGAGATGCTCGGTGTGCTGCAGGTCCCGGTTCGGGAAGGTCGAACCCACCGGCGGGTTGCCGTGGCACGAGACACAGCCGGTCTGGATGTTGAAGAGCCCGGTGCCGGAGTCCTTCACGGCAACGGCGTTGAAGTGGCAGACCGCGTTTACGCCAGCGATGTTCAGCCTGCTCGATCCCGAAACGCAGGAAGGAGCCACTCCGCCCGCGCCATCGAGATTGGCGCCATGGCAGAGCGTGCAGTAGTTGGTGACTGCGGTGCCGGCAGTGGCGAGGACGGCAAGGGTCGAGTGGCGCAGCTGGTTGGTCACGCCCTGGGTGGTTCCGCGCCCGATGAGCCAGGGGGTGGGATGGGCCGTTCGCGCTGTGTGGCAGGTCTCGCAACCAGCGGTGAGCGTAGCGCCCCGCGGCACGTTGAAACGCGGGTTGGCGCCGCTGGCCGGCGTGGCGTGGCAGGGCTGGCAGGTATTCAGGCCGGTGCCGTTATTATTCCTGTTGATGGCGTCGGCACCATGCTGCGCAGATGGCAGATAGGCCCCGGCGACCGGGTGGGGAGGCTGGACGTCGGAACCGTGGCACAGGGTATTGTTGAAGCAGCCCGCAGCCGTGCCCGCCGGTGCAGGAGTCGTGGGCTGGCGGGTTGAGTTGGCGCCGTTGGCGTGACAGGCGGCGCAGGAGGCGGCGTTGGTGGTGTCGGTGTTGGTGTGGGTCCGGGCAGCGCGCCAGGGTGCCGGAGAATGAGGTGCAATGGCGGGCGCGCCGCCGTTGTGGCACGAGAAGGCTCCCACAGTGGCGGAGAAGCAGCTGACCGCCGTGCCGACGCCCTGGTAGTTGGCGCCGTGGCATCTTCTGCAATAGCTGAATCCTCCGGAGGGAGAATCGGCCGCTTTTGCCCTGGGCCCGTGGAAGTTGGCGCTGTTCGGGTCGCTCCACCCGGCGGGATGCCCCGCTTCTGCGCCGTGGCAGAGCGTGTTGTTGAAGCAGCCGGCAGGAGTTCCAGCAGGCGCGGGCGTCGTGGGCTGCAGGGTCGAGTTGGCGCCGGTGGCGTGACACTTGGCACACTCGGGGGCATTGCCCTGGTCAACGAATATGTGGTTGGTCCCCGATGCAGTGGTGCCGTGCCACGGAGCGTCCGGGTGGGGCGCGTTGGTATGGCAGGCGAAGCAGGAGCGGGCCGGCCCATTATCGAAGAGAGCACCGTGGCACCTGCTGCAGTAGGCGAAGCCGGCCGCCACGGCCGGGGCGGCCATGGCCCCCGAGCGGCCATGCTGGTCTGCTGCTCCCCAGCCCGCGGGGTGGCCGGCCGGACCGGTGGCGTGACAGACCTGCGCTCCCCGGTTGGGACTGAAGCAGCTCACCCCGGAGATGCCTCCCGACTGGCCGGCATCGAGATATGAGCCGTGACAGGAGACGCACTGATCCCGGTCCTTCCGGAACTCACCCCAGTGGGTCTCGATCCAGTTGGCGGGGTGTCTGCCGGTTGTCGGGTCGATGGCCGGAGCGTCTCCACTGCCGCTGGAACAGCCCCAGAGAGCAAGCCCGACACAGAATACAGTCAGGAAACGAACGATTGTCGATTTCACCGTGAGCCTCCTATCTGTGGCATGCAACGCACTGCTCATTGTTGGTCCGGCCGTGGCAGCGGAAGCAACTGGTCGGGTCGATCCTGCCGTCGATCTGGTGCCGGGTCAGGTAATCGCCCCGGTGGACCAGCTGCCGGTCGGGCCGGTCCCCGTGCATGACCGACGGTTTGATCTCCAGTTCGTTGGCATGGCAGTCGTAGCAGAAGGACCGCTTGTGACATGACGCGCACAGACGGTCATCCTGGCCGGCATAGTAGCGGTGGTCGCGCACGAAGACCGGCGTGTGGCTGAAGGCGGCATAGGGTTTGAGCACTCCTCGCGCCCGGTCCTCGTGGCATTCGGTGCAGTCAACCCGCCCCGTGGCCAGTGATTCCGGATGCCAGGACGGCAGGCTCGATTCCTTCGAAAGCATATGGGTGCAGGCGGTCAGGGTGAGGGCGCCCGTCACGGCCACTGCAACAATGAAGAGCTGTATCGGTTTCATTTCGCCGCTCCTTTGCCCGAATGGCTGAAGTTATAGACAAGCCGGACCACGCCGCGGGTCTCCGAATCCAGGCGAGGATTCTCGCCATAGCTGATATCGCCCGACAGCATCAGGTTCGGGAGCATCTTCCACCCGAGGGAGGCGATCACCTCGTAGGCGTTGTCTCCGCCATAGGGTTGCACGGCGTCGTCGTAGAGATGAGCAATGGCATCGACGCTGGCCCGATAGCGCGTTGCGTCGCGCAGGATATAGGCCCGGACCTCGTGGTAGGCATTGGCGGAAACATCCGCATCGGCCCGGTGGTAGGAAAGTCCCGCCCGGACCGTGCGTTCGGCCAGGGTCATCCGCACCTCGCCGCCGTAGCGATGGGTATTGCCCCGGTCGGCCCGGTGGTAGTTGATCCGCTTGTAGTCGGCAATCAGCTCCAGGGGTTTGGCCACGGTCCAGGCAACGCTGCCGCCGTAGCTGCGCAGCGTCGTATCGCGATCGATGTTGAAAAGGGAGCGGTTATTGGTGGTGGCGAGGAAGTGTTCGAGGTTGTAATCGTTGTATTCCCCCGACACGGACACACCTTTCATCGGGGTTACGAGAAGGAGGTAGCTGTGCTCGGCAAAGCCGTCGGTGGCGGTATTGTAGCTGGTGGTGCCACGGAGTTCGACCATCCTGAACGGTGCGAGCCAGATGTCGCCCCCCACCAGCTGCCGGTAGTTTTCCGGGGTGCCGGTGAGGCCGGTATCGGTATTGGCCTCGTACAGGGCCGAAGCGCCGATCTCCAGGTAGCCGGGAAGCCGCCAACCCAGGCGACCGCCGGCAATGGCATCCCCCTTATTCCGGTCGGTCATGTTCAGCCTCACCGGCACCCCGCCGAAGAGGGAGCCGGTGAAGCCGCCGGCCAGGTCGGTCCGAACGCTGACACCGTCCACGTGCTCGGCTGCCACCCCCTCGTAGACGTAGAACCGGCCCAGCTTGAGGAGTCCGTCGGCCCGGGGGAACCGGTATGCCAGGTAGGCATAGGCAAGGTCGCCATCGGTTGAGCCCCCATCGGTGCTCTTGTCGGCCAGATCGAGCCGCCCCCAGCCATAGAGATGGAAAGAAAGATTGCCGTCGGCAAGCTTTTCCACATCGATGCCGAGGAACTGCGTAGCCGGCGCCAGGGTCTCGTCCTTGAACCCGGGAACGCTGCGCTCTTCCAGCCGGATGAGCGTAGTGGCATCCACCGCCACGTCAGCCGCGCCGGCCATGCCGGGCAGCGAGGCGATGGCCAGCGCAAGGAACTGCAATCGCTGTTTCATTGCTCCCTCCTTAAAAAGGGGAGGTGGCGGTAACTTCGCCAACTCCATCATGTTTACAGATTCGATACTAGAAGAGTCTATTCCCCGGCCTCCTGTTGTCAACCTCACGACTCGGGAAATACGATGCCGCCCCTGCGTGCCAACAACTGGGAGATTTGCCCCACCGATTGGGTCAAATGAATCCACCGATACAACACCATCGTCTCCCTCGCAGTTGCATCTCCTTAAATCTACTAAACAATCAAAAACGTGCCACAAGGGCATCGATATTGCTAATTGAGGCAAGCAGCAAAACCGATCGACATGTCAGAGAGCATGCGCCTACACACTGTTTATTCGACATCAAACGGGAGGGGGGAGGAAATACCGACATGAGGGATGCCCTAGCCGAGCTTTCAGACGAGAAACGAAAACTCATCGGGAAATACCGCCTTGTTCCCAAGGACATCAATGGGAAGATTTACTGGGTACGACGGTTCGGCAATCGACCCGATCATCCCTACGCGACCCAGCGGGCACTCAGGAACTGCCACATCATCGAACTGGTCTTCAGTTTTTACGATCTCTGCGTCGCCAAGATGACCTACTTCAAGAATAACTTCGCCGATTACATCCCCTGCAAGAACAATTACCGGGTCGGACAGATGGAAGAGTGCGAGCCGTGGGACATGGAAATCCTTGTCCAGCGGGAAACGGGCATCGTCATCGACCTCAGGAACCTGGCTGAAATCAGTGACATCGAGGTATTCAAGGAAATGTGCAAGTGGCTGGAATCGCGGCTGAACGAAGCCGATGCATGCTCGAGGAAGGTTATGGGGCTGTGATGCAGACCGTGAAGCCGGAGTCAGTCCCCGGTTTCCGCTGATATGAGTTCCGCCCGCACCCGACCGAGGGAGATGGCCGTGTCCATTCTCACGGGAACCTTGTAAGCATCGTCGGTGACCCAGATCATCATGTCACCGGTTCTCCTGAAGATACCGGCGGTCTTCAGAAGCGGATGGACAACCAGCGTATCAACGGTCCGTCCCCCCGGCAGCGTTACCCCTTCCCGCCGCAGCACCGCGACCGTAGTGGGAGCGTACTCGTTGCTGTCGAACAGGTGGAGCACCACCGGCTGCCCCACCTCAAGCCGTTTGTTTCTAAGGAAATAGAATCCCGAAACAATATCGGTCACGTCCTCCCGCGGCAGGAGATGCGTGGCGTAGCGGTTCCGCAGGCGGTCGGCCCAGAAGGCCTTTTTTTCGCGCATCATCAGGGTAAAGCCGCTGTCCCCCGTGAAGGTTCCTTCCCGCTGCCTGATCCTGGTGATCAGGTAGTTGCCGGCAACGAGCCGGGTTTCTATCACATCATCCACCGGGTATATCGCAGAGATGACCGGATAGGACCTGACGCGCGTGGTGATGGTGACTTCCTCGCGCTCCCGCCCCCGAACCGCCTCGATCATTGCCTCGCCCACGGGAATGCCGAGCATGGTGATCCGGTAGGTGAGCTTTTCCCGGCCCGGTGCGAGAAACTCCCCAGCCCGGCGCAACGGCGGCATGACCTCCAGGTGCTGCGGCCTGGCAGCAGGGGCTGCATCAGCCACGGCCTCGAATGATGCGGCGGGCTCAGACACGGGGGCAGCTACAGCCGCGACCTCCGGCGCTACAGGCGACAGAGCCTCGGCGGCCGGGGCGGCTTCGCGGGCGACTGACGAAGCGTTCGGCTGGTCCGCGCGCTCCGGAGCTGTAGCGACGCTCCGCTCGCCTGGCGGCACCGTCTCCCCTGGGTCGACGCTCTCACGCGGCGACTGCACCTCAGGGAGAGGCGGAACAGACGTCTCCGGTTCGCGGAGCGAAATGCTGACGTCCGCCATGGGCAGAACCGGTGTACCCAGATCGAGAATGCCGATGCTCGGGAATACACACAGTCCCGCCACGTGCACAAGCCCGGAGAGTACGACAAACACAGCGAATCGATATGATTTAACCGGCAAATCCATGCATGGTCCGAAGCGCAGAGGGGGTACCGGAGCGCCCCCTCTGCGCTGCATCTATAGATGGAATCGTATCGGCAACCGGACGTCCCGGCTCCGCATCCCCGGCGTCACGCCATCGCCGAGCGGCCCCCAAGCACCCACCCCGGCCACGACCACGCCTCGCCCGAAGAACTGCCGGGGCCCATGAACCCCGGCGCGATCCGGTGCAACGCCGCTGACCCGATCGTTACTTAGTGTCCCTTCCCCTTGCCTTTTCCTTTACCCTTTTCCGTGCCGTGATGATGATCATCGTGGGAAGCATGGGATGGCTTGCCGGTCAGGGCAAAATCACCTCTCTTCAGGGCATGGAACTCGGTGGAGCCGGGCTTGATGCCGAGACGCTTGGCAATCACCCCCCATCCCTTGCCCTGATTGGCCTGATAGGTCTTCAGCACTGTTTCGTACGGTTTATGGGTCATCTGCCCCAACTGGTAGACCATAAAGGCATCCGCAGGCTCCCGGACCGACCCCAGCACCACGCTGACCTGTGCGCCGGGCACACCGAACTGAGCGCTCAGCCTGCCGGCAAAACCGGTCGGATCGGCCCTTGCCTCGACATTGAGATTGCCCAGAAAACCGTCGAGGCCGCCGGCGGCCAATGCCGCCGAACCGATAAAGATCATCACGAGTAGTACCGCAAAAAATCGTTGCATGGCGTATTTTCTCCTTTTCACGTTGCTCCGGCAAGCTCCTTTTTTCGCATCACGGAGGGATTGCAGACATTCCCGGTGAACCCGGCAGCTGTCCTCGCGCAGCGGCGGGGCAGACTGCGCCTGAAAAGTGCAAGGCCGGCCCCCCGGAGGGAGACCGGCCTTGCGGTTGTGCATCGGATGATGCGCCGGAACGTCGCGTCCGCTATTACGGACGGGTCGCCCCGAGGTAGGCCTTGGCGGCCGTTGCCGTGGCGCTGTCCAGTCGAGCCGCCGTTACCTGGGCATCGATCGCAGCCGTGACGTCGTTGTTCAGTACGCCGTCAAAGATGAAGTCGATGGAATCCCAGATCAAACGCTTGCTGTAGAAGCGGTTGTGGGCATAGCCGCCCGGATCGTGGATCAGCAGGTTGGCGTTGAATGCAGCGCCCATGACATCTTGCCAGAGGGCAAGCCCGTACACGCCAGCCCAGTTGGTGAAGGCGTTCGAGGAAACAGTCTCCCCAGGATCGGCAATGCCGTTGGCATTCGTATCTCTGTAGAAATACGGATGGGCGTTGAAGAAGAGGATTCCCTTGCCGGCCAGAGCCGCTTTGAGGGCTTCAAGGGATGCCACGTACTCTTCTTCTTCGGCGGTCAGTCCCTCGGGGGTGAGCGCAAAGGTACCGGCATGGCAGGTGACGCAGGCAGTGCTGGTAATGGCAGTGATGGCGCCCGTGCCGTCCTTGGTCACCGGCAGGAACAGGTGCGAGGTCGGGGTGGTCATGTGGCAGCCGGCGCAGGGGCCGTTGGTGCCGGTGCCGGGGGCAGCGGCGGTGCCGATCTTGTCATGCTGGAAGAAGGCCGGATTGGCGTAGCTGCGGGTTGCGTACTCATAACCGGTGGTGCCGAACAGCTGGCCGCCTGCGGTGAGATAGTGGGAGTTCACGAAGCCAAGGATACCATCCGCGTCGGTGATTGCCTTGATGTTGTCGCCAACTTCACGCCCGAGGTGACACCCCATGCACACGTTAGACCCTTTGATATCAGGATAGGAAACCGTAACGTCCAAACCGGTAGTTCCAGTGCTCGTTGAGTTGATCCCAGGATAAACCTCGGTGATGGCCCCGGGGTTGCGCAGCTCACCGGTGCCGGCCTTGGTGTGGCAGCCCCAGCAGTAGAGCAGTTCGTTCTGGTCGGACCGCTTGTTGCTGCTGGTCCAGCCGGCCAAATGAGTGAAGCTGTTGCCTGCGCCGGTCCTGTCATATCCGGCGGGGTTGTTGAGGAAGTTCGAGGCGCCGGTCGAAGTGTGGCAGCGCTGGCAGGCGCCGCGGCTGGCAGTATCGTCCCAGTTGTAGTGGGTCCAGCCGGGAGCCGTGGCGTCGGTGGCGCCGGCCTTCATGACATCGTCCACTTCAGCCGCGCCGGAGCTCGCCAGGGCCGCTGCGGCCACCTTGGCCTGGAGGAGCTTGCCACCATGGGCCGACTGTCCCCAGTCGAGGAAAATAGTGTTAGGCCGGTCCGCTCCGGCCAGCCGCCGGGTGTTGGTCTGGAACTCGTGACCGTGGCAGTCGAAGCAGGGGTTGGCGGTATTGCGCCGGATTACATACCCTTCGATCGTGGTGCCGCTGGCCGTGGTCTTGGATTCCGGGAAGTCGTAGTGGGTCGAAGGCAGGGTCCGGAACCAACGGGTGTTGTGGTAGAAGGGGGCCGTGGTCACGCTCTTGGTGCCGGAGCCGACGGCGTTGCTGGTGAAGATCTGGAGAACGTTGCCGCTGCCGATCAGGGTGCCGGTCATGGTGTTGACGGTGTGGCAGCTGGTGCAGAGGTCGTACTGATCATTGATGCTGTTGCGGTTCGGATCCCAGGCCACCGTCCGCCGGCTATTCGGCACGCCGGCCGT
Source organism: Geobacter sulfurreducens PCA (assembly GCF_000007985.2). Taxonomy (NCBI): domain Bacteria; kingdom Pseudomonadati; phylum Thermodesulfobacteriota; class Desulfuromonadia; order Geobacterales; family Geobacteraceae; genus Geobacter; species Geobacter sulfurreducens. Next base: position 3,009,520 of record NC_002939.5, read on the forward strand.
CGAGATCTGGGTGAAGACCTGACGCTGAGCCCCGCCGTGCTGATGGCAGGTGGCGCACGTCATGACGTTGAAGGTCTCGGGGTCCTGGGGATACACCGGCTGGTAGGCGGCGTTTCTCAGGATGTTCCCGTCGCCGGTGAAGCCCGCCTGTGCCCCGAAAATGGCTCCTTCGTGGGAGTGACAGCGGCTGCAGAGGTTTTCCTTGGCCTCTTCCCCGCCAAAGGGGTTGGCATGGTTGCCGTTGACGAAATTGGGCGAGCTGCTCAGGGGAGCAATCACACCATTGTGGCAGGAGGCGCACCGGGCGGCTATCTGGGCCTCACTCTGGCCGGCCAGCGGGAACGGCAGGGGACCGACGCCATTGTGCTGGGCGCCGCCGCCGTGGCAGCCTTCGCAGCCGACACCCTTGCTGTAGTGGAATGAGCGGGTGTACTGCGTGATGATGGACTCGCCGGTCAGCGGATCCACGACAGCGCTGTGACACTGGACGCAAGCGGTATCGCCCACGGTTGCCACGCCGCCAGGGCCGGTTCCGACCGTCCCCTCCTTGTTTTCGGAGCCGCAGCCGGCAAGCGCCGCCGCGAACAACGAAACCGCAAGCACAGCAGAATACTTTGTTACTTTTCTACTCATGCCATTTCCTCCTTGTGGTGTGTGGTGCTCTCAATTAGTACGTACCAGGAAGGTGACACTTCGTGCACACCCGGCTCCCGGCCCGATCCTTGTAATTGTTCTTGATGCTGTTCCAGTTCCGCGGGTGCGGACTCGTCTTACCGCTGGAGTGGCACTGGATGCACACATCCCCCTCGGGGTGACACGTCTGGCACGACTGCAGGTTGCGGCGTGCCTCGATTGCGTGCTCACCAAGCCCGAAGCTGTACTTCTGACCGTTCGGTCCCAGCATCAGGTGAGACTTGATCCGCAGGGATCCCTTCGGGAACCGGGCGTGGCACTCGTTGCAGTACGACTGGTCGTGGCAACGCGTGCAGGTCTGAGGGTTGTCCAGAGCCTTGGTCGGGTGGATGCTCAGGAAGTTGCTCCGGTGGCTCTTGGGTACGTAGTCCCTCATGAAGGTCCGCGTCGACAGGTCGGCTTCGATCCCGCCGCCCTGGTGACAGTCGAGGCAGAATTGCTGGACGTGGCAGTCCGCGCAGTTCTTTCCCGCTCGGCTGGCCACGACGCGGTGACCACGAACCCAGTCGGCGTCATGGTTGGGGGCGATGCCCTCACCCTTGTGGCACGCATTACATTCGCCGATGGGGGTGGTGGCGTACTCCTTGTGCGACATCTTGTCGGCCAGTGCCATCTGGACCGTGAAGGCCGACACCGTCAGGAGCAAGAGCGCGATAAACCATTTCTTCACGGATTTCCCCCCTTTCTAGAAGTCGTAGTCAAAGACGAAACGCCCTTGAACGTCGTTGTCGTAGACCGCGTTGACGTTGTTCTCGACGCGCAGGGACGCCGACATGTTCTTCGCCAGGCGGTACTTGCCCCCTACCCAGTACAGCCGCGCGATCTCGTCGTCGGACAGTACGTCCCGCTGGTAGGTGTCGTAGGCGATGCCGCCGGACAGTTGCAGGCTCTTGGTCACGTCATAGTACGCATCGGCAATGAAGCCGTGGGTCTTGCCGTTGTAGCCCTGGTTGTTGTCGTACTCGAAGTTGAGTTGCAGCGGCTCCACCGGACGGACGCTCAGACCCGCCTGGTAGATGTTGCCGTTGGCGCCGCCTTCGAACCACTGGCGGGTGTAGCCCCCGTGTACCGCGATCTGCTCGGTGATCGTGTAGTCGGCACGGAACACTGCTTCCTGGTACCGATCGACCGCGAACACGGAGTAGATCGAGGTGGCGTCGAATACCGGGTAGCTCTGGTACCATTCTCCCGTCAGAACCAGGTTCGAGGTGGGATAGTACTTGGCTCCGGCCAGCACCTCGCTGAAGGTCTCCGATACCACGTCGTACCGCGTGTTGCCGTAGACCCGCAGGTTGTTGAACAGGTACTGCTTGACGCTCGCTCCCAAGGTGTCGCGGGCGATGTTCCAGTCGTCCCACTTGCGGAACCAGCTCACCTCCAGGTCCGTTGATTTGAACCCGTTCAGGTAGGCCGCTACACCCAGCGCGAGGTCGCCGCCGTGACCGTTTTCCTCGTCCAGCGAGAAAATCACGTTCCGGCCCCCGAATACCGTCAGCCCTATCGGGCCGGCGTTGTTCAGGTCTACCTGACCGCCGTCGATGATCGCCGTGCCTGCCGCTAGGTTGACGAACTGACGGCCAAGGCGGATGTCCAGTTTGTCGAACAGTCCCCGGTACTCGCCGTACAGGTAGTAGAGCCTGCCGTTGAACCCTTCTCCGTTGTTCAGGTCCTGCGTCATCCGCCCGTAACCGAACAAAGAGGCCTTGCCAGCCTTGTCCAGGTTCGTGACCGACATCCGCAGGTACTCACCCAGCTCTATCTGTCTCTGATCGTTGAAGTAGTTGTTGAACCAGAGCAGCTGGGTCGAGCTCCTGCCATGGATCTCTGCGGACCAGGCCGTGGACGCGGTCAGCACGGAACCGAGCAGGAGCAGTCGAGTGAACCCTTTGATTCCCATTAAGTGGACCTCCTTTCTTCATTCTATCTGCAACTCGAAGCTTGTTCCGGCAGGATCACGGCGGCTGCTGACATCACCTCCTTCGGCCGTCTCCCGTCCCTATCACAACCGTTGATCACTTTTGGCGCGTCTGATCAGCGCGGTTACGATGCCCTGGCATAGTCCGTACGGCCGATACCGCCCGTGCCGTGGACAAACATCCGGACGAATTCCCGCACGGCCTTCTCTCGGTCCGTGGGACGGTACTGCTTGCGCAGCAGTACCTCTTCGATATTGAAAAAACAGTAGAACATGGCGTGAAACACCCGCGCACCAAGCTCGGGGTCGAAACTGCCGATGCTGCCCCGCTGCTGCAGCTCACGGAAATAGGACGCGATCACTTCGAACAGCTCGTCCAAAAACGTGTGGTACACCCCCAGCAGCTTCTCAGGCGAGCGCTGGACCTCCGCGTGCATGATCCGAAGCCAGTCCTTCAGCTGGATCAGCGTGTCCAAAAGGATGTTCGCCATGGCCGCCAGCGCATCCTCGTAGGGCATGGCGAGCGCCCGGGGCACGAAGGCGCGCAGCGACGGCAAAATGGAATAACGGGTGATCGCTTCTTCGAGAAGTTTTTCTTTGGAGGGAAAATGGCGGAAGAGCGTCACCTCCGCGATGCCCGCCTGTCGGGCGATCTCGCGGGTCGTGGCTCCCAGGTACCCCTTGGTCGAGAACAGACCGAGGGCCGTTTCGAGGATCCGCTCATGGGTCACGGTAAACGGATCGAACGGGCCTTCACCTTTGACAACCGAGCACGACAAGGCAACCTCCTTGTCCGTCGTCCCATCAGTGGGACCTGCGCACAACCTTCACTCATGGAAGATCGTGTCTACGTAATGCACTAAACACTCGGAAGAGGGGGAAGCTAGCCAGGCTCCTGCGACTGAAAGCCGGAACGGGCGGTGAAGACAGCCAGTCGGAGCAACTCATGAGCTAATGGGAATGAGTTTAAAGCGGGTTGCCATTTTGTCAAATTTTCGAGGTAAATTAGTCTAAAAAAACTGCATGAGAATGGAACAATGAGAGGAAAAGTCGACGATCACGCTCAGGCGGACAGTTCCCTATCCAATACGTTCGCCTGATAGATCGAGGCGGAAAGCATGATCTGCTTGCGGTATACGTATGCAATCAATAAGTGCACACAGTGTGACAGACAAAAAGAGCAAAGCCGGCCCCCCCAAAGGGAGACCGGCTTTGCGGTTGTGCATCAAATGATGCGCCGGAACGTCGCGTCCGCTATTACGGACGGGTCGTGCCGAGGTAGGCCTTGGCGGCCGTTGCCGTGGCGCTGTCCAGTCGAGTCGCCGTTACCTGGGCATCGATCGCGGCAGTGACGTCGTTGTTCAGCACGCCGTCATAGATGAAGTCGATGGAATCCCAGATCAGCCGCTTGACATAGAAGCGGTTGTGGGCATAGCCGCCCGGATCGTGGATCAGCAGGTTGGCGTTGAACGCTGCACCCATGACGTCTTTCCAGAGGGCAAGTCCGTACACACCGGCCCAGTTGGTGAAGGCGTTAGAGGAAACAAGCTCCCCAGGATCGCCAATACCGTTGGCATTCGTATCTCTGTAGAAATACGGATGGGCGTTGAAGAAGAGTATCCCCTTACCTGCCAGGGCAGCTTTGAGGGCTTCAAGGGATGCCACATACTCCTCTTCCTCGGCGGTCAGAGCCTCGGGGGTAAGGGCGTAAGCGCCGGCATGGCAGGTGGCGCAGGCAGTGCTGGTAATGGCGGTAACGGCACCCGTGCCGTCCTTGGTCACCGGCAGGAAGGAGTGAGAGTTCGGGGTGGTCATGTGGCAGCCGGCGCAGGGGCCGTTGGTGCCGGTGCCGGGGGCAGCGGCGGTGCCGATCTTGTCGTGGGCGAAGAAGGTCGGCTTGGCATAGCTGCGGGTTGCGTACTCATAGCCGGTTTTGCCGAACAGCTGGCCGCCGGCGGCGAGGTAGTGGGAGTTCACGAAACCAAGGATACCATCCGCATCGGTGATGGCCTTGATGTTTTCGCCGGCTTCGCGACCGAGGTGGCAGGTCATGCAGACGTTGGAACCGGCGATATCCGGATAGGATATGGTCACAGCTGTGCCAGTAGTTCCAGTGCTCGTGGAGTTAACACCTGCGTAATTTTCGGTGATGGCGCCCGGGTTGCGCAGCTCACCGGTGCCGGCGTTGGTGTGGCAGCCCCAGCAGTAGAGCAGTTCGTTCTGCTTGGAACCGTTGGCGGCAGACCAACCCTGCAGGTGCGAGAAGCTGTTGCCTGCGCCCGTCGGATCATACCCGGCGGGGTTGCTCATGAAATTAGCGGCGCCGGTGGCGGTGTGGCAGCGCTGGCAGGAACCGCGGCTGCTCGCATCCCAGTTGTAGTGGGTCCAGGCGATGGCGGTGGTGTCGTCCACATAGGCGTTCATGGCCGCGTTGACGGCAGCGGCACCGGTCAGGGCGCCAACGGCATTGTACTTGGCGGTCAGCAGGCCACCGGCGTGGGCAGACTTGGCCCAGTCAGTGTGGATCGTAGCATCGCGACCCGGACGGGTGTTGGTCTTCGCCTCGTGACCGTGACAGTCGAAGCAGGGGTTGGCGCCGGTACGGCGAAGAACGTAACCTTCAACCTTGGCGTTGGTGCCACTTGCACCAGCACCGGCCTGGGGACCGGTCGAATAGTTGTCGAAGTGGGTCGTGGCGATGATCCGGTACCAGGTGGTCTCATGGTGACCCACCGTGCCGGTGGCGACGCCGTTGACGGGCACGCCGTTGGTGAGCAGGGTCGAGCCATTGTAGCTGTACATGTTGTGGCAGCTGGTGCAGAGGTCGAACTGGTCAACCGTACGGTTGTTGTTCGGGTCCCAGTTTACGACAGGACCGGCAGCGCCGTTGGTGGCCTTGATGGTGCGCAGTCCGCCGCCGTGCTCGTGGCAGGTGGCGCAGGAAATCTGCGAGTAGGAGCTGACGAGGGGAACCTTGTTCTGGTTGACCGTGTCTTCCAGGGTTGCCAAGTCGCCGGTGTAGCCGGCGATATTGGAGAGAACGGCGCCCTCGTGGGTGTGGCAGCGACGGCAGGTGGCGCCACTGCGGATAGTCTGGATGTTATGCCGCGACTCGGCGAATGCGGTGTCCGAGTTGGTTGCCACGGCAGTGGTACCGTCGTGGCAGTCGGCACAACGGCTGGCGTCGGGCTGAGCGAACGGGATGGGGCCCACGCCGTTGTGCTGCGCGCCGCCGCCGTGGCAGCTTTCGCAGCCCAGGCCTGCTGTGTTGTGGGGTGAGCTCTTCTGATATTGAGCAATGAGGCTCTCGCCGGTCAGAGCTTCGGTTACGGCACTGTGACACTGGACGCAGGCGCTATCGCCCACGGTTGCCACGCCGCCAGGGCCGGTTCCGACCGTCCCCTCCTTGTTTTCGGAGCCGCAGCCGGCAAGCGCCGCCGCGAACAACGAAACCGCAAGCACAGCAGAATACTTTGTTACTTTTCTACTCATGCCATTTCCTCCTTGTGGTGTGTGGTGCTCTCAATTAGTACGTACCAGGAAGGTGACACTTCGTGCACACCCGGCTCCCGGCCCGATCCTTGTAATTGTTCTTGATGCTGTTCCAGTTCCGCGGGTGCGGACTCGTCTTACCGCTGGAGTGGCACTGGATGCACACATCCCCCTCGGGGTGACACGTCTGGCACGACTGCAGGTTGCGGCGTGCCTCGATTGCGTGCTCACCAAGCCCGAAGCTGTACTTCTGACCGTTCGGTCCCAGCATCAGGTGAGACTTGATCCGCAGGGATCCCTTCGGGAACCGGGCGTGGCACTCGTTGCAGTACGACTGGTCGTGGCAACGCGTGCAGGTCTGAGGGTTGTCCAGAGCCTTGGTCGGGTGGATGCTCAGGAAGTTGCTCCGGTGGCTCTTGGGTACGTAGTCCCTCATGAAGGTCCGCGTCGACAGGTCGGCTTCGATCCCGCCGCCCTGGTGACAGTCGAGGCAGAATTGCTGGACGTGGCAGTCCGCGCAGTTCTTTCCCGCTCGGCTGGCCACGACGCGGTGACCACGAACCCAGTCGGCGTCATGGTTGGGGGCGATGCCCTCACCCTTGTGGCACGCATTACATTCGCCGATGGGGGTGGTGGCGTACTCCTTGTGCGACATCTTGTCGGCCAGTGCCATCTGGACCGTGAAGGCCGACACCGTCAGGAGCAAGAGCGCGATAAACCATTTCTTCACGGATTTCCCCCCTTTCTAGAAGTCGTAGTCAAAGACGAAACGCCCTTGAACGTCGTTGTCGTAGACTGCGTTGACGTTGTTCTCGACGCGCAGGGACGCCGACATGTTCTTCGCCAGGCGGTACTTGCCCCCTACCCAGTACAGCCGCGCGATCTCGTCGTCGGACAGTACGTCCCGCTGGTAGGTGTCGTAGGCGATGCCGCCGGACAGTTGCAGGCTCTTGGTCACGTCATAGTACGCATCGGCAATGAAGCCGTGGGTCTTGCCGTTGTAGCCCTGGTTGTTGTCGTACTCGAAGTTGAGTTGCAGCGGCTCCACCGGACGGACGCTCAGACCCGCCTGGTAGATGTTGCCGTTGGCGCCGCCTTCGAACCACTGGCGGGTGTAGCCCCCGTGTACCGCGATCTGCTCGGTGATCGTGTAGTCGGCACGGAACACTGCTTCCTGGTACCGATCGACCGCGAACACGGAGTAGATCGAGGTGGCGTCGAATACCGGGTAGCTCTGGTACCATTCTCCCGTCAGAACCAGGTTCGAGGTGGGATAGTACTTGGCTCCGGCCAGCACCTCGCTGAAGGTCTCCGATACCACGTCGTACCGCGTGTTGCCGTAGACCCGCAGGTTGTTGAACAGGTACTGCTTGACGCTCGCTCCCAAGGTGTCGCGGGCGATGTTCCAGTCGTCCCACTTGCGGAACCAGCTCACCTCCAGGTCCGTTGATTTGAACCCGTTCAGGTAGGCCGCTACACCCAGCGCGAGGTCGCCGCCGTGACCGTTTTCCTCGTCCAGCGAGAAAATCACGTTCCGGCCCCCGAATACCGTCAGCCCTATCGGGCCGGCGTTGTTCAGGTCTACCTGACCGCCGTCGATGATCGCCGTGCCTGCCGCTAGGTTGACGAACTGACGGCCAAGGCGGATGTCCAGTTTGTCGAACAGTCCCCGGTACTCGCCGTACAGGTAGTAGAGCCTGCCGTTGAACCCTTCTCCGTTGTTCAGGTCCTGCGTCATCCGCCCGTAACCGAACAAAGAGGCCTTGCCAGCCTTGTCCAGGTTCGTGACCGACATCCGCAGGTACTCACCCAGCTCTATCTGTCTCTGATCGTTGAAGTAGTTGTTGAACCAGAGCAGCTGGGTCGAGCTCCTGCCATGGATCTCTGCGGACCAGGCCGTGGACGCGGTCAGCACGGAACCGAGCAGGAGCAGTCGAGTGAACCCTTTGATTCCCATTAAGTGGACCTCCTTTCTTCATTCTATCTGCAACTCGAAGCTTGTTCCGGCAGGATCACGGCGGCTGCTGACATCACCTCCTTCGGCCGTCTCCCGTCCCTATCACAACCGTTGATCACTTTTGGCGCGTCTGATCAGCGCGGTTACGATGCCCTGGCATAGTCCGTACGGCCGATACCGCCCGTGCCGTGGACAAACATCCGGACGAATTCCCGCACGGCCTTCTCTCGGTCCGTGGGACGGTACTGCTTGCGCAGCAGTACCTCTTCGATATTGAAAAAACAGTAGAACATGGCGTGAAACACCCGCGCACCAAGCTCGGGGTCGAAACTGCCGATGCTGCCCCGCTGCTGCAGCTCACGGAAATAGGACGCGATCACTTCGAACAGCTCGTCCAAAAACGTGTGGTACACCCCCAGCAGCTTCTCAGGCGAGCGCTGGACCTCCGCGTGCATGATCCGAAGCCAGTCCTTCAGCTGGATCAGCGTGTCCAAAAGGATGTTCGCCATGGCCGCCAGCGCATCCTCGTAGGGCATGGCGAGCGCCCGGGGCACGAAGGCGCGCAGCGACGGCAAAATGGAATAACGGGTGATCGCTTCTTCGAGAAGTTTTTCTTTGGAGGGAAAATGGCGGAAGAGCGTCACCTCCGCGATGCCCGCCTGTCGGGCGATCTCGCGGGTCGTGGCTCCCAGGTACCCCTTGGTCGAGAACAGACCGAGGGCCGTTTCGAGGATCCGCTCCCTGGTTGCATTGAATGAGTCAAACGGCTTGTCGCCTTTGACAACTCCCATTGCCCCTCCCGGTGGGCTGACTATGTAAGCGCTTGCTTACATTTCCGGGCCAAAAAAAAATCTTCAGATCAAGGTTTCTGCACTAATGAGCAAAAGGCGGGCCAATTCCATACCGGGACAATCAACTACTAGAAGTTGATATCGGTTGGCGTGGCGACAACTTTAAACATTTCTGCTATTGGGAAATAAAGCGCTGAAACTGCGAAGAAACAAAGAATGGTCATTGCCGAAGACAAACCGTCACAGAACAACGCCATCCCGCCCTGCCCAAAAACGGCAAAGTCAAAATATTGGCTCAACATTCTGTCAAATGGCGAATTGACGAAGGTGGTGCCCAAAACCGACACCCCGAAAGGGGCCACAAAGAGTAGACAGGGGGGAGATGGGATGAGAAGCGAAGCCGGCACGGACGGGCCGGCTTCGCTTCCGTTGCCAGCTACTGACAGACGGCTTCCTGCAGAAGCCCCAGGCGGGTGAACTCGTCGATCGCCTCCCAGTCGGTCTTGCCCGAGAGGTTGTACTCCCTGATGGGCTCCGCCTTGTCGTCAAAGTGGATGACCTTTTCCAGGCGGGATTTTGCAGCCTTGCAGTCGATGGTGTAGAGGAAGTGGGTGTGGCTCAGGTCCTTGAACGCCGGAGGGTTTCCCATGGTGTCGAGGGCATCGGCTTTGCCCTCCTCGGAATAGATGGCCCTGGTCCACACGGAGACCATCCCCTCCTTGTCCCGGCTCACGGACGAGGAATCATAATAAAAATTGGAGAGCATAGGGTCCTCGTCGAGCACCACCCATTCGGCGGCCAGCACGCTTCCCGCCGTCAACGCGAGGATAGCGACGGCCGAAAGCAGACGTACCACTATCGTCATGACAGAATCCTTTCTCCCGGAGGCGGCTCCGGATTACTTGAAGGTCTTGAGGATATACTCGGCAACGAGCTTGGCATCCTTGTCCGGGATCGCCTTGGCGTCGAAGGTACTCATTCCCGGCCCCGGATTCCGCATGGTCTTGACGATATCCTTCCAGGACGTGATCTTGTTGGCCTTCAGGGACTCTTTGCCGAGGGGCTTCTGGGGGTTCACGATGTTGCCCCCCTCGGGGTGGCACACGGCACAGTGCTGCTTGAACAGCTCTTCGCCGCGCTTCAGGTCCTTGTCCCCCTTGCCTTTGGCGGATGCCACGCCGAACGACAGACCAACCGCCACCACGGCGGCAACTACTGCGATGGAATGTTTCATGTCGATACCTCGTTGTCGGTGAATTTATGCCCCCCGCGACGCCGTGCGGGAAATGCATCCGAATATTTGAAAATGATAGATTGCCCGCGCCTGTTGTCAAGCGGGGTGCTCGGTCAGGAGCTCCGCGGGCTCTGCGCCTCCGGCGGGTCCTCCCTCACCAGGACGAGCAGCAGGATTGACGCCAGGGCTGCCAGCGCCGCGCCGAACAGAAATGCCGCTCCCTGCCCGGCCCTCTCCCAGATCAACCCGAAGAGCACGCTGGCCGGCAGCGCCCCGACGCCCACGGCGAAATGGTACCAGCCAAAGGCGCCGCCCCGGGCCTCGGCGGGGACGAGATCGGCGACGAACGCCTTTTCGGTCCCTTCGGTCATCCCGTAGAAGGTGCCGTAGACGGCGAAGAGCAGCCAGCAGGCCGGCTCGGATGCGGCAGCGGCAAACCCCAGGTACGACAGGGCGTAGACTGCCCAGCCGGCAACGATGACCCGCCGACGGCCGATCCGGTCCGACAGGGCGCCGAAGGGAGTGGACGCCAGCATCTTCACCAGGTGAAAAAAGGCCCACAGCAGCGGGATGCGCGCCGGCGAAACCCCGAGCTGGCTCGCCCGCAGCAGCAGGAAGGCGTCGGAGGAATTGCCCAGCGTGAACAGGACGAGGACGGCCAGGTACCGGCGGAGCCCATCCCTGGGTATCGCCCCCAGAACGCTTCCGTCGCTGGTTCGCTTCCGCTCCACGTCGCGGACCCGCAAAATGATGAGAAGTACGGCCAGAAGCCCTGGTACGGCCGAGAGCCAGAACACGGTCCGCAGGTCCAGGGCGGCGCCGGCCAGGAGCAGGGTGGCGAGCAGGGGGCCCACGAGGGCTCCGGCGTGATCCATGGCCCGGTGAAAGCCATAGGCCTTCCCCCGGACCGAGGGATCGGAAGAGTCGGCGATGAGAGCATCCCGGGGGGAGGTCCGCACCCCCTTCCCCACCCGGTCGGCGAAGCGGATGGCCAGTACCGCGACCGGGCCCGTTGCCGCAGCCACCAGGGGACGTGCCAGGCTCGACAGGGCGTACCCCCCCAGAACCAGCCCCTTGCGGCTTCTGGTCCGGTCGGACACGATGCCGGAGACGAGCTTCAGCAGCGCCGCGGTCGATTCGGCCACTCCTTCGATCACGCCGAGAAACGCAGGGCCGGCACCGAGCACAGTCGTCAGGAAGAGGGGGAGTAGCGGATAGATCATCTCACTGGAGACATCGGTCAGGAAGCTGACCACCCCCAGGATGAGCACGTTGCCGGAGATGCCTGAAAACATGAAACGCCCCGAAATTGAAGATTAGAACTTGCCCGCCGCCGGCACGGCCCGCTTGAAGGCCCACGCCTCGATCTTCTTGATCTGTTCGGCCATGGTGACCGAGAGCGGCACGGTGCGGCTCACGGCGACGATGACGTCCTGCTGGGTCAGGGTGCGCCGGTCCGCCCGGGCCTCAAAGGCGGCGGAGAGCACCGCCTGTTCGATCTCGGCACCGGAGAACCCCTTGGTGGAGCCGGCCAGGAGCGGCACGTCGAACCGCGCACTATCCGCCTTCTGCCGCTCCAGGTGAATGCGGAAGATATCCTCCCGGGCGCCGGCGTCCGGGAGCCCCACGTAGAAGACCTCGTCAAAGCGCCCCTTGCGGATGATCTCGGCCGGCAGCATTTCGATGGCATTGGCCGTGGCCGCCACGAAGACCGGCGCTTTCTTCTCCTGCATCCAGGTGAGGAACGATCCCAGCAGCCGCGATGCCGGCCCCCCCTCGGCCTTGAACCCCTGCACGGAGATCCCCGACTCGATCTCGTCGATCCAGAGCACGCAGGGGGCAACGGCCTCGGCGGTGCGAAATGCCTTGCGCAGGCTCGATTCAGGGGTACCGAAACTGCCGTCGTAGACCGCTGCCATGTCGAGGCGTATGAGCGGCAGCCGCCACCGGGCCGCAATGGCCTTCACGAACAGGGACTTACCGCAGCCGGCAATCCCCATCATGAGAATCCCCTTGGGGAGAGCCGCTCCCGAGGCGATGCTCTCCAGGCCGAAGGCCTGCTCGCGCCGCTCCATCCAGGCCTTCAGGTTCTCCATCCCCCCCACCTGCTCTGGAGCGGTATCGTTGGCCACGAACTCCATGATGCCACTACGGCGGATCACGGCCTGCTTGGTCTCGAACAGGGAGCGCACCATCTCGTGACCAGCCGCCTCCGGGACGTTCCGCAAGGCCCGCACGCCCCGCTCGATGTCGACGAGGTCGAGCCCCTGGGCCGCCACCACCAGGTGATCCATAAGCCCGGGATGGCCGGCGCAAGCCGCGGCCAGCACCGGCTCGCGCTCCTTGAGCTGCCCCAGAAACGCGGTGATCTCCCCTATTCCCGGCAGGCCCTGGCCGAGCACGACGATATCCTCCCGCAGCTCCGCCGGCACCGACTCGTCCCTGGCCAGGACCACGGCCGCCTTCCCCCGGGCGCGGACGGCGAATTCCTTCAGCTTGCGGATGACGTAGGGATTGTCGCTCCAGAACCAGGAAAGGTCCTTGAACAGGGTCATCAGCGGTGCCGGGTGGGCCAAGGCATGATCCAGGGCCGCCACGGGGTCCACGGTGCCGGGCACCACCGTGCCGTCGCGGGTGAAGCCGTCGGTGCAGGTCCAGACCAGCGGCGAACCCGCCCCCTTGAGCCGGGCTGTCGCCTGCCCCACGATGGCCTCGGTGCGCCGCTCGTTGTCGGTCACCACGCACACCAGATTTGCCCCTGCCCCCATGAGCCGCACGAGCCCCTGCACGGTCAGCTGTTCCATGTGCCCTCCCCGCAGCCGCGCGCGTCAGGACGGCAGCGGCCATTCAAGTGTACCGTACCATACCGCCCCGTAAATGATTTCTCAAGTCCGGCGAAAAGTGTCCGATACGTTCAATACGAGGCAGTATGCCAGGGAGCAGGACAGGGTTTCGGCAGGCCCGGACGGGCGGCGGGAACGGAACGGCGCGGCAAGGAGCCGCACCCCAGGGACGAAAGGAGTCAGGGATGGTCATTACGGGATCGGACATCACCATGGGCAGCCGCCACGTATCCATCGAGCGATACGAGCGAAAGGAGTCGCTGAAGATGTGGATCGGCGACGAGCGGCCGGATTTCGAAGGGGAGGAACGGGGGATCGGCCTTGGCCCGGACCGGGTCGATCTGTCGGAACGAAGCAGGGCGGCGGAGGCGCATGCCCGCAACGCGGAGAAGAAGCAGGCCGCGGAAGATACCGAAGAAGCAGGGTGCGGCTGTGCCGAGGACAACCTGGAGCCCCGCCTGCGACTGCTGAAAGACCTGATCGAACAATTGACCGGCCGCTCGATCAGGGTCTTCGACATGGAAGAGGCGAAAAAGGCCGCCGACACGGCCGACGGGGAAGGAGCCGCCGCGGGCGGCGAGGACGGAGGGGCAGGCTTCGGCATCGAGTACGATTTCTACGAATCACGCTACGAATTCGAAAGCACCGCCTTTGCTGCGTCGGGGGTGATCCGGACCGCCGATGGGCAGGAAATCCGCTTCGACCTGGGAATGCTCATGGAGCGCGAGCACTTCAGCGAAACAAGCGTGAGCCTGAGAGCAGGCGATGCGGTGAAAAAGGATCCCCTGGTCATCAATTTCAACGGCACGGCAGCGGAACTGACCGATCTCCGCTTCTCCTTCGACCTGGATGCGGACGGCACCGCGGACCGGATCGCCTCGCTGGGCTCCGGCAGCGGCTACCTGGCCCTGGACCGCAATGGCGACGGCGTCGTGAACAACGGGAGCGAACTCTTCGGCCCCGCCACCGGCGAGGGATTCGCCGAATTGGCCGCCTACGACGATGACGGCAACGGCTGGATCGACGAGCGGGACGCCGTCTTCAGTCAACTCAAGGTATGGACCGGCGCATCCGCCACGTCAGCCGGCACCCTGACCGGTCTGGGCCAGGCCGGGATCGGGGCCATCTATCTCGGTAACCAATCGACCCCGTTCGACCTGAAAGACGGCGACAACCAACTCCTCGGCTCAGTACGAAGCACCGGTATTTTCGTGGGCGAGAAGGGATCCGTCGGCACCGTGCAGCAGATCGACCTGGCGGTGTAGCCTGCTCCGACCCCACGCACGAGGGGCGCCGCTCCCGGGAGGGCGGCGCCCCTTCTCTTTTCTGCCGGACCGGACCGCCGGCTTCAGAGGCCGGTCATCTCCTCAACCTTCAGTTCCACGTCGTCCATGTTGAGCCGGACCACCTTGCCCTTTTCTTCCTCGGCCCGGACGAGCCCGTCTTCCACCCATCCCAGGAGCTTCGCCCGCTCCACGCCGAACTTCGCTACGGCCTCTTCCACCGTGCACCATGCTTTGATTGTCTCGATGGTCATGGCAAACCTCCCTTCCAGGCATCGTCCTCTTAGTTAGAGTATACCACCGGATTGGCCATTCTTACCCCCTTGACCTGACGACCGGAAATCATTAGCCTTCGTGCTGGGCGATCATGGAGCCCGCAACCAGGAGGTCCGTCATGCCGGTCTACGAATTCTACTGTGCCGACTGCCATACCATTTTCAACTTCCTTGCCCGGCGGGTGAACACCACCGCAAGCCCGGCCTGTCCCCGGTGCGGCCGGCCGGGGCTCGACCGCCGGGTATCGCGCTTCGCCATAACCCGGAACCGGCCGGACGAGCCCCTGGACGGGATGCCCGACCTGGACGATGAACAGTTGGAACGGGCCATGAGGAGCCTTGCCGGCGAAATGGAGGGGCTGAACGAGGATGATCCGCGCCAGGTGGCCCGCCTCATGCGGAAGCTCCAGGAGGCCACGGGCATGAACCTGGGCCCGGCATTCGATGAGGCCATGCGGCGCCTGGAGGCGGGCGAAGACCCGGAGGCACTGGAAGAGGAGATGGGCGATCTCTTCGACGCGGAGAATCCCTTCTCCAGGGAAGGGATCAAGGGGCTGAAGCGGCGGCTTTCCCCGCCGGAGCACGATGATACCCTCTACCGCCTCCCCGTGGGCGATGAGGAGGCAGGCACCCCATGACAGACACCGGTCTGCCGCCCCTTCCCGTCCCGTTCCTGGCACTCATGGAGGAAGTGCTCCCTCCGGACCTGCGCGACGCATGCCTGGCCAGCTTCAGCCAGGAGAAGCCCACCTCGCTGCGTCTCAACCCCCTGAAGGGCGACCCGGACGAGACCCGTCGGGAGCTGGAAAGCGCCGGATTCGACCCGGTGCCGGTATCCTGGTATCCCCTGGCTTTCACCGTTGACGGCGAGAGGCGCCGCGCCCTGACCGAGTCGCCCCCCTTCCGGGAGGGGCGTATTTACATCCAGAGCCTCTCCAGCATGACCGCGCCCCTGGCCCTCGCGCCCGAGCCGGGGGAGACGGTGCTTGACCTGGCTGCCGCTCCCGGCGGCAAAACTGCCATGATGGCCGCCATGATGGAAAACCGGGGACGCCTGTCGGCCGTGGAGGCGGTGCGAGGGCGCTTCTTCCGGATGAAGGCGAACCTGGACCATCAGGGGGCCACCATGGTGCGGACCTACCTGACCGATGGCCGGAGCGTGGGACGCAAGTGCCCGGAGATGTTCGACCGGGTGCTGCTGGACGCGCCCTGTTCCTCCGAGGCCCGCTTCACGCGCCTGAACCCGGAGAGCTGGGCCCACTGGAGCCCCCGCAAGGTGGAGGAAGCGGCCCGCAAGCAACGGGGGCTCATCCGCTCGGCCCTGGAGGCCCTGCGTCCGGGCGGACTGCTGCTTTACTGCACCTGCTCCTTCTCGCCGGAGGAGAACGAACTGATCGTCAACGATGTCCTGCGCCGGGATGGGGACAACCTCCGGGTCTGTGCCGTGGACCTGCCCCTGCCGAACCGCCGGCCGGGCCTCACCCGCTGGAAGGGGAAGGAGCTCCATCCCGACCTGGCGCGGGCGGTCCGTATCCTCCCCGACCGGCTGATGGACGGCTTTTTCCTCTGCCTCATCCGCAAATCGTCTGATTGATGAACCCGTCTTCGGCGGGGACGCTCGTGGGTAGGAGTGATGAACTGCCCGGGCGGGCAGTGCAAACAAGGGATCATTCGCTGCCTGCCAGAAGTTCGAGATGCCTGGTCACTTCTTCGGGCCGGCAGGCAATGACAGGCCCCGCCATTTCGGCAGCACTGGGGTCAGCGTCGGACACCAGGAGGATGGGGAGCGCGGCCCCTGAGCGATCCAGCCGACCCACAAGCCATGCCCCGTCCGGAGCACAGGTCAGGGAACCGAGCACCAGGGCGAAGAACCGCTCCGGCGCCCCCTGCCGCTTGACCACCCAGTCGAGGGCCTCGTAGGAAGTCCGTACCGGCGTCACCCGGTAGCCGGCAAGCCTCAGCACGAAACCGAGGCTCTTCCGCTTTTCTCCGTCGCATTCCACCAGAAGGATCCGCCTGCCACCGCTCTCTCCCGTCATGACTCCTCCATTGCTGCTCCCCCTGATACCCGAGGGGGGATACCCCCCCCGGACTGCCTCATGTCGCTGCCCTTCTTTTACAGCACGAACTGTGAAATCCCATAGGCCGCCAGCGTGGAGACGCTAACCCCGATCAGGCCGGGAATCATGAAGCTGTGGTTCAGGAGGTATTTGCCGATGCGGGTGGTGCCGGTACGGTCGAAGTTGATGGCTGCAAGGTCGCTGGGATAGAAGGCAAAGAAGAAGTAGGCGTAGCTGGCCGGCATGAGCCCCAGCAGCAGCGGGACCGGTAGCCCCAGGGCAAGGCCCAGCGGGAGCGTGATGGCCAGGGTGGCAGCCTGGCTCTTCACAAAGGCGGAGATGCAGAAGGTGGCGATGGCAAAGGTCCAGGGGGCCATCTTGACCATGACGCCGATGTTGTCCACCAGGAACTTCTTGTTGGCGGAAATGAAGGTATCGCTCATCCAGGCGATGCCGAAGATGGAGACCACGGCGATCATGCCGGCGGTAAAGACGCTGGAGTGGGCGATGTCCTTGGCCTTCACGTCGGCGGCGAACATGATGAAGGCGCCGTAGGCGAGCATGATGAACTGGACCACCGTGGTCATGGGCACCGGCTTCTTTTCGCCGTTGAGGGGGAGCAGGTCGGGAAACACCGCAAAGAGGATGATGGTGGCCACACCGGCAAAGAAGAGGGCCACGGACACCTTGGCGGTGGTGCTGATCTTCTTGTCCAGGGTGGTGACATCGACATCAAGGGCCTTGCGGAACTCGGCATCCTTGAGGCGCTCCTGGTACTCGGCGTCCTTGTCCAGGTCCTTGCCCCGGTTGAAGCTCCAGGCAGCGGCCACCAGCACGCCGATCACGCCGGCCGGCATGGTGACGGAGATTATGTCGATGAGGGTCACGGGATAGCCGGACTTGGAGGCAAAGCCGAGGAAAAAGGTCACTGCCGCGGCCACGGGACTGGCGGTGATCCCCATCTGGGAGGCAACGCTGGAGATGGCCATGGGCCGCTCGGGGCGGATACCGGTCTTGATGGCCACGTCGGCGATGACCGGCAGCAGCGCATAGACCGCGTGGCCGGTGCCGACACAGACCGTCAGGAAGAAGGTGGAGAGCGGGGCCAGGATGGTCACGTACTTGGGGTGGGCCCGCAACAGCTTCTCCGTCAGTTGCACCAGGTAGTCGAGCCCCCCGGCCACCTGCAGGGTCGCCGAGGCGGTGACCACCGCCAGGATGATGAGCATGACCGCGATGGGGGGCTCCGACGGAGAGCTGCGGAAGCCGAGCACCAGGAGCGACACGCCGAGTCCTCCGATAAGGCCCAGGGCCACCCCACCCCTGCGGATACCGATCAGGACCGCGCCGAGAACGAGAACGAACTGGATCCAGAACATCATCATAACTGCCTCCCCTTAGGTCGGACCCGTTGGATCCGCACCTGTTGTCTGTCAGATTCACCCTTCAATGAGCAAGGGGGATACCAAGGACGACAACACCGTGCAAGAGGCTGTTTTAATTATGAAAATTGTCTTTTACAGGGATATTTCAGGAGGGAAACCGGCATAACCTGCGGTTATGCCGGCAATGAACCGCTGCAGGTACTATCAGTTATTTCGGCAGGTTAAAACAACCATAACCAAGGTTATCGCTATAACCTCCGGTTATGGGGGTTCATTTCCGCATCATCTTGAGCCGCTTGGAGAGGGCGGGCTGGGAGATGCCGAGGAGTCGGGCGGCGAGGGTCTGGTTACCGCCGGAACGATTGAGGGCCTCTTCCACGAGGAACTCGGCGGCGTCGGTAAAGGTGGGGAGCTTGTCGAACCCGGCGAAGGGGTTCAAAGTGGGCGGCGGAGTACCGGCGGGTTCTTCCGTGCCGCCGATGGCCCTGACGAAGCTTTCCATGGAGAGCATCCGGTCCCGGTGGACGCTGACCGCATCGAAAACCATCGACTTCAACTCCCGCACGTTACCCGGGAAATTGTAGGTGGCCAGATGCTGGGCCAGTTCCGGCGGTGGCGTGGGTTTTTTCTTTCCCAGGGTGCGGGCTGCCTCGGCCAGGAAATGGTCCAGCAGGAGCGGGATGTCCCCTTTCCGCTCCCGAAGGGGCGGCATATGGACCTGGTGGGTGCGGAGCCGGTAGTAGAGGTCGCGCCGGAACTCTCCGGCAGCCTCCCGGGCCGCCAGGTTGCGGTGGGTGGCGACGATGACCCGCGCCCGGAGCCGCCGGGGCTGGTCGCTCCCCAGAGGAAAGTACTCCCCTTCCTGGAGGAGCCGCAGGAGTTTAACCTGGGAGGGGATGCCCAGGTCGCCGATCTCGTCCAGGAACAGGGTACCGTTGGCCGCCTCCTCCACCATGCCGCGCCGCGCCGTCTCGGCACCGGTGAAGGCGCCGCGCACGTGACCGAAGAGAGTGTCGGCGAAGACCGTGTCGTCCAGCCCGGCCACGTTCACCGCCACCAGCTGCCCTTTGCAGCCGCTCAGGGTATGGGCGGCCCGGGCCAGGAGTTCCTTGCCCACCCCGCTCTCGCCGGTGATGAGGAGCGGCTGGGGGCTCACGGCCACTGCCTCGATGTAGGCGAACAGGGAAAGCATGCCCCGGTCGGCGGTGACGATGCCGGCAAAGGCCTCCGGGTGCCGCAGGCCGCCGGAGACGAGCCGGCTCGACATCTCCCGGTTCTCCCGCTGCAGCTCCAGCATCCTGACCGCCCGGAGAACTCCCCCCACGAGCCGGTCCTCCTCGTCGGTCTTGACAAAGTAGTCGAAAGCCCCGAGCTTCATGCAGCGGACCGCGGTCTCCACCTGGTTCAGGCCGCTGATGACGATGACCGCCACCTCGGGGTGTCTCTCGCTGATCGTGGCGAGGAGTTCCTCCCCCGACAGGTGGGGCATGGTGAGATCCAGGAGTACCAGGCCGATGCCGCCCCCTTCCAGCAGCGCCGGAACGTCCCTGCTGTCCTGGCAGAGGATGGTATTCGTGATGCCGGCGGACGACTCCAGGGTCAGGGAGAGGGAACGGAGCCAGGCCGGTTCGTCGTCAACCAGAAGGATGCCGAAGGGGGGATAGCGATTCTCGGTCATAAGTGAATGGACTCCATCATTGACGTGGTTTTTCTCCTTCCGTCCCACCGCATACGGTTCCTGGAGGGGGGCGGAGGGCTCGCGGAGAAAAGAGTCCCCGCAAAAAAGCACCGGACGTCACCCGAAGGGAAAGCGCCGGAAACGGCCGATCAGCCCCCATGAAACCCGACCGGCGACGCTTGGACTCTTTTCTGAGCGAACCCTCCGCCTCCCGATCGCCACAGTCAGCGCAACAATCAGGCGATAACCGGCAGAGAAAGCGTAACCGTGGTCCCCTCGCCAAGAGCCGACTCGAAGGAAAGGGCTCCCCCATGCTCCTTGATGATGCCCGCGGATACCGAGAGCCCCAGGCCGGTGCCGCCGCTCTCCCGCTTGGTGGTGAAGAAGGGGTCGGTGAGGCGCGGGATGTTTTCCGGCGCGATGCCGCTCCCCTCATCCCGCACCCGCAGGTTCACACACCCAACGGCCGGATCGAAAGAGGTCTCCAGCTCAATACCCCGGCTCGGGTCCGGCAGGGCCTGGCAGGCGTTGAGGACCAGGTTCACCACCACCTGCTCGATCCGCTGGACGTTTGCCAGCACCCGCGGCAGGTCGGGCTCATAGCGGGCAGTGAAGCGGGTCGTGGCCTTGCGCAGCGAGGCATCCACCAGCCGTACCGCCGCCTGGGCCACGCCGTTGAGGTCGACCAGCTCCTTGCCGCCCACGTCGTCGCGCCGGGCAAAGTCCTTCAGGTCCTCAACGATCCGCTTGATCCGCTTGGCCCCGTCCTGCATCTCGTCCAGAAGCCGCGGCACCTCCTCACGAACCCGTGAGTAACGGAGCCCGCCGAGGGTGAAGTCCCCCTCCGTCCGGTAGCGCTCCTCCAGGATGGGGGCCGCATCATTGTAGATCTTGCGCAGGATCGGCACGTCCAGCAGGATGAGGCCGGTGGGGTTGTTGATCTCGTGGGCCACGCCGGAAACCAGGATGCCCAGCGCAGCCATCTTGTCGGCCTGCAGGAGCTGCTGCTGGTTAAGCTGGACCTCCTCCAGGGCCCGGGAAAGGGATTCGGTCCGCTGGGCCACCTGCCGCCGGAGCGAATGGCTCCAGAGCACCGTGCCGCCGAGGATGACGAGCAGGGGAATCACCACCACCGCCGCATACTTGGCGATCTCCTGCCAGCGGACCGGCTGGGGCTCCAGCACCCCCAGCCACTTGGCGCGGATCGCCTCGTACTGGCCGGTCTTCCTGAGGATGGCGAGCCCCTCGCTGAAGCGGGCCAGAAGCTCCGCATCCCCCTGGCGGACTGCATACCCGTAACGCTGGGCCGCGATGCTCCGGGCCACGGGCACCAGGTTCGTGAGCCGGTTCTCCCGGATGATGTACATGCCGGGAACCATGGCCACCACCGCGTAGTCGCACCCCCCCGCGGCCAGGAGCCGGAGGGCGTCCGCCGGGGTCGGGGTCAGGACCAGGTCCTTGCCGTAGCCCCGCTCCGCCAGGTACTCGTGCATGATCCCGTCCCGGTGGAGCGCCACCTTCCTGCCCCTCAGATCCTCAAGTCCCGCGGCAGGGGGCGAATCGCGCCGGGCAAAGATGGCATGGTAGACAATGGTGTGAGGCGGGGTGAAATCGATCTGCCTGGCCCGCTTCTCGGACCACGAGATCCCTTGGAGCACGTCGACCCGACCGCTCTTGAGGGCGGAGAACATCTCCGACCAGGCGCCGAGGCGAAACTCCACCGTCATCCCCATCACCTCGGCGATGGCCCGGGTCAGTTCCACGTTGTAGCCGGCGGGCTTGCCGTTCTGGTCGATGAACTCGTAGGGGGGGTAGTCGCGATCGCCGCCCACGACGATGGTGCGATGCCGGTCGCGGGGCGCGTCGGCGGCCGACGCTGTTCCCACGGCCACAAGGACCAGCGCCGCGAGCACCGTCAACAGCACGGCCAGGTACCGGTAGCCGCGCCCCGGCAACGGGACGGGCGGAATCTTCCACCGGCAGGACATGCATGCGAAGCGGCCGCCCATGGCGGAGCCTCCTTTCCGGCTAATCGGTCGCGCGGGCACGGACCGATCCCGGCGCTTGTATCGGACGGGTCACTATAGTATAACACCCAGACGAGCCGTCCATCAGCCCGGGGGCACTGCCCGTGAACACACCCTTATCAGAGACACATCTCCTGGATGCCTGTCGGCAGCTCTTCGGCCCCGATGTCGATCTGTCGCGCGAATTCCTCCACTACCTCCAGCCGAGCGGCGCCAAGGCCGCCTTCCGGCAACGGGCACGGGAAACCCACCCGGACCTCTTCGGCCACGAATCTCCCCATCTCCAGCAGCGCCAGGCCGAGCTGTTCCGCCAGGTGCGCGAGGCCTACGACCTCATGTGCGCCTTTTTCAGACACCGGGAGGAAGGACTCGCCCGGCACGAAAGCCCGTGCCAGTCCGCGGGCAGGAGGAGATCCGCCGGGCGGGAGCGACCCCGGGACGACGGCCCCCGGGACGGATTCTATCAGGGTCACCTGCCCCAGCGCCCCCTGAAACTGGGCCGATACCTCTATTACCGCGGCATGATCTCCTACCGGGACCTGATCCGGGCCCTGGCCTGGCAGCGGGCGGGACGCCCCCCCATCGGCGCCCTCGCGACCCACTGGGGCTGGCTCGACGACACCCAGGTCCGGACCATTCTCTCCGCCGGCCATCACCCCGGCCGTTTTGGCGAAAAGGCCATCCGGTTCGGCTTCCTCACCCCCCGCCAGGTGGAGCTCCTGCTCTTCCGCCAGCGTTCGCGGCAGACGCGCCTCGGCCAGTATTTCGTAGCAGGCAACGTGGTGAGCATGACGGAAATGGAGCGACTCGCCCGGGAACTTCGCCAGCACAATGCACGCACCGGCGGCCCAAAGCGGGCCACGGGCCGCTGACCGCTACTCCCCGTTCACCAGACGCTCGATCAGCTTGCCCATCTTCACGTCGGGGAGCACGTAATCCACCGCTCCGGTGGCGATGGCGGAGCGGGGCATCCCGTACACCGACGACGTTTCCCGGTCCTGGGCGATGGTGATCCCCCCGATCGACTTGATGTGACGGATTCCCTCGGCCCCGTCGTTCCCCATGCCGGTGAGCACGATCCCCACGAACACGTTGCTGCGGGACCGCTGCAGCGATTTCATGGTCACGTCGGCGGACGGCTGGACATAGTTCACCCGAGGGCCGCTGACCAGCATGATCCGGCGGTTTCCCTCCAGGGCCAGATGGCAACCGCCCGGGGCCAGGTAGACATGGCCCGTCCGGAGGTATTCACCATCCTTGGCCAGGTTGACCGGCATAACGGACACCTTGGCCAGGCTCAGGGCCACCCGCTCATCCATGCCGGGCTGGATGTGCAGGACCACGATAACGGCGGCTTCCAGCCGGGGCAGCGTGGAAAACAGCGTCTTGAGAGTGATGGGGCCGCCGGTGGAAACTCCTATGACGACGATATTGCCGTTAAACATGGGGAGCGGCTTCCTCCGCCAGGAGCAGGCGGTAGTGCTGGACGGCCTCGTACAGCTGCCGGGGGTCGATGGGTTTGGCCAGGAAATCGCTGACATATTCCTGGAGCCCCTCCATCTGGCTGTCCGGCTCCCCGATGCCCGTCAGCATGATGATGATGTTCCCCTCGTAGAGTCCCCGCCGCACGATCTCGCGGATCGTGGCCCAGCCGTTCATACGCGGCATCATCACATCCATCAGGATGACCCCCCGGAATCCCGCCTCAAGCTGAGCGAGGCAATCTTCGCCGCCGGCAGCGGTCGTGATGGCGCCCCCCTTCACCCGGAACATGTCTTCCACGGCTGCCCTGACCATTGCCTCGTCGTCCACCAGCATCACCCGAACATCCATCGCACACCTCCCTGACCATGAAAAAACGGGGGACGGAACCGCCGGACGGCCCGGCCTCCCCATGACATTGCCGCTACGCTGACGGACCGGCGCGCCGCCGCTCCCGCAAAAACTCCCCGAGAATCCTCCCCGTGTGGGACACATCCCCCATCCGGGCCACCTCTTCCGGCGTCCCCCGGGCCACGATGCGCCCGCCGCCGTCACCCCCCTCGGGCCCCAGGTCCATGAGCCAGTCGGCCTCGGCGATCACGTCCAGGTTGTGCTCGATGACGATGACCGAGTTCCCCGCCTCCACCAGCCGGTGCAGGACTCGTACCAGCTTCTCCACATCAGCCATGTGGAGGCCGATGGTGGGTTCGTCCAGGATGTAGAGGGAGTGGGAGGCGGTGCGAGGCACCCGGAGCGCATCCTTCACCGGCTTTGCCTTGGCCAGCTCGGTAACGAGCTTGATCCGCTGGGCCTCGCCGCCGGAAAGGGTCGGGCTCTGCTGGCCCAGGGTCAGGTAGCCGAGCCCCACGTCCTGCAGAAGCTGGAGCGGGTGAAGGATCGACCGGTGGGCCGCGAAGAACTCCACTGCCTCGTCCACGCTCATGGCCAGGAGGTCGCCGATGGATTTCCCCCGATGGCGGACCATAAGGGTTTCAGGGGTGAAGCGGAGGCCGCCGCACACCTCGCACGCCACCTTCACGTCGGGGAGGAAGCTCATCTCGATGGTCTTCACCCCCTGCCCCTCGCACTCGTCGCACCGCCCCCCCTTCACGTTGAAGGAGAAGCGGGAGGGGCCGTACCCCCGCAGCCGCGCCTCGGTAGTGCCGGCGTAGAGTTTCCGGATGGCGTCCCAGAATCCCACGTAGGTGGCGGGACAGGAACGGGGCGTCTTGCCGATGGGGGTCTGGTCCACCTCCAGCACGCGGGTGAGTTGGTCCCAGCCCCGGATCTCCCGGCACCCGGCCACGGCATGGGCCCCCCTGCCGTGGGCCAGAAGCCCCTGGAGCCCGGCGTGGAGAACGTTGCGCACCAAGGTGCTCTTGCCGCTCCCCGAGACGCCGGTCACGCAGACCAGACGCCGGAGCGGGAAGGACACGTCGATCTCCCGCAGGTTGTGGAGGGTGGCCCCCAACACCTGGATGGCCGGCGCATCCGGCGGCGGCGCAGGTCGCCGCTCCACCAGGGGATGGCGCAGGGGCTCGGCCAGGTAGCGCCCCGTGAGGGAGTCCAGGGCCGCCATGACCTGCTCCAGGGTTCCCTCGGCCACCACCAGGCCGCCGTTGACCCCGGCGCCGGGGCCCAGGTCGATGACGTGCTCGGCCCGGCGGATGGTCTCCTCGTCGTGCTCCACCACCACGATGGTGTTCCCCTTCCCCTCCAGTTTCCGCAGGGTGTCCAGCAGCATCCGGTTGTCCCGGGGGTGGAGGCCGATGGTGGGCTCGTCCAGGATGTAGCAGACCCCCCGCAGGTTCGAGCCCAGCTGGGCCGCCAGTCTGATCCGCTGGGCCTCGCCGCCGGAGAGGGTCGGGGCCGCCCGGTCGAGGGACAGGTACCCGAGCCCCACCTCGCCCAGGAAGGCGAGCCGCGTCGTGATCTCGGCCACGATATCGCGGGCGATGGCCGCCTCCCGCCCCTCAAGACCCAGTTCGGCGATAAAGGCGGCAGCCTGGATCACGGTGAGGGCCGTCAGCTCGGCAATATTCCGGTCCCGGAAACGGACCGCCAGGGCCTCGGGGTTGAGCCGGGCGCCGCGGCAGGCGGAGCAGGTCTGCTCCTCCCCCTCGAACCACTCGTTCCACCAGATCTCCTCGCCGGTCTGCTCCGCGTCGAAGCCGGGGATCTCCAGCCCCGTGCCGAAACAACGGGGGCACCAGCCGTGGCGGGAGTTGTAGGAAAAGAGCCGCGGGTCGGGCTCGGGGAAGCTCTGGCCGCAGGAGGTGCAGGCCCTGAGCGTCGAAAAGAGCAACTCCGCTTTCGATTGGCTGCCGGCGTCGGCGTGCGTCACCGCCACCCGCACCACCCCCTTGCCGAAGACCAGGGCCCGGTCGAGAAGCTGCCGCAGTTCCCCCTCCCCTTTGGCCGACACGGCAATCTCCCCCACCGGCAGGTCGATGTCGTGCTCCCGGAAGCGGTCGAGGCGTGGCCAGGGCTCCACCGGGGTCATGACGCCATCCACCCGCAGGTGCGTGAAGCCCTTGCCCGCGGCCCACGCGGCCAGGTCGGTGTAGTACCCTTTCCGGGCCGTGATCAGCGGTGCCAGGAGCGCCACCCGCTTCCCCCGGAGCTCCCGCAGAAGCCGGGCTGCGATGGCGTCCGGGGTCTGGGGGGTGATGGGGATGCCGCAGTCGGGGCAGTGCTGGACCCCGAGCTTCACAAAGAGGAGGCGGAGGAAGTGGTAGATCTCCGTCATGGTCGCCACGGTGCTCTTGCGCCCGCCCCGGCTCGTCCGCTGCTCGATGGCCACCGTGGGCGGGATGCCGAGGACCGCGTCCACGTCGGGACGGGCAGCGGGCTGGACGAACTGGCGGGCGTAGGCGTTGAGGGATTCCAGGTAGCGCCGCTGCCCCTCGGCAAAGAGGATGTCGAAGGCCACGGTGGACTTGCCGCTCCCCGAGATGCCGGTGATGACCGTGAAGCGGTCACGGGGCACGGCGATGGTGACATTCTTCAGGTTGTGCTCCCGGGCATGGACGATGCGGATGGACCGGTCCGGCACCACGGCGGGGAGCGCCTCCGCCGCCGGCTGAGTCGATGCCCGCACCAGGGCGGCCAGTTCCTCCCCGTACTCCTGCAGGGCTCGGCCGGTATGGCTTTCCGGGCACGTCATCACCTGGTCCGGTGTCCCGACGCAGACCACCCGTCCCCCGGCGTCGCCCCCCTCGGGCCCCAGGTCGATCAGCCAGTCCGCGGCGCTGATCACGTCCAGGTTGTGCTCGATCACCACCAGGGAGTCCCCGGCCTCCAGCAGCCGGCGAAAGGCGGCCAGGAGCCGGGCGATGTCCTCGAAGTGGAGGCCGGTGGTGGGCTCGTCGAACAGGAAAAGGTTCCCCGCCCCCGTGCGTCTCCGCCCCCCCACTTCGGCCAGGTGGCCGGCAAGTTTCAGGCGCTGGGCCTCACCGCCGGAAAGGGTCGGCACCGGCTGGCCCAGGCGGAGGTAGCCGAGCCCCACGGCCTCCAGCGGTTCCAGGCGCCGGAGCACCTCCCGCTGATCAGCGAAAAAAGCCACCGCCTCGGTCACGGTCATCTCCAGCACGTCGGCGATGGACAGGGGGCGCCCGCCCCCTCCCGGCACGAGCCGCACCTCCAGCACCTCGGGGCGGTAGCGGCTGCCGTCGCAGTCGGGGCAACGGAGGTAGACGTCGGAGAGGAACTGCATCTCCACATGCTCGAAGCCGTTGCCGCCGCAGGAAGGGCAGCGGCCGGTGCCGGCGTTGAAGCTGAACGTGCCGGTGGTATAGCCCCGCTCCTTGGCCAGGGGCTCGGCCGCGAAGAGCTTGCGGATGGCGTCGAAGGCCCCCACGTAGCTGGCGGGGTTGGAGCGGGTGGTCTTGCCGATGGGGGACTGGTCCACCATAACGACATCGCCGATCAGCTCCGCACCACGGATGGCAGCGTGCGCCCCCGGCGGCTCCGTCGGCCTCCCCTTGAGCTTCAGGAGCCCCCGGTGCAGCACCTCCTGGACCAGGGTCGACTTGCCCGAGCCGGAGACGCCGGTGATGCAGACCAGGCGGTTCAGGGGAATGCGGACGTCGACCCCCGTGAGGTTGTGGGCGGCGGCGCCGAGGATTTCCAGGGAATGATGCCCCTCCCTAACCGGCCGGAGCCCGTCGCCGGTGGCCACCTGTTTCCGCCCCGCCAGATACTCGCCGGTCAGGGAGCGCTGCTCGTTCAGAATTGCCGCGGGCAGGCCGAAGAAGACCACCTCGCCGCCCCGCTCGCCCGGACCGGGGCCAAGGTCGAGCAACCGGTCGGCGGCGAGCATCACCTGGGGGTCGTGCTCCACCACCAGCAGGGTGTTGCCCGCGTCCCGCAACTGCCGCAGCACGCCGATCACCCGCCCCATGTCCCGGGGATGGAGGCCGATGGAGGGCTCGTCCAGGACGAACAGGGTGTTCACCAGGGAGGTACCCAGGGCCGTGGTCAGGTTGATCCGCTGCACCTCGCCCCCGGAGAGAGTGCGCGACTGGCGGTCCAGGGTGAGGTAGCCGAGCCCCACCTCCCCCAGGTAGCCCAGGCGGACGCGGATCTCCCGCAGCAGCAGGTCCGCCGCCTCGTCCAGGGGGGCCGGCAGCGCCAAGCCGCCGAAAAACGACGAGCAGCGCTCCAGGGGCAGGAGCATGACATCGTGGATGGTGAGGCCGGGGAGGTGGCGTAGAACCTCATCGGGCAACTCCATCCCCTGGGGGCGGAACCGCTCTTCCGGCGGCAGGACCCGGTCGGCCTCCTCCGTTGTCCCGAGCCGCCACAGGAGCGCATCGGGGGAGAGCCGCGCCCCCCCGCAGGCGGGACAGAGGGTGTAGGCCCGGTACTTGGAGAGGAGGACCCGGATGTGCATCTTGTAGCTCTTGGTTTCGAGCCAGTCGAAAAAGCGCCGCACCCCGTACCAGAGCCCGTCCTCCCAGGAACCCTCCCCCTCGAGCACCCACCGGCGCTGCTCCGGCGCCAGCTCCCGCCAGGGCACGTTGACAGGGATGCCACGCTTGGTGGCGAAGGAGATCATGTCGTCCCGGCATTCCCGGTAGCTCTCGGTCTGCCACGGCTTCACCGCCCCGTCCGCCAGGGACCTGGATTCGTCCGGGATCACCAACCCAAGGTCTATGCCGATCACCCGGCCGAACCCCCGGCAGGTGGCGCAGGCCCCCACCGGCGAGTTGAAGGAGAAGAGGTGGGGCGCCGGGTCCTGGTAGGAGATGTCGCAGTCCGGGCAGTGGAGGTCGCTGGAAAAGCGCCACGGTTCCGACGCGGAACCTTCGCCGGCGGGACGGACGAACACCCGCCCGTGCCCGACGCGCAGCGCCGCCTCCATCCCCTCCACCAGGCGGGAACGGTTCGCCGGTGCCAGGCGGGTGCGGTCCTGGATCACCTCCAGGATGCCTTCCTCCTCCCGGTAGATGCGGGTGTATCCCTGGCCGGCCAGGAACCCTTTCACCTCGTCGGTGGAAAAATTGGCCGGCACCGGCACCGGGAAGGTAACCAGCACGGCGGCCCCGGCGCCGGCATCCCGCGCCAGCAGCTCATCCGCGATGCTCTCGGGCGTATCGCGCCGTACCGGCCGGCCGCAGCCGCGGCAGAAGAGCCGCGCGGCCCGGGCGAACAGGAGCTTCAGGTGGTCGTTCAGTTCCGTCATGGTACCCACGGTGGAGCGGGAGGTGCGGACCGGGTTGGTCTGGTCGATGGCGATGGCCGGGGGGATGCCGTCGATCCGGTCCACGGCCGGGCGATCCATCCGCTCCAGGAACTGACGGGCATAGGGGGAAAAGGTCTCCACGTAGCGCCGCTGCCCCTCGGCGTAGACCGTATCGAAGGCGAGCGACGACTTCCCCGAACCGGAAACGCCGGTGACGACAATCAACTCGCCCAGGGGAAGGTCGAGATCGAGATTCTTCAGGTTGTTCTGGCGGGCATTGCGGATGGAGATCGATTCGTGGGCCATGGGGAGAGAGTATAACAGGCAAACGGGCGCAACGCGATGGAAACGATGGGGACACCGAGTACCGACGCGACGGTGTCAGGGCTGCGTCTCTCCCTCTGCCGCCGTGACCGGCGTGCTCGTATCCCAGGCGTGATCATGATGCGTATGGTTGGCGGTGCGGTCGCCGGCCAGCAACTGCTCCTGCAGCCGGATCTGTTCCCGGGCGGTGGAGATATAGCTGGACTCGTCGTGGCGGTGGGGCGCCAGGTGGTGCATGGCGGACTCGTCGTACCTGATGAAGTCCTGGCCGGCGCGGGTGGCGCCGTACCGCCGGTATCCCAGGCTCGCCAGCACGTCCACCCCGGCCCGCACCGAGGTGTCGAGAAAATCGCGGTAGATGTCCCGCACTCCCAGGTCCAGGAGTTCGTGGGCGTCCAGGTTGGTGCCGGCCCGGGCCATGACCTTCAGGTGGGGAAAATGCTTCCGCGCCGTGGCAACCAGCTTGTTGACCGTGGCGGGGCTGTCGATGGCGATGAACAGAACGCGGGCGCTGTCGGCCCCGGCCGAACGGAGGATATCCAGCCGGGTCGCGTCCCCGTAGAAGACCTTGAACCCCATGCGCCGCAGCAGGTCCACCTGGTCGGAATCGTTGTCGAGAATGGTCGCTTCCACGCCGTTGGCGCGGAGGAAGCGCCCCAGGGTGCTGCCGAAGGAGCTGAACCCGGCAATGATGACCGGGTGCTCCGTATCGATCAGGTCGGCCTCCTGCTCCTCCCGCTCCCGGGTGCCGAACCGGGGCAGCACCAGCCGTTCGTTCGCCAGCAGGAGCAGGGGGGTCATGGTCATGCTGATGGCCGTCACCGCCATCAGGGTATCGGTCCAGTCGCGCCCGATGATCCCCAGCCGGTCGATGAAAGCGAACAGGACAAAGGCGAACTCCCCCACCTGGGACAGGCCGATGGCGAAGATGCTGTTCTGGTCGAAGGAAAGGCGGAACAGCCGCCCCGCGACGACCAGCACCACTGCCTTGACCAGGATGACGGCCAGCACCAGCGAAATGATGGTGGCCGGCTTGTCCGTCAGCAGCCTGAAGTTGATGGAGGCCCCTACCGCAATGAAAAAGAGGCCCAACAGCAGCCCCTTGAAGGGCTCGATGTCGCTCTCCAGTTCGTGGCGAAATTCGCTGTTGGCCAGGAGCACGCCGGCGAGGAAGGCGCCCAGGGCCGGACTCAGCCCCACCAGTTCCATCAGGTATGCTATGGCAACGATGATCAGCAGCGCCGCGGCGACCGAGAGCTCGCGGACGCTGGCCTTGGTGACGATGCGGAGAAAGGGGACCACGATGGAACGCCCCATGACCACCACCGCCACCACGGCGAAGAGGACCGAGCCGGCCTTCATCCAGACCGGCAGCCCGTCCAGCAGGGAGGGCGCATCCCCGTGGACGGCCCCCCCGCCGGCCTGGATGGCCAGGAACGGGAGCAGGGCCAGGATCGGGATCACGGCGATGTCCTGGAACAGGAGCACCGCAAAGGAGCTCAGCCCGGCGTGAGAGTTGCCCAGCCCCTTTTCCTTGAGGGATTGGAGCACGATGGCCGTGGACGACATGGCAAGGGCCAGGCCCGCGGCAAGGGCTCCCCGCCAGTCGAGGCCCAGCAGCAGGAGGCCCGCGGTCAGGGCACAGGTGGTCAGGGCCAGCTGCAGCGACCCCAGCCCCAGGATGGTGGTGCGCATCCGCCAGAAATGGGCCGGCTCCAGCTCCAGGCCGATCAGGAAGAGCATCATGACCACGCCGAACTCGGCGAAGTGCATGATGTCCTCCCCCTCACGCCCCACAAACCCGAGACAGAAGGGGCCGATCAGTATCCCGGCCAGCAGGTAGCCCAGGACGGACCCCATGCCCAGGCGCCGGGCAATGGGCACGCAGAACAGA
Organism: Geobacter sulfurreducens PCA; assembly: GCF_000007985.2. NCBI lineage: Bacteria > Pseudomonadati > Thermodesulfobacteriota > Desulfuromonadia > Geobacterales > Geobacteraceae > Geobacter > Geobacter sulfurreducens. The sequence continues at coordinate 3,040,539 of NC_002939.5, forward strand.
GCCGCGGCAAGGTAGACCACGGCCTGACCGAGCATGGTGTCGGTCATGGCGCCTCCTTCCGGTTCAGGGCCGAAATCCAGTCATTCAGGAACTCGTACCCCCGGATCTGCTCCAGGGGCGGGGATTGGGCCAGCTTCAGCAGGATCTGTCGGTACTGGTCGGCACAGTCCGCCAGCATGCCGTCGGTGAGGCGGTAGGTCCCCTGGACCACGAATGGGGGGAGCCAGTCCATCCGGCAGAGATGGGTCGCCTGCTCCAGCGGATAGAGCAGCTCGGGAATGGTGTACCGGTTGAACCCGCCCCGGGCGTAACTGGCCCGGGTGCCGCCGGTGGTGATCGTGGCGAAAATCGGCTTGCGCTCCAGGTTGTAGCTCCCCTGGCCATGGGCCCAGCCATGCTCCAGGACCAGGTCCATCCACTGCTTGATGATGGCCGGGGGGCCGTAGAGATACAAGGGGTAGTGCCAGACGATGACCTGATGAGCCAGCAGAAGTTCCCGCTCCCGGGCCACGTCGATATTGAAATCGGGATACTGTTCGTAGAGGTCGTGGATGGTTACCCACTCCAGGCCACGGAGGCCTGCCAGCAGCGACCTGTTGGTCCGCGAGTTTTCGAAGCGCGGATGCGCGAAGAGGATGAGTATGTTGTTCATGCTGGAAGGTATAGGGAAATGCCTATCCCATGTCAAGAAATGGCGTCGATCCGGCGCGGTTCTTTTCTTGCCCCTGAGTCGATGCCGGATGCCACACCGACGGAGCGACTGTGCCCGAGCGCCTGCCGCTGTAGGCGAAATGGAGCGGCCACCGGCCTGATTGTCTGAACCCGTCAGGGTGAGTTTCAGGCCGGTAGCGAAATGAGCCGTACAGCGGCGGTGCGAGAGGCACGCGGAGCGAAGCGGGGTGGCATCCGGCACGGATAGACTACATCTACCGCGCCGGCGCGAAAACTCCGCTCCCGGTTCGTGAAAAGATTTCTCACTCCGGCAGGTAGCCCCGGGCCAGATGGGTAAACGCGGCAACCTGCGCCGCCTGCCAGTCGCTGTCCCGTCCCAGCTCCCGCGCCATCAGTTCCGCCACCCGCGGCGCCGCGGCCACGGCGGCACGGGCATCCAGCAGCAGCGCCCTGGTGCGGCGGGCCAGGACATCCTCCACCGTGCGGGCCCACTCGTGACGCACCCCCCAGACGACCTCCCCGGCGCAGTAGGGGAGCGCCGGGTGCAGGGGCTCACGCCAGGCGGCGTTTTCCCGCAGGAGTTGCTCCAGGGCTGCGGCATCGCTGCCGTAGACCTGCAGCGGTCCCTCCGTCGCATCCTCCTGCCAGCCGTGGATACGCAACGTCTCCGTGACCGACGGCCGATGGTCCAGGCCGGCCACCTGGGCAGCGGCGGTAACCGTGTCCTCCCCCATCTTCCGGTAGGTGGTCCACTTGCCGCCGGCAATGGTGACCAGGCCGCTTCCCTCCACCAGCAGGGTGTGGTCCCGGGAAAGGGAGGCGGTGTCGCCGCCGCTGTCGCTGCGGACCAGGGGCCGGATGCCGGCGAAGGTGCTCAGCACGTCCCGGCGCTCGGGATGCCGGGTCAGGTAGCGGGCCGCATGGGACAGGAGAAAGTCGATCTCTTCCGGCAGCGGGCGCGGCTCCAGCCCGGCCGCCGGGATGGGCGTATCGGTGGTGCCCACCACGGTCCGGCCGTGCCAGGGGACCGCGAACAGGACGCGACCGTCGTCGGTGTGGGGAACCATGATCGCGCTGTCGCCGGGCAGAAACGAGCCGTCCAGCACCAGGTGCACCCCCTGGCTCGGGGCGATGAGGTCCCGGGCCGCCGGGTCGGCCAGCCGCCGCACCCCGTCCACGAAAGGTCCGGCGGCATTGATCACCGCCCGCCCCATGATCCTGAAGGCGCCGCCGGTCTCCCGGTCCCGCGCCTCCACCCCGGCCACGAGACCGTCGCGGCTGATGATGCCGGTCACCGGGAAGTGATTGAGCGCCACCCCGCCCAGGTCGGCCAGGGTCAGGGCCAGGCTGATCGCGAGGCGGGAGTCGTCGAACTGGCCGTCGTGGTAGATCACCCCGCCGCGCAGGCCGTGGGGCTCCACGGTCGGGATGTGGCCCAGGGTCTCTTCCCGCGACAGCAGGCGGGACGGCCCCAGCCCCAGCTTGCCGGCCAGGACGTCGTACAGCTTGAGCCCGATCCCGTAGAAGGGCCCTTCCCACCAGTCGTAGAGCGGCACCACAAAGGAAAGGTTGTGGACCAGGTGCGGTGCGTTGCGGATGAGCAGGCCCCGCTCCCGCAGCGCCTCCAGCACCAGCGTCAGGTTTCCCTGCTGCAGGTAGCGGACCCCGCCGTGGATCAGCTTGGTGCTCCGGCTGGACGTCCCCTGGGCAAAGTCCCCCTGTTCCAGGAGAAGGGTCCGGTAGCCGCGGCCGGCCGCCTCCACCGCCGTGCCGAGGCCCGTGGCGCCCCCGCCGATCACGATCATGTCCCAGACCTCGGTTTCGGCCAGATGCCGCAGCAGATCCTCGCGCTTCATGGCTGCGCCCACCCCTGGGACCTTTCCAGGGCCCTGCTCCAGGTGGAGCGCAGCTCCGCCGCCCTGTCCCGGTCCATGGCCGGCTCAAAGGTGTGCTCCGCCTGCCAGAGCCGGCCGATCTCGGCCCGGTCCCGCCAGTAGCCCACCGCCAGCCCGGCCAGGTAGGCAGCGCCCAGGGCCGTGGTCTCGCGCACCCGGGGCCGCACCACCGGCACCCCCAGGAGGTCGGCCTGGAACTGCATCAGCATGTTGTTGGCCGTGGCGCCGCCGTCCACCCGCAGTTCGGCCAGCGGGGTAGCCGCATCGGCCTCCATGGCCTCCAGGAGATCGGCCGTCTGGAAGGCGATGCTCTCCAAGGTGGCCCGGGCGATGTGGCCGGCGGTGGTGCCGCGGGTGATGCCCAGCAGGGCGCCCCGGGCGTAGGGGTCCCAATGGGGAGCGCCCAGCCCCGCAAAGGCCGGCACCAGGTAGACCCCGCCGTTGTCCGGGACCGAGGCGGCCAGCGTCTCCACCTCCGCCGAGGTGCGGATGATGCCGAGCCCGTCCCGCAGCCACTGCACCGCCGCGCCGGCCACGAACACGCTCCCCTCCAGGGCGTACTCCGTCCGGTTGCCCAGTCGGCAGGCCACGGTGGTCAGGAGGTTCCGCCCCGAGAGCACCGGCCGCTCGCCGGTCTGCATCAGCATGAAGCAGCCGGTGCCGTACGTGTTCTTCACCATCCCGGGCCGGTCGCAGAGCTGACCGAACAGCGCCGCCTGCTGGTCCCCCGCGATGCCGCAGATGGGGATGCGCGCCGCCAGGAAGCGGGCGGCGGTCTCGCCGTAGACCTCGCTGGAGGCCACCACCTGGGGCAGGATCGCGGGCGGGATCCGGAGCAGCTCCAGCAGTTCCGGGTCCCAGGCGCCGTCGTGGATGTTGAACAGGAGCGTCCGGGAGGCGTTGCTGGCATCGGTCAGGTGCCGCTCGCCGCCGGTCAGGTTCCAGACCAGCCAGGAATCGATCGTACCGAAGGCCAGTTCCCCCGCCTCGGCCCTGGCCCGTGCCCCGGGCACGTTATCGAGCAGCCAGGCCAGCTTGGTGCCCGAGAAGTAGGGGTCCAGCACCAGCCCGGTCCTGTTGCGGAAGGTCGGCTCCAGCCCCTTGGCCCTGAGCCGGTCGCACTCGCCGGCCGTGCGCCGGTCCTGCCAGACGATGGCGTGGTGGATCGGCCGGCCGGTGCGGCGATCCCAGACCACCGTCGTCTCCCGCTGGTTGGTGATGCCGATGGCGGCAATGTCCGCGGCGGTGATCCCGGCCCGGGCAATGGCCTCCACCACCACCCCCAGCTGGGAGGCCCAGATCTCCTCGGCATCGTGCTCAACCAGGCCCGGTTGGGGGAATATCTGGCGAAACTCCTTCTGGGCGAGCCCGAGCACGTTCCCGTCATGGTCGAATACCAGGGCGCGGGAACTGGTCGTCCCCTGGTCAAGCGCGAGGATGAAGCTCATGGCAGGACTCCTTTGCCGGATGAATGAGGCGGGGGCGCCGTCTCAGGCGTTGGGCTGACCCCTGTCCGCCAGCCGCCCGCGCAGCTCATCGAGCATGGCGTGCACCTCGGCGATCGCGGCGTTCTGGGCGGCAAGGTTGTCGAGAATGGCCCTGATTTCCGCCTCGGCCTTCTGGTTGACTTCGTAATCGTTGTGGGCCTCGATCCGGTCGCGGGCGGCCTGCCGGTTCTGGCTCATCATGATCATGGGCGCGGTGTAGGCCGCCTGCAGGGACAGGACGAGGTTCATCAGGATGAAGGGGTACGGGTCCCAGTGCCTGATCCACGCGGTGATGTTCAGGATCACCCACACGGTGAGAAGCACCGACTGACCGATGATGAACTGCCAGGAGCCGACCCTGGATGCGATCCAGTCGGCCGCCCTCTGCCCTGCCGTCAACTGATCCCGGACGACTTCATTGACGTTCTTCACCGGCGCGTGCTCGTGCCGGTAGGGTGCCGGAAAAACGGGGCGGCGCATGGGAACCTCCTTGGGCGTGGATAAGGACTATCAGGTACCTCTCGCAAGCCATGCGACGGCCTTGTCGATCGAGTCGAACGCACGGAGCTTGAACCCGCGATTGACCGCAACGGTTTCGAGGAAATGATCGTCTTCCGTAAGGCTCCGGCGCACGAACGCCGTCTTTACCTGCCTGAGGACCCGGGCCAGCTCTCCCTGCGGGGTGCCGGCATAAAAGGTGGGCATGGTACCGGCGATGAGCTCCGTCTGCGATACGTCGATCAGGAACAGGCGGCAGCCGTTGCTGGTGAAAAAATCCGCGGCAAAGCGCTTCAACTCGTCGCTGTCCTCGGGGCGGCGGAACACGCCCGTGACCCGGATCGTGCAGATGCCGCTGGCTTCGTCGAATTCATGGGTATAGTTCATAGTCGTTTCACTTACAGGCGATTTCAGCCCCGGCGGTCCGCCTCATGCCCGGCATCCACCGCCCCGGCCGCCAGCTCGCACGCCCGGGCGTCGAAGAGCAGGAGATATTCCTTCATTTCCCGCAGGTCCTTCTTGGTGGACAGCGGCCGTGGCCCGGCACGATCCGCTCCACATTCACGCGTTATCCATCTTCAGCGCCCACTCCACCTTGTCCGGGACGGGCGCGCGGTAGAGACTCATCTTCTTCAGCAACGCCGCCGGGTCCCGGTCCACCAGCACGGCTTCGCGGCATTCCGGCCGGATGAACCCTTCCGCGGCCATGTGGTCGAAAAAGTCCAGCAGGCGGTCGTAATAGCCGTCGCTGTTCAGCAGGCCGCACGGCTTGCCGTGGATGCCCAACTGCAGCCACGTGAGCACCTCAACGAACTCCTCGATAGTGCCGATCCCGCCGGGCAGGGCGATGAATCCGTCCGACAGCTCCGCCATGAGGGCCTTGCGCTCATGCATGGACTCCACCACCCGGAGATCGCTCAGCCTGGTCAGGGCGATCTCCTTCTCCTCCAGCATCCGGGGGATGACGCCGGTCACCCGGCCGCCGCCATCGAGCACGGTCCGGGCCAGAATCCCCATCAGGCCGACGCTCGCCCCGCCGTAGACCAGATCGATTCCCGTTGCCGCCAGCAGCCGCCCGAGCTCCCGCGCCGCCCCGGCATAAGCCGGCCGCGCGCCGGGGCTGGAACCGCAAAACACGCAGATGCGTTTCATGTCTCTTTCCTTTGCCGGCACCGCCCACCGTCACACAGATGTGGGCTGGAGCGTGAGTGATTGTTACGGCCTCGTCGCCGCCCTCGCCCGCCGGATGTCCGATTGGACGCGCGGGGCAAACCCGGCACAAGAAAAAACTTAGCACACGCCTGCCTGCGGGCAAAACGCTTTTTCAGCGGGAAATCACGTTGTCACAAAACGATGCCCGCCAGGAGTAACCGGTTTGTTCTGCTGCCGTAGCCGTTCCCGAGCGGCTTGCTTGCACCGCGGCGCGCTAACGTGGCGGATGGTCAGCGCGTGGCGGGCGCTGGGCGGTGGCAGAACAGGCACTGCTCCTTGGGCGGGTGCCCCGGCGGCAGCGGCCGGGCGGCGGTGGCGTGGCAGCGGACACACCCCTGCTCCGTAGTCTCCCGGTCCGCGCCCCTGGCCAGTGCCTCGCTGAACGGGCGGTGCGCGTCGTCGGCCGGAAGCGGCTTCCCCTGCTCGGAACCGCGATTCAGGACCAGAACGGTGATGAGTGCCAGGATGATCACCAGGAAGATACCGTCGCGTCTGCTCAGTTTCATTGCGTCTCCCGATTGCCGCCGTCAGGGGATATCCCGTCCCCGGGCAGATGATGTCCCAGTCTAGACCGATGTGCGCCGATACTCCAGCAGTGTCATGCATCACCTGGCAAGCCGGGGCAGATTCCGGGAACGGGTGGATGGAGACACACGTTATAGTCTTTTAACCCAACGTCAACCGACCTGCAACATGGCGGGTCTACACTTTCCTCCCGACGGCTGCTCCGGCAGCCGAATCCACCGAGAGGGAGAGAAAGATGAAACACCTGTTCCGTTTCGCCTCGGCCCTGGCCGCCCTGGCCTCACTGCTCGTTGCCGCGCCCGCGCTGGCCGAGCCGTGGAAGTTCGGCGTCATGTCAGACACCCAGTGGAAATCCAACCTCGACGGCATCAACCCCGACACGGTTGCGGTCGGCATCATCAACCAGCTCAACCAGGAATTCATCGCCCATGACGTGAAGTTCGTCATCCAGGTGGGCGACCTGACCGACAAGTCCGACAGCACCTACCCCACCTCCCTGGCCACCCGCGCCGCCGCGGCCCAGCCCCTCTACGACGCCGGCATCGGCTTCTACCCGCTCCGCGGCAACCATGAAAGCTCCCAGGCGTCCACCGCTTGGTTCAGCGCCGCCTTCCCCCAGACCACGGCCGGCGGCCCCAACGTCTTCGGCGCCACCAACTTCAGCAGTCCCTTTGCCGCGCTGAACGGCCTCAGCTACTCCTTCGACTACAACAACGCCCGGTTCGTGCTCCTCGACCAGTTCACCCGCACCGACGGGACCAACTACCTGAACAGCTCCACCAACAACATCATCGACCAGCAGGGCTGGATCGACACCCAGCTCGCATCGCGGCCCTCCGACAGCCACGCCTTCGTCTTCAGCCACAAGAACCTGATCGGCCAGAACCACGCCGACGACCTGTTCGGCTCGAACCCCGCCTATAACAGCTCCGGCAATGTGGCGGCCCGCAACGCCTTCCTCGCCAGCCTGCAGAACAACGGCGTCCGCTACCAGTTCGGCGGCCACGACCACATGCATCACCGCGCCATCATCACCAGCCCGGACACCAACGCCCGGGTCCAGGAGATCATCACCTCCTCCAACAGCTACAAGTTCTACATCCCACAGGTCCCCTCCAATGACGAGAAGTACAATGTCCCCGCCTTCGGCGGCCCCCGCGAGATCCCCATCGCCCAGGAGTTGTTCGCCATCGGCTACTACATCGTAACCGTGGACGGGCCTCGGGTCACCGTTGACCACTATGCCGCGCCCAACGGCTGCAACGGCGACTGCGACCTGACCGTCACCCCCGCCCTCAGCGGCCACTTCACCAAGCGCGAAACCTTCGGCTACAGCCTCAACGGCAAGGAATTCACGGTGGCCCAGGGCCAGTCGTACACCGCCGTGCAGGACAGCTTCCGTGGCACCACCGCCCGGATCCTCGACGGCACCAACGCCAGCACGGGCACGGACTACGCCGGCCGCGCCCTCACCAAGGCCATCGATACCGGCTGGACCCCGCGGGAGCAGCACCGGCACGGCCGGGGCCACGGCCATCATGACAACCGCCGCCGCGACGCCGACAGCGACACGGCCAGCCACATCCTCACCCTGTGGGGCATGGCCGACCTGGGCAGCAGCCAGACCGACGTCTATACCCTCTCCCTGACCTACGACCCGGACAAGGCCCGGCCCGAGCACCTGGGGCGGGGACTTTTCGGCCTCGCAGCCAGGGATGCGGACGGCACCTGGGTGAACGCGGTGGAGATGAACGCCGGCGGCAGCGCGAAATTCGTCAAGGGTGCCTGGAAGCCGGGCTACGGGCTGGGCACCTACGGCATCGACCCGAGCACCAAAACCGCCTGGGCAGTGGTCAATCACCAGGGCGACTTCGCCGTGACCGGCTTCGCGGAAACGTGCCGGAAAAAATAACGCCGCCTCCCCGCGGCAGCGCGGCAGACAGCGGCTAATTCAAACAGCACCGGGCCGGGGCGTAATGCCCCGGCCTTTGTTGTTGGTATGTATTGCAAGGCAAGACATGAGTGAACGTGAAACGAGGGGATTTACTGCAAATTGCGGAAGGCCAAGCTCTGCCACCACATTGCGACATATCTCCATATGATTTTCAGTTCCAAGAATGCTAGCTGCGTTATGCACCGCTGCGTTAATTTTCTTAAGCCAGTCTATGCTTTCTCTGAACAATATTTTAGCTTCGGTAGCCTGCTTTGGCTCATCCCATGCTGACAAAAGCCATTCCAACTCAATAGCCTCCAATTTCACTAGGGAATCAACAGCAAGTTGATAGTTGTCAAAGATGGGCATATCTCCAGGTACAAGCACGGCATCGCCAGTAAATAACACCTTCTCAGATGGGCACCATAATGAGATTGAGCCCGCTGAATGACCTGGGGTATGTATGACTTTCAAAGAAATGCCTTGATCGATGAGGATAGTTTCGCCGTCATAAAGCAGATTATCAACGGAAACTGATCCACCCACAAGGGTTTGAAACCCTGGAACAGGCCGCTCCTTTTCTTGGAGATTGATATCTTCAATCCAGCTCCTTTCAGCCGTATGAGCCGAAACACGGCATCCGGTTGCCCTTTGTATTTCCATAGCTGCACCAATGTGATCAGGGTGCGAGTGAGTAAGGATAAGGTGTTCAATCTGTTGTAGCTGAAGTCCTCTTTGCTCTAGATACTGGGAAATATGCTGTTCTGATCCAGCAACTCCGCTGTCAATCAGGGTAATTTTTGCGCCGCAATAAAGAAATACGTTGACTGATCGGTTAATAGTTCCGGATGGGGTTGGCACGGTAAAGGGGATGTTGATGGCATGGATACGTGGGGTGATCTGCATGATAGTGCTCCTTTTGGAAATAAAATAGTCGCGAGATGTTTCCCCCTCGCGACCTTCGATTCCAAGAAGCGGATACGAAAAGAGCGCGGGAAGGTGACCCGCGCTCCTTGCGTTAACAAGGCAAGCTACGAGTCGTCACAAGGTGACGACTACGACGATCAGGGCTGTGGAGGTTCTTTTCAACATATTGATCCTTTATCTTAGTTCGGCGACGGAGTCAAGAGTCCTTGGTCTTGTTCAACGTGTCGCGGCGCGACCTGCGTGACGGTTCATAATTCTTTCCTGTTAACCGCGCGTTGTCCCGTCCGGCGTTCCCGCACATCTGCTCATGCTAGTTCGTCTCAGATACCGGAATCACGACCTTTGGCATGTCGATTACCGGATAATACGTTCCGCCTGTTCGGCTATACAGAGTGACGTCCAGAATGTAACGCGCGGCACTGTCAGGCACGCCGTTCGTGGCGTTGTAGTTGGTTATAATGCTGTCCAGCCTGCAGGATAGCCCTGGATCAGGCACGGCCGTACAATCGGTTCGGTCATCGAACCCCGGCCTAAATGTGTAATTCGGGATCAGTGCGATGGGCGTGACAACATATTCAACTTGTCCTTGGATAGAAAGTGGCGTTGCCAACGATACGCCGATGTTCGCATTTACTTGCGGCTCTAACGACAATGGATCGTAGAAGCCCATGAGTGGCATAGTGATGGTCGAAAAAAACTTCGCCACATGCGATGCCAATGACCCAATCGGGAATCCATTGAGAGAGTTCAGAAAGAGTTCTGATTCAATTTTGACATAAGGCCGCATTGGAGCGAACATGGCCGTGACCGGGCTAACCTGAGCTGGTGAATCGAACGCCATAGACGCTTGAATATTGGCTTCCCGCAGGACATCCAGGCCAACAAAGGAAAGATGCCTTATTGTTCCATCAAGCGTAACAGACGCCGTTGGTGCGCCCGCAGTATTAGGGGTGACACTGGCGGTTATTTGCCCGCCAACGTTCGTCTCGCGTATGGTGTAGTTGTGCACGCGCGCTCCCAAGGTTTCATCCGCAGGGGAAATGCTCACATCGAGATTTGTCTGGAGCGAACAGCCATCCGGCGGAATGGCAGATGATGCATAATCCAGTCGATATGTCCACTGCCCCACAGTACTGAGCGGGTCCGCATGCACATAATCGGATTGAGACATCTGGCTCAAGAGGTTTGGTGTATCGAATGGCGTGAGCCAGGGCACCACCCTATTGTAATTCTGGTCCCAAGCCGCCAGAGTCATGGCAGTGTAATTGGTTGTCTGGCCGTCAGCGGGATTCGTAACACTACCTGACTGCAGGTAGAGCCCCCCCGGCTGACAGGCATTAGCAGCAGGAACATACTGAAGGTTGATGGTGAAGTCCCGGCACTTGGAGCTGTTCTGCAATGTCAAATTCCCGGTCTGTGACGTGAGAGGGTGCGAATCGCAGAGAGTAGCGCCTTCGTAAATATCGATTCGTGGTGAATATGGATAATCAGGGTGAAACAACCTGATGCCGACCGTCAGTTGATCAAGGTTGTACTGAAAATCGTAAAACGGCCGTTGGGCAGGCAGGCTTGGAGTAGAATCTGCAGAATCAGCGCCGCAGGAAATCATGCTTATCGCAGCGATAAAAGTCGCGGTTGTCAGGACAAAATTATGAACAGATGAAATCATCGTGAAGGGCCTTTTGCGTGCAATTCCGGATAGAATTTCCGGACACGATATCGATCGCTATCAAGCAGTTTCCTGCACCAATCAACAGTTGAAGGTCTTTTTGGGTCATGGGGTCAGGGTCATGGGGTCAGGCCTGAAAGATTGCACCTTCAAGCTCACGCCCCACCCGTTCTAGTCTTTCAGCAATTCCTTGATCTATCTTTCGTCGCTGTTCCAGTCTCCTGACTGCAGCACTCATGGATGAGACGTCTCGGCCGAACCTCTTGGCTAGATCAGTCAACGTTGCACTGCTGAACTCCTGAACCGCCCATGCGGCCACTCCCCGTGCTTCGGCCGCCCATCTCTTCTGCCCGGGAGACGCAAGCTCTTCTTCATCAAGGCGGTAGAGCCGCTTTATCACCTCGACTACCATATCGAGCCCAGGTCTTCGTAGCGGCAGCCTGTCTGCACGTTCAAGTATTGCTTCCACGAAATGGTCATCGCCAATAACACGGCTATCGGAACTCCCCTTGCCGTGGAATTCTTCTCGATGGCCTTCTTTGACTCTGTCTGAGATGAATGTTGCATACTGCTTACGAGCAGTTGACGTATCCGATGAATAGGTGGCAAGCACGGTTTCCGTATTCAGCCAGGGGATGATCTCCTTGCCAAGGTAGGCCCTATGACTGCTCCACGTGTAGCTGCCCAGCTTCGTCGTCATGCCGGCGCGCACGGGGTTAAGGTGGATGTATGCCACCAGTTCCTGAAGGTATGCATCACCATCGACTAGAAAGGATTTGTATCGTCCCTGGAAAAGGTGGCCTGTCTTCCCCATCCGCCAATTCTGCCAACGCGTATAGCGAAACGTTATGTTCTGCATGAACCGTGACAAGGGGACCTCTCCTACCTGAACCGCGAGGTGGACATGGTTGGTCATCAGGCAGAAGGCCAGTATCCTGTGGCCAAAGCGCTCAGCCCCTTCCTGCAGGAACAGGTAAAAGCGGTAACGGTCCTCGGGATCGTGAAATATATCCTGACGGGCGTTACCGCGGAGGATTACATGGTACAAAGCGCCGGGGTAATGTATGCGGGGTTTGCGTGCCATGCGAAAAGACTATCGCAATCTTTCAATCTTTCAAGCCTGACCCTATTTTCTTTATTATCAGGGTCTTGAAAAACTCACCGATTGAGCGGTTAAGGCCCCTCATTGGGGCAAAATTTGGCAACTTAGCTGTTTTACTCGTTAAAATTATGCTCTTTGAAACTCGTTTTTGGCCTGTTAATCGGCCTTATCATTGCCTTTCGGGCGCATTTGCCCCGTTCAGGTGGTACATACCCCCAGGTTTCGCATTCGGACCAAGTTGTAAGCTGTTACTGCCAGGGTAAAGTGCCAGTCGATCTTCCTGACTCCCCTGTAGCGGGTCTTGCGGAACAGTCCAACGGTCTTGAGCCAGCCAAAGACCTCTTCGATTCGTTTGCGAAATGTCTGGCTAACTCCGTAGCCGTCATGCCTTGTGGTGCGGCCATCGATGGATGAACCGCCCTTCTTCTTGTGGTTTTGCGTGACGTGCGGCGTAACTTTCAGAGTCCGCATGGCCCTAACGAAGTCGTGGGTATCATAGTTCCTGTCGGCGGCAATCGTTCTACGCCGCGTGCCGGAAGCAACCTTGGCAATCAAGCTCTTGGCGGTTTCCCGTTCGGCAAAACCATCGGCAATGGTCACCCTGCTTGCCATAACCAAGCCGTGACGGTTTTCGGTCAGCAGGTGGGCGGCAAACGACAATCGCGGTTCATGGTTGATCCCCTTGCGATAGAGCTTCGCTTCAGGATCGGTAGTGGATGCATGAGTCGCGTTGCTCAGCTTCTCACCCTGGAAATCACGGCCCGGATTCTTGCCGGCAGGCGGTTGCCCGTCATCATCGTCCCGTGACTTGAAGCTCTTGATGGAGGCCCATGACTGGATCAGGGTGCCATCAACACTGAAGTGATCTTTGGAGAGCAGTTTCTTGCATTTCGCCTGATCAAGTACTGCCTCCAGGAACTGCGTGGCAACATCGGTCTCGATCAACCGCTCCTGATTCGTGCTGAAGCTGGAATTATCCCAAACTGGATCATCCAGGCCCAGGCCAAGGAACCAGCGGAACAGGATACTGAAGTGAATCTGCTCAACCAGCTTGACGTTACTGGGAATCGAGTACAGCACCTGAAGCAGCATGGCTTTGAGCAAGCGCTCCGGCGGAATCGAGGGCCGGCCCGTATGGGAGTACATCTTACTGAACACCGGCGAAAGGTTTTCCAGTGCCGCATCTACCATTTGCCGAATCGGCCGAAGGGGATGGTCTTTGGGAACGAAGGATTCCGGCGAGAGATAAACGAACAAAGCATCAGATTGTTGCTCAAGACCGCGCATATTTATTCTCCTGGAATATCAGCTTGTTATGCGCGCCATGATAGCACAAAACTGTGTCAAAATGGTCCTAAATACTGATAGTTTTTCAAAGACCTGTTATAGCCTCCTTTATTTGGTGTATAACGGTGTGGGAGATCACCCGACTGGTTTTTAGGCCAGGTGCATCTCCCTGGTTGAATCACTTCAAGTGTTACGTTTATCTCTAGTTGATAATCCGGACCTTATATCGCCTACATAATAAAATTCTTTCTTTTTGAAATAGCTAAATAAAAAGCTAGCAAAATCCAAAAACTTGTATAACTCATTCGCAAACAAATATTCAGCTGTGTTCTGCTTTATAATATTGGAACCAAGCAAGTTTGTAGCTTCATCAGAATCAATTACAAAACCATGGTCTTTGTAATGATTAACGAAATGATTAGCCAAACTTTGCGCAGTACTAGGAGCAGGAAATTTTTTACCTGCCAATAATCTCTCCGCATATTGTGATGCTGATTCACTGACCCGTTCAAAGTATCCTAGATCTTTTAGGTTCAGGTTGTCAGTTAAGTATTTTGCAAACATATCGGCTGAGTCTGGAAATCGGCAAGCCAAACCCGCCAAGGTATTCAGGGCGTTTGATAGGCCTAGAGCGGGATAGCCGCCTATTTGGGGGTCAATCGGGCCAAGTTCACTCATCAAGCCCATGTGTATTTCGTCAGCGCCAAGCGATATTAAAGTTGCCGCAGATTTGGCGCGACGCGGGATTCCTACTACAAATTTCTTCTTAGTCAGACTTTTACACGTTTTACTGATCAAATAAGCAGGTTCGATTTGGCCACCACCGCTATGCAATATCAACAAAATATCTTTTTTATCAGTTGCACTGGAAGCAGCTTCGTAAATTTGATTTGAATGATATCTACTTATAGATCTAGTTTCGTCATACAAGAATACAATGTTATAGCTTGCCATGTTATGGGATTGAATTAATGACTCAATATATTTTGACAGAGATATTTTGATGAAATCCTCATTCTCGTTTTCTGTGAACAGCGCTACTAATTGTGAGGGGTCTCTCAGGTCATAAGTTTTTTCATCCGCCTTTTCTGAAACATCTTCCTTGACTCCAGGAGTTACAATTGTAGTCGGTTTTTTGAGGCTCTTCCCTGCCATAAATTCCTCCTTCAGAATTACCCAACGGCTGTGAGCACACCGGCATGGCCGGTGTTGCGCTTTGTTATGCATCGTCTTTATATCTGTTGGAGCTCTTGCCTCATTTGCTCCATGAGCTCGACAAGTGCTTCTTTCATCTCTAACCCTTTTTGCCGGATGGTGTTCGTGTAGGCATCAACCTTCGGCTGATCGCCCAAAATTGCCGTAAATTCGTTTAAAAACTGCTGCGAAAGTTGAAATGACTCGCCGTAAAGCTTCTCTAGCCGTGTAAGGATCTCTCCAAGTGCCTCTCCGGCCACCAATTTAAGGCAATGAGTCTCGGCTTGTATTTTCATGTAGTCTTCCATTCCATCAGCGAGGATGGCGTGTACTTGATCACTAAATGCCAGAATGGCTTCGTTTCTCATGTTTTGGTCATTTCCTGCCTCAAGCATCGACTTCAGATAGGCTGAAAATAGTGGTTGCATCCTCTTGGGTATTTCCGCGTTTTGTTTTTTATTAAACTCGTCAACCATGCGAAAATACTTCTCGAATTGCTCGGCTTTCATTCCGTAAAGCTTTTTCCTTTTCTCAAATTCGAGTTCCTTTTCATGCTCGACTTTAGCTTTTAACTGGATCAACTCTCTTTCGTGTCTCTGCTTATTGAAATACATCCACCCTACCAGCAAACAATTCACTAATGCCGAAGCCCAGCCGAAGAAGGCCAAATTACTTTTGTAGATGCCGTAAATGGTCTCTATCATTTTTCCTCTGATTTAAAGGCTCTGGGAGAGGCTTCTGGGGTCAGGCTTGACAGATTGCAACTTCAAGCTCAGAGAGGCTTCTGGGGTCAGGCTTGACAGATTGCAACTTCAAGCTCACGCCGCACCCGTCCTAACCTTTCAGCAATTCCTTGATCTATTTCTCGTCGCTGTTCCAGTCTTCTGACTACACCACCCATTGAATGAGACGTCTCGGCCGAACATCTTGGCAAGATCACTCAACGTTGCACTGCTGCCCACCTGAACCACCCATGCGGCCACTCCCCGTGCTTCGGATACCCATCACTTCTGCCCGGGAGACGCAAGCTCCTCTACCTTGATTAATGGATAGCGCGCGTCCACACCACGTAACAATCACCGCTCATTAGCACCATCATGTAAACATGGCACGACTATCTCAGGGCATACCGGCGCCGTCAAGACAGGAAAATCCTGATGGATTGAGGTGTTCTAAGTTCGATTTTAAGGAAGGAACAATCGCCCCTGGCGGGTGCGACGGCGGGACCTTACGCGGTGGGGATCACAACGTCACGGATGACATGCCGATACATTCCCTGATAAATCTACTGACCTACAACTAGCTTCCCGATTGCGGCCCATGTTTCACATTCGCTGGCACCCTTCTGCCGGTTGTCGCGAACGATCTTCTCTGCCTTGTCGAGGACGACCCTGGCTTCGCGGCGGTCTCGCTCGCGCTCTACGGGCACGGTTTTCATCGTCTGGAGCATGCTGTCGACCATTTCACGGCACTGGGCCTCGCTCGGCGCCGGGTACCCGGCATGGGACGGCACCGCACGCGGGAGCGCCAGCAGAAAGCAGATGCACAGGAGCGGCGCGAGGTTTCGTGTTCTCCTCCGGTTCGAGGGACAGCCCGTGCCGGATTCTGCGGTTTCGTTGTTCATAGTGCCGAGTCCTCCCGTCATGCGCATGTGCCCCCCCTCCCGCTCAGTAGCCGTAATCCAGGCTCTCGATCCGCACCACGCGGCCGTTTTCCAGGATCACCTGGTACTGGAACTGGTTGGGACCGAAGTTGAAGATCCAGTCATCAATGGAAACGGTGGTCAGCCGCCGCCCGCCGCTGCTCTGCCACTCACGCGCGACTCTTCTGTCTTCGCGGCTCGTGGCGGTGGCGGGCTGGCCGCATTTGGCCAGCACTTCCCCTGCCGTGGTCCCGATGGAGACGATGCCCTTGGCGCACATCATGGTGCCTGTTTCGGTGGCGCCCCCAACTGCGGGCGCTGCCGTGGCCAGCAGTGCGGCGATAACGATGCGAAGCGGTGCGTTCATGGTTCCCTCCTCGGACGGCCCCGGCCATCCCGTGCCATGACTTCTGTGTAACCGCCCGAAGGGCATAAGTCAAACAGGGACATGAAGAAAAATGCCCCACCGTCACGGAGGTGTGTCTTGCGTCCGGGTCTGCGGTCGGCTATAACAGGGGCGAGAGGGGGGACGCCACACCATGCCGAGCCAGCTTGCCATTGCGCCGTTTCTGAGCGGCTTCGGCCTCGGGGCCGGACTGATCATCGCCATCGGGAGCCAGAATGCCTTTGTGCTGCGCCAGGGGCTCAAGCGGGAGCACGTCTTCACGGTGTGCACGGTCTGCTTCCTCTGCGACGCGGTGCTGATCGGGCTGGGGGCGGGGGGCTTCGGCACGCTGGTGGGGTCGTCGCCGCGGCTCATGGGGCTCACCCTGTGGGGCGGGGCGGCCTTTCTCTTTGCCTACGGGCTCCGCTCGTTCCACGCGGCCCTGCGGCCGGGGAAGCTGGAGGCGGCCGACGACGGCGGCAGCCTGGACGGGCTTGCCAAGGTGGTCCTGACCACCCTGGCCCTGAGCCTCCTCAATCCCCATGTCTACCTGGATACGGTCCTGCTGCTGGGGAGCCTGGCGGGGCAGTTCGCGGGACGGTCCCGGCTCCTCTTCGCCCTGGGGGCCATGGGAGCTTCGTTGGCCTGGTTCTACGGGATCGGTTACGGGGCCAGGGTGCTGACGCCGCTCTTCCGCAAGCCCGCGGCCTGGCGGGCGCTGGACCTTGTGGTGGGCTGCACCATGTGGGGGATTGCGGCGAACCTGATCTGGTCTGATCTGACAGGAGGATGAACGGGATGTTCGGGATCGCGTGATATTTTCACCTTGACCCGTCTATCGGTTCACGGTTTAGCGTTATCTCCGTCACGGCCATGACAGACCTTCAACGCTGAGAAAGGAGCATGACGATGAACCAGACGGTAACGGTGGAAGAGTGGGTGGCGAGGTTCAGGGCCATCGGCCTGGACGACGAAGCCATGGCGCAGTGGCATCGGCTGTTCGAGCGGGAGAACCCGGCCGGGCACCAGAGTTTTCTGGAGTGGCTCGGCCTGCCGGCCGAACGGATCGCCGAGATCCGCAGAACCTACGCGTAGGACGGATGCCCCCGGCTAATGGCCGGGGGCCATCCCGGAGGTGCCATGTACCGGATCGGCCAACTGGCGCGACAGTTCGGGCTGTCGCGCAGCACCCTGCTCTACTATGACCGGATCGGCCTGCTTTCGCCCTCGGGCAGGAGCGAGTCCAACTATCGCCGTTATTCGCCCGCCGACCGGGACCGGCTCGAAACCATCTGTTCCCTGCGCCGGGCCGGAGTGGATATCCGGGGAATCCAGGCCATTCTGGCTTCGGCCGGCGACGGCGCCACCGACGTGCTGCACCGCCGCCTTCTTGAAATCAACCGGGAGATCGGCGCGCTGCAGATGAAACAACGGATGCTGGCGGGGATGCTCCGCCTGAAGGGTGAAGGGGGCCCCCGCACGGCAGTGGACAAGGAGATGTTCGTGGCGATGCTCCGGGCCGCCGGCATGGACGATGCCGCCATGAAGCGGCTCCACACCGAATTCGAGCAGCACAGCCCCGAGGCCCACCATCAGTTTTTGCTCTCCCTGGGCATCCCGGAGCACGAGGCGCTCAGCATCCGGGCCTGGTCGGCCGGAGGGGAAGAACCGGGGACGCCCCCTGCCGCGGAGCGGTGAACCAGGGAAGGCGTCCCGGGCAATCTAGCGGTTTTCCATGAGGTTCTTCAGGATCAGGTTCGCCTCCTTGAGCTTCTTGTCGAGGCGGTTCAGTTCGTCCGCGGTATAGACGGCCGTGCCCTTGGCGATCTCGGCCCGGAGCCGGGCGATCTTCTGCTGGAGGCTGTCGGTTTCGCGGGCGCAGTTCCGCACCAGCATCTCGCACTCTTTGGCGCACTGTTCGTCCATGGTCTTGTGGGCGGGCCCGTGCTCGACGGCCAGGGCGGGCATGACGGATAAAAGGGTAAGTGTGAGTGCCGTGGCGATTCGCTTGTTCATCGTTGTTCTCCTTGCAGGGGGTGGTGATGCGACATCGTTGCCGCTGTCATAGTCCCCTTTTTCACAACCCGTACCAACGGCATACCAGTTGATAATACTGACATTTCGGGCCGACCACCCGCCCGTACCGCCATTGAGTGCACAGTATTCCCCTACAGGTGGAGAATATTCTCGCACGCCCCGCCCGGCCGGAGGCGTAAAAGCATATTGCATCGTTTGTTAAGGATGTTATAACCATAGGGCGCCGTCCGACGCAGAAGGGACGGCGCCACCATTTTTCATACCGGACGGAGTTGCCCATACCATGAAAAAACGCATCATCCTCACCATCATCGGCCTGGTGGCGGTCATTGCCGTGCTCGGCGGCATCAAAGCGCTGCAGATCGGCACCATGATCGATCACGGCAAGAAGTTCGTGCCGCCCCCCGAAACGGTTTCAACGGCACCGGTGAAGGCGGAGTCGTGGGAGACGGCCCTCACGTCGGTCGGCACACTGACCGCGGTGCAGGGGGTCACGGTGGCCGCCGAGCTGCCGGGCAAGGTGGTGCAGATCGCTTTCGAAGCGGGGGCGCCGGTGGCCAGGGGGGCCCTGCTCCTGCGCCAGGACACCAGCAACGAGGAGGCCCAGCTGCCGGGCGCCCTGGCCGAGGCGAAGCTGGCCCGCGCCAACCTGCGCCGCTCGGATCAGCTGCTGGCGGAGGGGATCATCGCCCAGGCCGACCACGACAGCGCCGTGGCCACGGCCAACCAGGCCCAGGCCCAGGTGGACAACATCCGGGCCACCATTGCCAAGAAGTCGATCCGTGCCCCCTTTTCTGGCCGCCTCGGCATCAGGCAGGTGAACCTGGGGCAGATCCTGCGGGAGGGGGACCCCATCGTGACGCTCCAGTCCATGGACCCGATCTTCGTGGACTTCACCCTGCCCCAGCAGCAGTTGCCGCAGCTGCGCAAGGGGCTGACGGTGCGGGTGACCGGCGACGCCCTGCCCGGTGAGACCATCGAGGGACGGATCACCGCCATCAATCCGGAGGTGGATGCCGAATCGCGCAACATCAAGGTCCAGGCCACGGTGGCCAACCGGGGGGAAAAGCTGCGCCCCGGCATGTTCGTGAACGTGGCGGTGGGGCTTCCCGTGCAGGAGAAGGTGCTCGCCATCCCGGCCACGGCGGTGCTCTACGCGCCCTACAGTGATTCGGTCTTCGTGGTGGAGGACGACAAGGACAAGAAGGGGAAGGTGCTGCGCCAGCAGTTCGTGCGCCTCGGCACCAAGCGGGGCGACTTCGTGGCGGTGACCAGCGGGCTCAAGGAGGGCGAGCAGGTGGTGAGCACCGGCGTCTTCAAGCTGCGCAACGGCCAGGCCGCGGTGGTGGACAACAAGCTCGCCCCCACGTTCCAGCAGGCACCGAATCCGGAGAATAATTAGACACCCCAAAAACTGCCAACGCTTCTAACTGCTTGTTACCATGACAAAACCTGACAACTCGACAGCTCATCTCACCCCCCTGCCTTCGGCTTCCCCCCTATTGTATAGGGGGGACTGAGGGGGGTCGAATAGTCAATGCACTTGTTAGTATCTTGAACGAGGCTCCACATACCGCCATGAACATTACCGACCTTTTTATCCGCCGCCCCGTGCTGGCCCTGGTGGTCAGCCTGATCATCGTCATCGCCGGCCTCCAGGCGATCCGCAGCCTGAACGTGCGCCAGTACCCCCGCAGCGAGAACGCGGCGGTGACCGTAACCACCGTGTACGTGGGGGCCAGCGCCGACCTGGTGCGGGGCTTCGTCACCACGCCGCTGGAACGGGCCATTGCCGCGGCAGACGGCATCGAGTACATGGAGTCCCAGAGTACCCTGGGGCTTTCCACCATCAAGGTGCGCCTGAAGCTGAACTACGACGGCACCAAGGCCCTGGCCGAGATCAGCTCCAAGGTGGACCAGGTGCGCCGCGACCTGCCGCCCGAGGCGGAGGTGCCGGTCATCAACATCGAGTCGGCCGACAGCGAGTTCGCTTCGGCCTACCTGAGCTTCTCCTCAGACATCCTCCAGCAGAACGAGATCACCGACTACCTGGTGCGGATCGTCCAGCCGCGGCTTTCGGCGATCCAGGGGGTGCAGCGGGCCGACGTGCTGGGGGCCCGCACCTTTGCCATGCGGATCTGGCTGAAGCCCGACCGGATGGCGGCCCTCAACGTGAGCCCGGCCCAGGTGCGCGAGGCCCTGGCGGCCAACAACTTCCTGGCCGCCCTGGGGCGGACCAAGGGGTCCCTGATCCAGGTGAACCTCACCGCCAACACCAACCTGAACACGGTGGAGGAGTTCCGGCAGCTGGTGGTGCGGCGCCAGGACGGCGCCCTGGTGCGGCTGTCCGACATCGCCGACGTGTCGCTGGGGGCCGAGGACTATGACGCCGAGGTCCGCTTCTCGGGCCAGACCGCCGTGTTCATGGGGATCTGGCCCCTGCCCAACGCCAACTCCCTCGACGTGATCAAGCGGGTAAGGACGGAGATGGCGGCCATCCAGAGGGACCTCCCCTCGGGGCTTCAGGCCCGCGTGGCCTACGACGCCACCGATTACATCGACAACGCCATCCGGGAAGTGCTCAAGACCCTGAGCGAGACCCTGCTCATCGTCATCGTGGTGATTTTCCTCTTCCTGGGCTCCCTCCGCTCGTCCCTGGTGCCGGTGGTGGCGATCCCGGTGTCGCTCATCGGCGCCGTGTTCCTGATGCAGGCCTTCGGCTTCACCGTGAACCTGCTGACGCTCCTGGCCATCGTCCTGTCGGTGGGGCTCGTGGTGGACGACGCCATCGTGGTGGTGGAGAACGTGGAGCGGCACATGCGGGAGGGGCAGTCGCCCCTGGAAGCGGCGTTCCTCGGCGCCCGGGAGCTGGTGGGGCCCATCATCGCCATGACCATCACCCTGGCCGCCGTCTACCTCCCCATCGGCCTCCAAGGGGGGCTGACCGGCTCCCTGTTCCGGGAGTTCGCCTTTACCCTGGCCGGGGCGGTGACCATTTCCGGAGTGGTTGCCCTGACCCTGTCGCCGGTCATGTCGGCCAAGTTCCTGAAGCCGGGCGCCGGCGAGCACGGCCTGGCCGGACGGATCAGCCGCGACTTCAACCGGCTCAAGGATGCCTACGGCCGCTGGCTCGACGCCACCCTGGCCGCCCGGCCGGCAGTCTATACGGTCTGGCTGGTGGTGAGTCTCCTGGCCATCCCCATGTTCACTATGTCGGCGCGGGAGCTGGCCCCCACCGAGGACCAGGGGGTCATCTTCGGCATCCTGGACGCCTCGGCCAACTCGACCCTGGACCAGACGAGCCGCTACGCCGCCGCGGCCAACAAGGTGTTCATGGGCATCCCCGAGACCGACTTCACCTTCCAGATCACCTTCCCCAACTCGGGCTTCGGCGGCATGGTCACCAAGCCGTGGGACGAGCGGGAGCGGACCGTGTTCCAGATGATGCCCGAGGTTCAGCAAAAGCTGGCCGCCATCCCCGGCATCCAGATGTTCCCGGTGACCCCGCCGGCCCTCCCCGGAGGCGGGCAATTCCCGGTGGAGTTCATCCTGGCCTCCACCGCCGAGACCGGCCAGATCCTCGAGTTCGCCCAGAAGCTCCAGCTGAAGGCCATGCAGAGCGGCATGTTCGCCTTTCCGCCCATCATCGACGTGAAGATCGACCAGCCCGAGGCCCGGTTCGAGATCGACCGGGACAAGGTGGCCGCCCTGGGCCTCAACCTGGAACAGGTGGGGGCCGATCTGGGCGCCATGGTGGGGGGGAACTTCGTCAACCGTTTCGACATCGCCGGACGGAGCTACAAGGTCATCCCCCAGATCGAGCGGGTGGGACGCCTCAACCCCGAGCAGCTCTCGTCGGTCTACATCACCGGCCCCGAGGGTAAGCTCATCCCCCTGTCCACCGTTGCCAGCCTGAAGGAGACCGTGGTTCCCCGCTCCCTCAACCGGTTCCAGCAGCTGAACGCGGTCAAGCTGAGCGGCGTGGCCGTGCGCCCCCTGGACGAGGCGCTTCGCTTCCTGGAAGGGGAGGCGGCAAAAATCCTGCCCCAGGGATACGTGCTCGACTACACCGGCGAGTCGCGCCAGCTCCGCACCGAGGGGAACAAGTTCCTCCCGGCCTTCGCCCTGGCCATTGTCCTGATCTTCCTGGTGCTGGCGGCCCAGTTCAACAGCTTCCGGGACCCCTTCGTCATCCTGGCCGGCTCGGTCCCCCTGGCCATATTCGGGGCACTCATCTTCACCTTCCTGAAGATGCCAGACCCCAACGTGGCCTTCTGGACCCACGGCTGGACCACCACCCTCAACATCTACTCACAGGTGGGACTGGTGACCCTGGTGGGGCTGGTGTCCAAGAACGGCATCCTGATCGTGGAGTTCGCCAACCAGCCCCAGCTCCAGGGGCTGTCCAAGCACGACGCCGTACGCCAGGCAGCCATGACCCGCCTCAGGCCGATCATGATGACCACCGCGGCCACCATTGCCGGCCACTTTCCCCTGACCCTGGTCTCCGGCGCCGGCGCTGCGGCCCGGAATTCCATCGGCCTCGTGCTGGTGGGGGGGATGTTCGTGGGCACCCTCTTCACCCTGTTCGTGGTCCCCTCCATCTACATGCTGGTGGCCCGCGACCACAGCCGCGACCGGGAGCGCGAGGCGACGGTGGCGGCCGAAGGTGCGGCGACCAATCCCTGACCCCAAGGAGACACCATGAGCTACCGACCCACCCGTGACGATGCCTGGAACCTGCTCGCCGAGTACGTGCCCAGCGACAACCTGCGGCGGCACGCCCTGGCCGTGGAGGCGGTGATGCGCCACATGGCACGCAAGCGGGGCGAAGATGAGGAGATGTGGGGGATTATCGGGCTGGTGCACGACATCGACTACGAGCGCCACCCGGACGAGCACTGCGCCCATGCGCCGGAGATCCTGCGTTCCCGCGGCTGGCCCGAGGAGTACATCCGGGCGGTCCTGGCCCACGGCTGGGGCCTGTGCACCGACGTGGAGCCCCTCACCGACCTGGAGAAGACCCTCTACACCATCGACGAGCTGACGGGGCTGGTGGCGGCCGCCGCCCTGGTCCGGCCGTCCCGGAGCATCCTGGACCTGCCGGTGAAGAGCGTGCTCAAGAAGTGGAAGGACAAGGCGTTTGCCGCCGGAGCCAACCGGGGGGTCATCGAGCAGGGGGCCGCCATGCTCGGCATGGAGCCGGCCGACCTGATCGGGGAAACCATCGAGGGGATGAAACCGGCGGCCGAGGAGATCGGTCTCAGGGGCACCCTCTGACAGACTGTTGAAAAACTGGCGCAGGGACCGGATGCAAGCCGGCGGGCAGCGGAAAGCTACTGACCTGCCGGGCTGCGGCCCGCCTCCTCCAGCCGCCTGATGCTCCCTTCGAGCACGGCGTTGTTCACCCCCATCCCCATGTAGCCGGTCTGGCCGTAGGTGTCGTAGAGCGCCACCTGTCCGGCCAGGTCGGCGATATCGGCCGCCAGGTGCCGGTAGCGCTCCGGCTGACCGGCGATGCGGCAGAGCCGCTCGGCCAGGAAATCGGGCAGGTCGTTCTCCTCCCGGGCACGGGCAACGGCCCGCCGCAGTTCCTCGAAGATATCCATGCCATCCCCCCTCATTCGTCCAGCCACCGCAGGGTCCGCTTGATGTCCTCGTGGTCGTAGGCCCACTTGCAGCAGCCGGTCTCGGCGTAGGGATCGTACTCCCTCACCTGGGCCACCAGAATCTCCACCAGGTATTCCTTGCCGGCGTAGCACTCCGGGGTTCTCGCCACGGCCAGGGCCGGGTCGGCCAGCCAGTGGGGGAGCTCGCCCTGCTCGAACTGGGCGAGCGTTGCCTGTTCCAGTTCTTCGAAAACGGTCATTGAAACCTCCTCGTCATGATGCGCGGAGTCCGCGCAGGATGGAGACGACCTCGTCCCAGTCCACGGCCGGGGTCAGGTGGCACCAGGAAAGCCGCAGCGACGTCTCGACCCGCTCCGGGGAAAGCCCCATGGCGGTGAGAACGTGGCTCGGCGCCCGGGTGTGGGAGGTGCAGGCCGAGGTGCTCGACACGGCAATGACCCCCTTGAGGGCGGTGATGGCCCGGTCGGCCTCGATCCCGGCCAGGGAAAGGTTCACGGCATGGGGAAGGACGTGCTCCTGGTCGCCGTTGAGGGTCGGCTCCAGTGGGGCCAGGGCGGCCAGGAGTTTTTCCCGGAAGGCGCGGTTGGCGGCGGAGCGCGCCTCGTGGGTGCGCACCGCCAGCTTGGCTGCCTCGCCGAAACCGGCAATGAGGGGGACGGGCAGGGTTCCGGGCCGCAGCCCCTGCTCCTGGCCGCCGCCCAGCATCAGGGGCCGCAGCGGCGGAAAGGCGCGGTCCCGCTTGCGGGCGATGAGGGCGCCCACCCCCTTGGGGGCGTAGATCTTGTGGCCGCTCACGGCGATCAGGTCGATCCGCGGATTGCGCAGACCGTCGATCTCCTTGCCGAAGCCCTGGGCCGCGTCCACGTGCCAGTAGGCGCCGTGGCCGGCCAGGATCTCAGCCAGTTCGGCCAGGGGCTGGACCACGCCGGTTTCGTTGTTGACGTGCATGGTGGAAACGAGAAGGGTGTCAGGCCGGAGCGCCGCACGCAGCCGGTCAGGGTCCAGCCGCCCCGACGCCCCCACGGGGAGGAGCTCCACCTGGAATCCGCGGCGCGCCAGCTCTTCCAGCGGTTCGAGCACCGCCTTGTGCTCGACGGCCGTGCTGATCACATGACGTCGCCCGCATGCCAGGCCGTGGTCCGCCAGGCCCAGGAGCGCCAGGTTGTCGGCCTCGGTAGCCCCGCTGGTGAAGATCACCTCGTCCCGCCGGGCAGCCGCCACCTCAGCCACCTGGCCCCGGGCATGCTCAACCGCCAGCCGCGCGAACACTCCGAAATCATGAATGGGGCTCGCCGCGTTGCCGTAATCCCGCTCCATGAAGCGGGTCACCACGGCCATGACGGCCGGCTCCAGGGGGGTCGTGGCATTACAGTCCAGGTAGACGGTCATACAATCCTCCCGCTCCGAACGGTGAGTGGGGACGCGGAGCCACTGCTCTTGCCCCTGTGCTGATAGTAGGCAAGAGAACTCGATAAATACAATAGATTATTTTTATCGTCTTGATAACAGAATGCTATAATTAACCAACACCGGATGCACAGCGGACAAACACGGGATAAAGGGACTTGATCGCCTGACAACAACTGCGGGTTTCCCGCAGAAACGGTCTTTGCAAATGCAGTCACCCCTGTAACCCATACCGATCAGCTATGGTTTAACAGCATTGACCGGCTCACACCCGCACGAAAGGTCACCCATGGAAATCAGACAGTTGCGCTTTTTCATCGAGATCGCCCGGAAACTGAGCTTCACCCGGGCGGCGGAAACGCTCCACATAGCACAGCCCGCCCTGAGCACCGCCATCAGGAAGCTGGAGGACGAGCTGGGGCTTACGCTCTTCAACCGCAGCGACCGGAAGATCGCCCTCACGGCGGAGGGAGAAACATTCCTGCGCCACGCAACGGCAATCCTTGACGACGTGCGGAAGGCGGAGCGGGAGATGGCCGACATCCGTGGACTAACGGCGGGGGAGGTACGAGTGGGGGTGACTCCGATGCTCAGCACCTACTTTTTCCCGAAGATCATCGCCGGGTTCAAAAAGCGTCACCCTGCCCTGCAGCTATCGGTGTACGGTGACAGCGCCGCGCGGATTCAGCGGATGGTCGCGGGCGGAGAGCTCGATATGGGGGTTGTGGCCGGCGGTGCCATCCCGGAGGACCTGGAATACCATCATCTCCTCCATGAGGAGATCGTGGCCTGCGTTCCGGCCGATCACCCCCTGGCCGGTCGGAAGTCGGTTCCCTTTGCCGAGCTGCTGCGTGAACCGCTGATCCTCTTCAAGGAGGGATACCATCTGCGGGAACTGATCGACGAAGCCGCAGCCCACGTCGGGGAAGCCCCCCGGGCGGTGTTCGAGTCGAACCTCTTCTCTCTTATCAGGAACCTGGTCCTGGAGGGAGTCGGGATTTCATTCCTGCTGCGGATGGTGGTCGCCGACGAGAAGGATCTTGTAGCGCTGCGCTGCGACCCTCCCCTCCACCTGGATCTCTTCATCGCCTGGAAACGGCAGACAGGGCTCTCGCGGGCAAACCGCGCCTTTGCCGATTACCTCATTGACCAGACCGACGAATACTACCGGCTGTCGGAGATGTACGGCTCTTTCCCGTTGCCCTAGCTACCATTCTTGACACCTCCGGATTGCCTGTTATTTTTTGAGCACAAACCACCCTGCCCGCCCGTCCCCTGCCACCGAAAAACGCACGCTTCCCGACACGGCCTTCGCCCCCTTGCGCAGAGGGGCCTCAACGACCCGGCAAAGGAGGATTCACCATGTCCCAGACAACGGTAGTAAACGGTGTGAACGTGGACCAGCTCATGGCCACCATCGAGCAGATCAAGGCAAAGCCGGAGATAGCGCAGTTCAAATTCCGCGCCACCAACCAATGGATGGGGGGAACCCACAACCAGGCAACCATAAAGGACTTCTATGGAGCCTGCGCCGAAGACGACACCCGGAAGCCGATGGTGTTCGACCTGGACGAACCGCCGGTGCTGCTGGGGGAGAACCGGGGCGCCAACCCGGTGGAATACCTCCTGGTTGCCCTGTCGGGCTGCCTCACGACGAGCCTGGTGGCCCATGCGGCGGCCCGGGGCATTGCGCTGCGGGGAGTGAAATCCCGCTACGAGGGGGATATCGACCTGCGGGGCTTCTTGGGTCTGTCCGAGGAGGTGCCGGTGGGATACCGGGAAATCCGGGTCTTCTTCTCCATCGACGCGGACCTGACCGACGGGCAGAAGGAGGAGCTCATCCGGATGGCTCAGAAGTATTCGCCGGTGTACAACACCGTGGCCAAGCCGGTGCCGGTTGCGGTCCTGCTGGACCGGGGCTGATACCACACGGGCCGGCAACGGCGGAGGGGTGACGCGCCGCGCAGGAGTGGAGGAAAAGGCGCAGGCACGCTATTGTGCGGGGAAACACTGGATTGGAGCTCGTGCGGGACCAACCGGGCAGGGTAGGAGTCAGGGCGAAACAGGTCTGCCGCCGAGGCAGTCCCCGAGGGTGAACCAGAAGGTGGCGCCGCGGTCGGCAGCGGCGTCCGCCCATATTTTCCCGCCGTGGCGATGGATGATCCTCTGGACCGTGGCGAGGCCGATGCCGGTGCCTTCATAGTCATCACGGGCATGGAGCCGCTGAAACGGGACAAAAAGCTTGTCGGCGAAATTCATGTCGAAACCCGCGCCGTTATCCCTGACAAAAAACGTCTGCTGATCGCCCGACGGAATAACGCCGAACTCGATGCGCGCCCGCTCAGTGCGGGAGGTGAATTTCCAGGCATTGCCGAGCAGGTTGGACAATACCACGCGGATCAGGTTGCCGTCACACTGGGCCATGACATCGGGCGCGATCTCCGTGTCCACCAGCCGGTCCGGCGCGGCCTCCCGCAGGTCGGTCACGACGTCCATCGCAATGGTGCTCAGGTTGACGGGGTGACATTCCAGGGGTGAACGGTTCGTCCGTGAGAGACTAAGCAGCTCGTTGATCAGGGTATCCATCCTCTGGGCACCGCCTTCGATCCGCGTGAGCAGATCACGGCCCCCGTGGTCGAGCCGGTCGCCGTAGTCCTCCGCGACGACCCGGCTGAACCCGGCAATGTGACGCAGCGGCGCCCGCAGGTCATGGGAAACCGCCGAGCAGAAAGAATCCAGCTCGCGATTGGATAGCTCGAGCTCCCTCGTGCGCTCCCCCACCCTCCGTTCAAGCTCCTCGTTCAGCTGCCGCATCCCCAGTTCGGCGTTCTTGAGTTCGGTAATATCGTGGTTTACGACCAGGACCGCGGCGGACGAATCGTCCGCACCCCGTTCGGGGATCAGCGTGGTTTCAAAGTGGCGCAGGCCGCGAGGGGACTGGTAGGTAAATTCGAGCCGCTGTTCCCTCCCGGACGAGAAGACTTCGTTGATCGCCGCATCCCAGCGATCGACCAGTTCGTCCGGCATGCCGATCTCCCGGTTGGTCCTGCCAATGAAGTGCTCCGGCGGGAACCCCGTCACCCTTGTTATGGCGGCGCTCACATAGAGATGGCGCAGCTCGCGGTCGAACCGCGCGATGATGTCCGGGATGTTGTCGAGGACGAGCCGGTGGCTCTGCTCCTGCCTCCGCAGCTCGTCTTCCATGAGGCGGCGCTCGGTGATGTCGTTGAAGACCGCCGCGAACTTCCCCCTCTCAGGGCAGTAGGCGCGGACGCTGTAGTATCTCCCGATCGCGCCCGCGTATTCTTCGAACTCCGCCGACCGCCCCGACAGGGCAACGTCCCCGTACCGCTCGATCCAGTGGCGCTCGGTGCCCGGCATCACCTCAAGGACCGTCTTGCCGACGATGTCGGCGGCCCGAAGCCCCGTCATCCGCTCAAAGGCCCCGTTCACCGCCAGGAACCGGTAGTCCGCGGGATTGCCGTCCCGGTCGCAGATCAACTCGTGGAGAGCGCAGCCGCTCATCATCTCCTCGAACAGGAGGCGATATCGCTCTTCGCTCCGGCAGAGCCTTTCCTGGGCGAGAATTCTGTCCGTCACGTCGCGCGCGACGGCGAACACCAGGTCCCCCGCCGGTGCGGCGCGCCATTCGAGCCACCGGTACGAACCGTCCCGGACGCGGTAGCGATTGGTAAAATCCTTCACCTGCCGTTGGTGCGCAAGGTCGGACATAGCCCCCATCGTCGCCTCGCGGTCGTCGGGGTGCACCAAGTCGATGAACTTCCTGCCGAGCAGCTCATGGAGAGGGAAACCGAGCACCTCTTCCCATGCAGGGTTGAGCCGCCGGAAATACCCACTGTTGTCGGCCACGCAGAGCAGGTCGAGGCTGTTGCGGAAGTAGGTGTCGCATTCTTCCGACTTCTGCCTCAACTCTGCCAGGACTCGCGAGAATATCGCACTGTCCCTGAAGGTGAGGATCACCTGCCCCAGCGCCGGCAGGAAGGCCGCCTCCACCTCCACCTGCCTGACACCGCCTTCCCGCTGCCTGAGCCCGATCTCGGCGCGGGCCGGGCTGCCCGAGGTTGCCGTGTTTATCAACGCGGTGTGCCATGTGCCGGAACCGCCGGCTTCAAGCTCGGCCAGGGACAGGGAGAGAAGCTCGGCCCGCGGGTAGCCGCTCAAAAGACACAATCCCTCGCCGACGTCGAGCAGCCGCCCCTGGCCGTCGGCAACGCAGAAGGCTGCCGCGTCCACAGGGGGTCCGTTGTACTCTTCGTTTGCCGCGTCGTAAGCCATGAAATCGACCATCCTTGCCGACCAGGTGATATCTCTGTGCAATGTCGGCTGAGCATAGCAGATTATCATTGATCAAACAAACAGTTATGATCACGCCGATGCGGGTACCGTGAACCGTGAGATCAGTCAGGGGGGGGCGTTCGACGCCTACTATCCGTTCGCCAGTTGTTCTTCCAACTCTCGGTAGACCGCTTCCATGACACCGTAACGGTGCCAGTGGCCGGCCAGCTTGCGGGCACATTCGATCATCCCCACGAGTCCGGCTGCGGTACCGCAAGCCACCAGGGCGGAGAGATCTCCATTGACGACCATAATGATGCCCGCAACGAACAGGGTGAAGCTCGACAGGAAGAGGGCCGTCTCCATGTGCCGGAAGGGGGACTGGAGCATCCGCCCGAGGCGGGCGTAAGCGCGGGCATGGGCCCGCAGGCGGCGCCGGTACTCCTCCAGCTCGGCACCGTGAAACCGGGCGCAGGCCCGTACGTGCAGACGGCACAGCGCCTGCCTGCTCGATGAGGAAAGGCGTTCGCCCAGGTAGTGTTCAAGTTCCGCGTCGATCATATACGTGTCCATA
This sequence comes from Geobacter sulfurreducens PCA, assembly GCF_000007985.2. NCBI lineage: Bacteria > Pseudomonadati > Thermodesulfobacteriota > Desulfuromonadia > Geobacterales > Geobacteraceae > Geobacter > Geobacter sulfurreducens. The sequence continues at coordinate 3,070,911 of NC_002939.5, forward strand.
TCAACCTCCCTGTGACACGTATCGGCGCAATTGATCAACTCTTAAAAAAATCTTCCAAAACAACATTTTACACATCATCGTGTCATATGAGACGGTCGCGTTCCCTCCGGCCGGCACGGGGCCATTTGCGAGTTCGGCCGGAGAGGGTATGCTTTCCATGATATCCACACCCCGGAAGGAGACCAAGAACGCCATGATCATCACCACAACTCCCACCATCGAAGGAAAGCGGATCGTCCGCTACTGCGGCGTTGTTGCCGGCGAGGCTATCCTCGGCGCAAACCTGTTCAAGGATCTGTTTGCCAATATCCGCGACATGGTGGGCGGCCGGTCGGCCACCTACGAGCGGGAATTGCAGCGGGCGCGCGACATCGCCCTGCGGGAACTGGAGGAGCGGGCCGAAGAACTGGGCGCCACGGCCGTGGTGGGGGTCGATCTTGACTACGAGGTCATGGGACAGGGGAACGGGATGCTGATGGTCTCGGCCAGCGGTACGGCGGTGGTGGTCGAGTAGAAAGGGAGAGGACGCCATGGCGGAGGGGTTCAAGGACTATTTTTCCGACACTTCCGATGCGTACCGGACCTATCGCCCCGAGTATCCGGACGCGCTCTTCGCGTGGCTGGCCGGGCTTCCGCCCCGCCGGGACGCCGCCCTCGATTGCGGCTGCGGCACCGGCCAGGCATCGGTGGTCCTTGCCAGCTACTTTCCCCGGGTCTACGCGGTGGACCCCAGCGCCGGCCAGATAGCCAGCGCCGTCCCCCACGAGGGGGTCGTGTACCGCGTGGCCCCGGCGGAACAGACAGGGCTGCCCGGTGCGAGCGTTGACCTGGTGGTGGCCGCCCAGGCTCTCCACTGGTTCGACTTCGACCGGTTCTACCCGGAGGTGCGCCGGGTCGGGCGACCCGGCTCCGTATTCGCCGCCTTCAGCTACGGCCTGCTTTCCATCGACGCGGACCTGGACCGGATCATCGGCCGGTTCTACCGCGAGGTGATCGGTCGCTACTGGCCCCCCGAACGGGCCCACGTGGACGACGGCTACCGCTCCATCCCCTTCCCGTTCCCCGAAATCGCTGCGCCTCCCTTTGCCATGGAGGCACGCTGGGAACTGGAGCACCTGCTCGGCTACCTGGCAACCTGGTCTGCAGTCAGGGAATACCGGCAACGGCTCGGCACCGATCCGCTGCCGGAGCTTGCCCGGGAGGTGCGGGACGCCTGGGGCATCCCGGAGGAGGGACGAACCATTGTCTGGCCCCTGGCGCTGCGGGTGGGGCGCATCGCGTAGGGCGGTGTCAGCCCCGCCGGTGGGGTATGGATGCCAGGGCCCCCTTGAGGTCCGCCAGGGCCTGCTCGATCTCCGCCACGTTTGCCTCGATTTCTTCGAGGTCGCCGTTCACGTCCAGCTTGTCGGCAAACTCCTTGATGATCGCCATGTGCCCTGCCAGCAGCTCATTGACCCGCGATGTCTCGATGTGTGTCATAGTATCCCCTCCTCCCGTTCGGCCGCGCCGATCATCCTCCATTATCCCCGGTGGCCGACGAAAACCAGTATAGCCGCCCCGCCCCCGCTGGCAAGTGCCCTGCAAAAAGAGGCACGTTCTCCCTTCCAATCGGGCGGGGATGTGGTACAACAAAGGTTATTGCCGGCCCAACGACCAGCCCACTACACGGAGGTGCATGATGTTCAAGGAGTTCAAGGAATTCGCCATGAAGGGAAATGTGGTCGATCTGGCCATCGGCGTTATCATCGGCGGCGCATTCGGCAAGATCGTCACGTCGGTGGTCAATGATATCGTGATGCCTCCCATCGGCCTCCTGATGGGCAAAATGGACTTCTCGAACCTTTTCATCGACCTGTCGGGCAAGGGCTACGAGAGCCTCAAGGCCGCCAAGGACGCAGGCGCGCCGGTCATCAGCTACGGTGCCTTCATCAACACGGTCCTGGACTTCGTCATCGTGGCCTTCGTGATCTTCCTGGTGATCAAGCAGATCAACCGCCTGAAAAAGGAGCCGGTGCCCGCCCCGCCCGACACCAAGGAGTGCGCCTTCTGCTGCTCCGCCATCCCCATCAAGGCCACCCGCTGCCCCCACTGCACGTCGGAACAGAAATAGCTTTATCCGGGCGGAGACACGATTACCGCTTCAACGGCTTGATGGCACGAAAAAGGGCGCTCCGCCGGGAGCGCCCTTTTTCATTGCCAACCACTGCCGAATGCTGTGCTACGAAACCGGCCGCATCCCCTCGGCCACCACCTCGGCAATGTCTCTTACCCGGGTCTGGCCGGCCTGCTTGTCCTTGAGCCCGTCCTCAAACATGGTCATGCAGTAGGGGCAGGCAACGCAGATGGTGTCGGGGTTCTTCGACAGGGCTTCGGAGACCCGGTTCAGGTTGATCCGGGTGCCGGTCTGCTCCTCCATCCACATGCGACCGCCGCCGGCGCCGCAGCAGAACGACTCATCCCGGGCCCGGTCGAACTCGGTCGGTGCAGTGCCGGTGACCGTGGCCACCACCTCCCGCGGGGCTTCATAGACGTCGTTGTGCCGCCCGAGGTAGCAGGAGTCGTGGAGAATGATCTTCCCCAGATCGCTCACCCGGCGGTCGAGCTTCAGCCGGCCCTCGGCCAGGAGCTGCCGGATCAGTTCCGCGTGGTGGATCACCTCGAGCTCGATGCCGTACTGGCGGTAGTCGTTCTTGAGGGTGGTGAAACAGTGGGGGCATTGGGCAATGACCTTGGTCACCCCCCGCCCCCGGAAGAGAGCCACATTCTCCCGGGCCATCCGGTCAAAGACGTACTCGTTCCCCAGGCGCCTGAGGCTGTCGCCGCAGCACTTCTCGTCCTTGCCGAGGATTCCCCAGGATATGCCGGCCGCGTCGAGGATCGTCGCCAGGTTGACCGTCACCTGCTTGCTGCGGGAGTCGAAGGAGCCGGCGCACCCCACGTAGAGGAGATACTCGGTCTCGCCCTTGGCAAAGGGTTTTACATCCAGGAGGGACGCCCACTTGGTCCGCTCACCGGGGGCGATGCCCCAGGGGTTGGAGCGCTGCTCCATGTTCTCGAAAAGGTTCAGAAGCTCTTCCGGGAACCGGGCCTCCATCTCGACCAGGTGACGCCGCATTCCCACGATCTTGGGCAGGTGCTCGATAAAGACCGGGCAGGCCTCCATGCAGGCCCCGCAGGAGGTGCAGGCCCAGATGGACTCCTCGGACACGCTCCCCGGGCCGCCGTCGCCGATGAGCGGCAGGGTCGGCACCCCGCCCCGCTTAAGGAGCGGCCCGTTGGCCAGGAGGTTCACCTTGATGTCATTCACCACCTGGCGCGGGTTCAGGGGCTTGCCGGTGATGTTGGCGGGGCAGACCTGCTGACAGCGACCGCACTTGGTACAGGCAAAGGGGTCGAAGAGATCCTTGACCGTGAACCGGTCCACCTGGCCGACACCGAAGGCGCGCCCCGCCTCGAAGACTTCGGGGAGCTGGGTGTTGGGCCGTGCCTCCGGATGGAGGAAGCAGTTGGCGATGGCCGTAAAGACGTGCAGATGCTTGGTGAAGGGGATCAGCACCGTTATGAAGGAGAGGAGCGCGGCGGCATGGAGCCACCAGTAGAAATTGAAGGTGGCCTCGATGTGCTTGGGGGTCAGATCGGCCAGGAATTCGCCGAAGAAGGAGGCGATCGGCATGAAGGCTGCGGCCCGCTCCTCGCCCCGGGCGATCTCGGCGGCGCTCACCCCGAAAAAGGCGATCATGTGGACGGCGATGAGCACGAGGATCAGGTACGACTCGAAACTGCGGGCCTCGGGATAAGGGGGGAAGAAGGTCCGCCGCACCAGGGCGATGGCAATGGCCACCAGCGTGAGGGCCGACATGACGTCCGACAGGAACCGGATCGGCACGTAGAGGGCATCGGGCAGCGCCGACAGGCGGGCCGCCGGGAAAACGCCGCTCACCACGAATTCCACGTTCACGAAGGCCAGAACCATGCAGGCCCAGAAGATGACCAGGTGGTTCAGGCCGAAGAATTTATGGAGCACCCGCTTCTGGACGAAGGCGTACAGCAGCATCTCCCTGAGTCCCTCGCCGACCCCCCGGAACGTGTAGCCGGGGCGGCCGAGGGTAACAAGGCTCAGCTTGCGGTAGAGGCTCCAGGCAAAGAATGCCAGGGACGCCAGGAGCAGTGGAGCAAAAACGGCAGGATTCGGATGCATGTACATGAACCTCGTAGCAATGAGCGAGATGATGAAGTGCGAACTGGTCGGGCTGTGACCTCTAGCCGCCGGTCACAGGACCCTGATTCTTCAGCTCCCGGATGCGCTGGGTAATGGCCGGGACGATCTGGAACAGGTCACCCACGATGCCGTAGGTGGCCACCTGAAAGATGGGGGCGTCCTTGTCGCGGTTAATGGCGATGACCACGTCGGAATCCTGCATCCCCACCAGGTGCTGGATTGCGCCCGAGATCCCGCAGGCGATGTAAATCTTGGGTCGCACCGTCTTGCCCGTCTGGCCCACCTGGCGCTCGTGGGGCATCCAGCCGGCGTCCACGGCGCTGCGCGACGCACCCACAACCCCGCCCAGTTCGTCGGCCAGTTCCTTGAGGATGGAGAAGTTCTCCGGCGCCATCATGCCGCGGCCGCCGGAAACGATGAACTCGGCACCGGCCAGGTCCACGTGGTCGCCCTTCTTGTCCCGGATGATCTCCAGCACCTTGGTCAGGATGTCGGCCTCGTTGATGGCGCACTGTTCGCGGACGATCTCGCCCGTGGCACCCTCGATCCGCTCCGGCATCTTCATGACGTGGGGCCGCACCGTGGCCATCTGGGGGCGGAACCGGTCGCACATGATGGTGGCCATGATGTTCCCGCCGAAGGCGGGGCGGGTCTGCTTCAGGTTCCTCTTGTCGTCCACGTCCAGCCCGGTGCAGTCTGCGGTCAGGCCGGTCTTGACCCGCGTGGCCACCGCGCCCGCCAGGTCGCGGCCCATGCCGGTGGCGCCCATGAGGATGATCTCGGGCTTGTACTTCCCGATCAGGTAGCAGCAGGCTTCCAGGTAGGGTTCGGTCCGGTAGTGAAGGAAGACTTCTTGGTCCAGCAGATAGGCCTTGGTGGCGCCGTAGGCGAACGACTCGCGGCAGAGATGCTCCACGTCGCGGCCGATGACCACGGCGCACAGCTCCGTGCCGAGGCTGCGGGCGAGCTCGCCCCCCACCCCAAGCAGTTCCCAGGAAACCTTGGCCGGCTCACCCTCGGTCTGCTCAATGAAGACCCAAACCCCCCGATAAGCGGCGAGCATCCGGGCCAGGGCAGCTTCTTCCTCGTCCACCTCTTCGGCGGCCCCGCCGGCTCCGGCGGCCTCCTGCTGGCGAGCCAGCTCTTCGAGGATCTTCAGCTCCTCGGGGGTGAAGAACATCTCCAGGGCCTCGGCCGGGCAGACCTTGACGCACTTGACGCAGCCGATGCACTTCTCGCTGAGAATGATCGGCTCGCCGGCGTCGTTCATGTCGATACAGTTGACTGGGCAGGCGCTCTGGCACCGGGCGCCGCAGGCGATGCACTTTCCTTCGATCAGCCGTGCCCGGCCCCGGGGTTTCTTCGGTTTTACCGGTTGAGTCATTGAATACCTCGTCTATGCGTTCACGCGTTCAGGCGTTGATTCGTCACACCGCCAGCAGATCCTTTGCCAGCAGTTGATTGATCAGCAGGTTGGCCGTGCCCACCGGATCTACCATGCCGTCGCCGATGATCTCTCCCTTGGCCCGCTCCGGCGAAAAGATCCGGCTCACCCAGGTGGGCGACCCCTTGAGGCCGACGCTGTTCACGTCAAGGCGCAGGACCTCATTGTTCCAGACTTTGACCGCGGCGTCAACGGAGGCAAGCCGCAGCGGAACGGTGGGATAGCGAGGGCGGTTCAGCTCGCGCACCACGGTAATCATGACCGGCAGCGGCGCCTCCACCACCTCGTAGCGTCCCTCCAGCTTGCGCCGCACCCTGATCGTGCGGGCCGCCGCGTCCAGGTGCTCGATCCGGTCCACCAGCGTGAGCTGGCTGAACCCGAGGCGAACGGCAATGCCCGGCCCCACCTGGGCCGTATCGCCGTCAATGGTTTGCTTGCCGCAGAAGACGATGCCGATCTCGTCGCCGGCCTCATCGGCGATCCGCTTGATGGCGGCGGCCAGCACGTTACTGGTGGATAGGGTGTCGGCACCGCCGAAACAGCGGTCGGAGCAGAGGATCGCCTCATCGGCGCCCATGGCCAGCGCCTTCTTGAGGGCGGCTTCGGCATTGGGCGGCCCCATGGAAAGCGCCACGGCCCTGAAGCCGTAGCGGTCCTTGATCCGCAGCCCCTCTTCCAGGGCATGGGTGTCATAGGGGTTGACGATGAACGGGATACCCTCCCGCACGAGGGTGTTGGTCACCGGATCGATCTGGACCTGGGTGGTATCCGGCACTTGTTTGATGCAGGAAATGGCGAGCATTCATATCCTCCGGCCCGTCAAGGGCTCAGCCGTGAAGGCAGGGGTTCTGCCCTTACTTTAAACAGACGGGCACTATAACAGAAACAGAAAGTGCTAATCAAGCATAGTGTGCTTAAAATGTAGGCATATATTTTTATCTACACTAAAACATGCCCATTATTTGGGCTGACGATGCGCCATGCCGGTACCGCCGCAACCTACCCCATACTCCCCAGACTGGCCAGGGAGAATAGCGTCGAGGGATCATATGCCGGACTGCGCCCCACGCACATGAGCGAGGTCCTGCCGGCCACGGAGAAGCCGGCAGCGTTCAGCAGCGCCGCAGCTGACACGTTGCGTGCCGGCGTATCGAGCACAACCCTCCCTGCCGACCCGGCCACGGCGCGCGCCCCGGCGAGCAGGGCCGTGGCGCAGCCGTTGCCGCCGCACCAGGGGCCGATCTGAACGCCGTCACCGCAGGGCTGTACCACGAGAAACCCCCCGTCTCCGGCCAGCAGGGTGCCGCGCTCCGCCACGGCCGCCAGGAGCGCCTCGCGCCGGTCGTCCCACCCCTGCCGGTCCAGCGCCACCATCCCCTCCAGGGGCATCACGCCGGCGGACGCCTCTCCCGGAGCTCCGGCACCGACCCAGCGGGTAACGGTGTCCAGCTCGCGGAACCCCATGCGCTCATAGAGAGGACGGCCCGCCGGTGACGCGGTCAGCCAGACCGTTTCCGTGCCGGCGGCAATCAGCTCCTCCATGGCCCGTTCCATGAGCCGGGCGCCGATCCCGCGCCCCCTGAATTCCCGTTCGACGAGGAGATTGCCGACCCACCCTCCAGTGCCATGCCTGACCGCCGTGACAAAGCCCACGGGGCGACCGGCCAGGGTGGCGGCGAGACAGCCAGCGGGAAAGGCCCGCTGCAGGAATGTGAGCTCCCAGGGGTCGCTGATCCACCCTTCGGCACGGGCCAGGGCCAGGAACAGGTCCAGGGATTCGCCGTTGAACGGACCGATCTCCATGATCTCAGGGGGCGGGCGGCAGCGCGCAGGCCGACTCGCCCACGGTCAACTCGGCGCCGATGAGCCCCACGGCATCCGCCCGGCACTGGCGGCAATGCTTGAACTGGCCGATGACCGCTTCGTTGGCGCGGCGGACCACGTCCAGTTCTTTCGGCGTCGGCGGCACGACATGGGCCAGTTCCGCCTGGGGAATGAGGGGCATGATGTTCATGACAAAGGCGCCGAACTCTTTCACCGTACGTCCTATGTCGCTGACCTGCCCGTCATTGATCCCGGGAATGAGGACGGTGTTGACCTTGACGGTCATGCCCAGGCCGACGGCGCGCCGGATTCCCTCCAGCTGGTTTTCGATGAGAATCCGCGCCCCCTCTTCCCCCCGGTACACCGTGCCGTGATAGAGGATGTGGCCGTAGATGCGGCTGCCGACGGCTGGGTCGAGGGCGTTGAGGGTCACCGTGAGGCTGTGGAGCCCCAGGTCGTGGAGCCGGTCGATGCTTTCGGGGAGCAGGAGGCCGTTGGTGCTCATGCACTTGATGAGGTGAGGGAACTCTTCCCCCACGAGCCTGAAGGTCTCGAAGGTCTCCTCATTGGCCAGGGGATCGCCGGGGCCGGCGATGCCGATGACCTTGATGATCGGTCCCACAACCGGACTCGCCATGACCTCGCGCACCTTGACGATGGCCTCGTCCGGGGTGAGCAGCCGGCTCGTCACCCCGGGGCGTGACTCGTTGGCACAGTCATGCTTGCGGGAACAGTAGCCGCACTTGATGTTGCAGCGGGGCGCCACGGCAAGGTGCATCCGGCCGTTCTTGTGGTGATTGCCGCCAAAACAGGGGTGTCCCTGTATCTTCTTCAACTGGTCACAGGACGTTGCCATAGTCGACCTCCGTGGATGATGAACTGAAAAGGGCGCCGATCTTGGATCCCCAGCGCCCTTGCCGTGAAACGCAACGAGCCCGGGGTCTCTCGACCGCCGGGCTCCCTTGCCTGCGTGAATGGGGCGCCGCCGGGGCGCTCCCTCGTATGTGGTGTGCGATACGTCTTCGTATGCCGTATCATTCCCTTAACACTAAGCGTGCCACAATGAAGAAGCGTCCCCGCCCACATGGCAACACCCTTAAATCGCAGAACATTTACCCGGGCCAAACGTATACACGCACACTAGTGTGACTAATTGTTGGGCAGTGACTGACAGGCATTAGGCACATGTATGCCTCAATCGTCGCAGCGCGGGAGGGCTCCGCGTTGCAAAGAACCGGCGGTCGGGCGTTGAGGATCGCTGGGGCATGCCGGTCAGTTTTTTGCAATCGATGCCGCATGACCTTTTCCTGCGAGCCGGCAGAACTTCGTTCCCGCGCCAAGGCGGCCTTCATCGGCCTGGCAGTGGGAGACGCCCTGGGGGCGCCGGTGGAATTCATGACCACGGGCGAGATCAAGGCCAAGCACGGCGTCCTGCGTGAGATCGTCGGCGGCGGCTGGCTGCGCCTCAAACCGGGGCAGGTGACTGACGATACCGACATGTCACTGTGCGTGGCCCGGGGAGTGGCGAAGGCAGGGGAGTGGAACCTGACGGCCATTGCCGAGGAATTCGCCGCATGGCTCCGCTCCAAGCCCGTGGACGTTGGAGACACTTGCCGCCGCGGCATCCGCAACTACATGCTCAAGGGGCTGCTCGAAACCCCGTTCAACCAGTGGGATGCCGGCAACGGCGCCGCCATGCGGATGCTGCCGACAGCCCTGTTCACCATGGGGGACGACAACCTCCTGTGCCGCTGTGCCGTGGAGCAGGGACACCTGACCCACAACCACCCCCTTTCCGACGCAGCCTGCATCACACTGGGCAGGCTCGTCCACCTCTCCGTCCTCGGCTTTTCCAAGCCGCGTCTGCGCCGTGAAGCGGACCGGCTCACGGAAAGCCATCCCACCTTTTCCTTTGAGCCCTACCGGGGGCTCGCCACGGGCTACGTGGTCGACACCATGCAGACCGTGCTCCATTTTTTCTTCCGCGGCCGCGACTTCGAAGAGTGCCTCGTCTCCACCGTCAACCAAGGGGGGGATGCCGACACCACCGGCGCCATCATCGGCATGGTCGCCGGCGCCTACTACGGCATGGAGGAAATTCCCCGGCGCTGGCTCAAAAAGATGGACCGGCAAGTGCTGGACGAGATCGACACCCTGTCGGATCTCCTTATTTCACTATCACCGGCGCTTCGGAGCGGAAACGGAATTTTGTTGCCTCCCGCTTGACGGTTCCCCCCCGGGCTGGTACACCTTTAGTGCGCCTTAACTAACGGTGCGAAACAACTCACGTATTTAGATTCAAGGAGGAAACAATGAGGCAACGCTCTGCCCTGTTCACGATTCTGGCCGTTGTCGCGGCGCTGCTGGCGGCCGCCGGAGCTGTTCAGGCCCGCTCACCGGTCTTCGACGTGGACAAGGAGTTCTACCCCTACTACCCTTCCCTCATCAAATGGAACAAGTCGACCGTGCCGTTCAACGCGCCCGAGGTCTGCGGTTCCTGTCATGAGCAGCAGTTCAACGAATGGAACGGATCGGTCCACAGCCTCGCCTTCAGGGACCCGATCTACCAGGGCGAGCTGAACAAGGCCGTGAAGGCCGTGGGCCACAGCATCTCCCGCCAGTGCGAAGGCTGTCACTCCCCCGTCGGCGTGGTCACCGGCGAAATCAAGGGCCCCGGCTTCCAGGGTCTTTCCTCCATGGCCATGGCGGGTGTCTCCTGCGACGTCTGCCACTCCATCAGCGGCGTCACCCACTGGCAGACCCCGTCCCATGAGCCCGAAAACGGTTCATTTATCCTGACCCCCGGCGTGGAAACGGCCAATGGGCAGGTGCTGGTCAAGCGCGGCCCCTTCAAGCCCTCGCCGGAGTGCGGCGGTGGGTTTCACCAGTGCGAGGAATCCGACCTCCACCTGCGGGCCGACCTGTGTGCCTCCTGCCACCAGGTCTATCACTATGATGCCCACTTCCCCATCGAGGCAACCTACCTGGAGTGGAAGCACGGCCCCTACGCCCAGAAGTCGATCCTCTGCCAGGACTGTCACATGGTCGATCTCGACACCTTCAAGCGCTCAGCCGACCAGTTCGTGATCCCCGACCGCAAGGAGTACCGCCACTACTTCAACGGCGCCAACTTCCTGCTGACCTACCTGGCCGCGGGAGCCGCGAAAAAGGCCGGGGACGAGGAACTGGCCAGGAATCTCATGCGGCAGTACGAAATGGCGATCCAGCGACTGAAGATGGCCGCCGACCTTGAAGTGACCCCGGTCTATCGGAGCGGCAGGCTCGCCGAGCTAAAGGTGCGGGTGAAAAACATCCGTGCCGGGCACAACCTGCCCACATCACTCACCAACGTGCGGCAGATGTGGCTCGAGATTACGGCCAGAGATGAACAGGGAACGGTCCTGATGACCAGCGGCACCCTCAACCCCGACGGAAGCCTGCCGGCTGAAGCGCGCGCCTTCACCTCGGACGGCATGGGGAGCGATTTCCATTTCGCCATCGACCCCTGGGTGGTGACGGCTTTCTCCAAGCATGAAACCATTCCGCCCAAGGGGTGGAAGGACGTCCACTACGGCATCCAGGTGCCCGAGGGGGTCGGCCGGATCACCGTGGAGGCGAAGCTCCGCTTCCGCCAGGCGGACCAGAAGGTGGCCGAGGCCCTGCTCGGAGCGGTGCCCAAAGATATTGACCTGGAGCAGATCTACGGCATCAAGAGCGTGCCCCCCCTGCCGGTGGTGGATATGGTGGTGAAACAGGAGACGGTAAAGACGGCGCCCTAGCAGCAAGGAAATTGCCGCGCCCCTTCCGGTTGCATACCTGCGAAAAAGCCCCGGCCGCCATGGCGCCGGGGCTTTTTTGCATCAGAGGTGTACCGTCAGATGGTGCACATGATCTGCCGTACCCGGTACTCGCCGCCGATCACCAGGTATTCCCCCTCCCCCTTCATGATGCTGTTGGGCAGCAGGTCGTTGAAGAAGAAGATCTTCGACAGCGGCGCCCGGATCTCCCAGACGGTGAACCCGAACTCCCATGCGCGCTCCTCTACGGATGTGAAGGAAACCAGGTTGTTGAAGCGGACGATCTTCTCCCGCTTGCCAAGCTCCTCCACCACGTCATAGTCATCGGCGTCGAAGGTGCCGCGGTAGAGGGTGATCCAGCGTTCGCCGGCCATGCGGCGCGCCTGCTCGTACTGGCAGAATTCGTAGAGGATGTCCAGCTGGGAGTTGATGGCATTGGTCCTCTTGCTCCCGGCGGTGCGGTCCATCACGTAGGTGTAGTAGGACTCGCTCTGGATGCCGCCGATGCGGGCCTTGTGGAAGGTTGGGACGATGCCCATGCGGCTCTCTACCCACCCCTTGAGCACGGCCCCCTCGACTGAGTTGGAATCCATCATCCAGCCGCGCAGGTAGCGCAGGTAACTGTTCTTCAGGCTCTTGCGCGCCGTGTCCGTCTGCTGGGCCTGCCAGTGGTGGAGCTGGAACTTGACCGACATGTAGTCATTGAAGACCGTGCCGCGCTCTTCGGCCGAGGCAATACCGTCGAGTTTTTCGAAGAGGAACCGGTTGGCGGGCCGCACCCCCTGAACTTCCAGAGGGTGCGGGTTATCGTTGAAGTGGCGGGAGGCGATGACCCACGGGGGGAGATTGCAGAGATTGAATCCCGAACTGAGCATGGGCCGTCACCTCGTTGTGAAGGAAATGGGGTGCTCCGGAACCCCGGAGACACCAGAGCTACAGAACCTTCGCAAGCTCCACGAGCGTTGCCTTGATGGGGCCGTCGGCCGTGAAGGCTTCCAGGCCGAGCCGCTCCAGCTCCATCAGTGGCCCCGGTCCGATCTGGGCGCAGACGAGCGCCCGGCAGCCGACGAGGGCTCCGGCTATGGACGAAAGGATATGAGCCCGCTGGGAGTGGTCGGACTCACCGGTGCAGTAACGCTCGATCTTGCGCTCATCCACCAGCCGGGCATCGCCGCCGTCGACTTCGTAGATGAGGAAACGCTCGGCATGACCGAAATGTTGATTGATCTCCCTGCCGTCCCTGGACGTCACCGCGATGAGCATGGGTACCTCCTGTTCCGGAGATCGGCGGTTACATTTCAACCGGCGCGAAGCTGAAGCACTTCTTCGAGCAGGTCCGGCCGCAGGCCTGACAGCCGATACAGTTGTCCGGGTTCGTCACTTTCATGTACATCTTGGCCGAATCGTCTTCGTCCACCTCTTCGAAGGTGAGCACGTCGTGGGCGCAGACCTTGTAGCAGCGGGCACAGCCGATGCAGGTTTCCTCGTCGATGGAGACGACGAACTGGGGGGTGTATTCCGTCTTGTTTCTTCTAAGCCCTGTGATGTAAGCCATTGTCCTTCCTCCGTATCCTGTGATGTATCGCGCAGGATCACGCCGTTGTGCGCTGCAGCGGGTTAGCCTATTCGTTGTCCTCGAACGACACTTCCGCACCCTTGTTCATGGCCTTGCGGAGCCACGGCGGCGGGTTACCCTTCAGGACGTCCCGGAGCCGGCCGACGGTTTCCTGCAGGCTCACCGGCGTATTGGTCTTCATGGGGTGGATCTTCAGGGCCACGAGCTTGGCCGCGGCCGGTCCGCCGATGGCCATGGTGTAGACGATGGCGCACTCCTTCAGGGCATTGGCCCGGGCCGCGATCTTGTCTTCCTCGTCATCGCCGTGGGCGCCGATGGCGATAGTTTCCACGAAGGACGCCCCCTCGGGCGTGATGTCCCAGATCTGGAACTGCTTCGCCATGCCGAAGTGCTCGTCGATCATCTCGCCGGTCGTACTTGTGAATGCGACTTTCATGTGTTCTTCCTTTCTTGAGCTCCGCCCGATTCGCGCGTGCGGGCAGCGCCGCGGCGAAGTCGGCAGGCATTTCGGCTCGAATCAGTTATGGGCCAGCTTCTGGGCATCCCCCGCGTTGGCCTGGAACAGGTTGGCCGTTTCGAACAGCAGATTCATGGTTCCCCGGTATCCAACCCACATTTTCTGGTGGGCGCCGAGGCGGTCGAAAACCGGAAGCCCGGCCCGCAGATGGGCCTTGATGCCGAGTTTGGCCGCGGCCTGGCGGCCGTTGGAGTTGGCTACGATCAGGTCGCACCCCTTGGCGGTCGTCTCCAGGTCTTCCAGGTCGCCCACGAAGACGTCCCCGGCCGGGAGGGCGTCCAGCCCCCGGACCCTGGTGGCGGCAATGGCCGCCCGGATCTCGCATCCCATGCCTGCCAGGAAATTCGTCAGAACCTTCAGGTTGTCGCCTTCCAGGGCAACGGTAACCTTCTTCAGCCCGAACTGGTAGTGGGAGTCGACCATGGCGTCCATGAGCCGGCTCCGCCAGCGGTTGAACTTCTCCGGGATCGGCCGGCCCGAAATGGCCGACAGGGTTTCCATGAAGCGGTCGACCTCGGCCAGGCCCGTGAGGGAGGTGAAACCGTAGTTGGGCATGCCGCAGGTGGTGGTGAGCGCTTCTGCCGCCTTTGCCAGCGAGTCGCCGATGAAGATGGCGGCGGCGCTGCGGCCGGCCTGACGGATCCGCTCGGGGGAGACACCCCCGGTTGACAGGGGCGAAACCGTTTCGTCGATATGGCCGTCCAGGGCATTGGCGATGTCCGGCACAATGATGGGATCGAGCCCGAAGGCCTCGCAGATCTCCCGGACCTCCTCCACATCGGCGGGGGTCAGGTGGGCGCCGGGGAGAACCGTCACCTGGTCCGGGATGGATGCGCCGGGCTCCGGCACGCTCCGGACAATGGCCTCCACCGCCGCCGCGTATCCCTCCTGGAGCGAACCGCAGTAGTCGGGCGTGGACGCCCAAACCACGGGCACGTTGTCATGCTCCGGGTGCTCCTCCCGGAACTGGTGGATGGCGCTCCGGACGTCATCCCCCATGGTTTCCGTGAGACCTGAGGTCATGACGCCGACCACCGTTGGCCTGAATTTCTCCATGACCCGCGCGAGCCCCGCCTTCAGGTTCTCCCAGCCGCCGAAGATGGCGGTGTCCTCGCTCATGGCGGTGGAGTTGAGGGCGATGGGCTCCTTGAAGTGGCGGGAGAGCTGGAGCCGGATGAAGGTGGAGCAGCCCTGGGCTCCGTGCAGGAGCGCCAGCATCTGGTCGATGCCCAGGTAAGCCAACGTTGCGCCCAGGGCAGGCGAATTCTTCTGGGGGTTCACCGTGGCCGGCTTGGTGGGGACCTTGACCCGTGAATCCTTCAGGTCCTCGTCCAGGTAGGCCCGGGCATGGCCGGCCGCCCTGGCCACGCTCGCAGCCAGTTCCTCATCGGACTTCTCCCAGGGGGACTTGGCGTTCAACACTGGCCAGATGGGGTTGTTTACCGTCAGGTCGAGCTGCTTCGCAAAGGTCACCATCCCCTCGTACCCCGCATAGGGATGGGAACGCCCATGGTTGATATCCAGGAACGGCGTCTTGGTTTTCAGGGCCAGGAACTTGGTCTTCCCGCCGGCAACGATCAGATCGGGCATCTTGTCATACATGACCTTGAGGAGCCCGGCGCTGGAAGTGTCCTCGATGATCCCGGCATCCTGGTGCATGAGGGCCTTCATCCGGTAGAAATCCTCCAGGGTCGAGTTCTGGGTGCCGGCGGCCAGGATCTCCACCCCCAGCTCCCGCAGGGCGTTCACCATGGACCAGGTCTTGACCCCGCCGGTGAAAAGAACCGAGCGCTTCCCTTCGAGCCGTGCCCGGTAGGGGGCAAGCCGCTCCCGGCATTGCGCCTCTTCCTCTTCCAGGAGCTTCTCCACCCGGTCCTGCATGATCCGCTTCTCCAGCCCGCCCACGGCGTCATCCAGCTCCCGGGCGATGTCCCGCAGGGCCTTGGCCGTGTCGGTCATGCCGTAAAAGGACTCCTCCAGGTAGGGCATGCCGTAGTTCTTCTGCATCTTCCTGGCGAGGTTGGTGAGACTCTTGGAGCAGATGATGACGTTCAGCTTCGCCCGGTGGGCGTAGCGGAGATCCTCGAATTTGGCGTCACCGCTGAAACAGGAGAGAATCTGGATACCGAGCCGGTCGAACAGCGGCAGCATCCCCCAAAGGTCGCCGGCGATGTTGTATTCGCCGATCAGGTTGATGGGATACTCTCCCAGCACCGGCGGCTCGGCGGTGCCGATGACGTGCTTCAGGAGCACCTCGCCGGCCAGGCGGTTGCCGATGTTCTTGTCGCCGATGAAGCCGGGAGTGTTGACCGGGATCAGGGGGATGGCGACCTTTTTCTGGGCCGCCTTGCAGACCGCCTCCACGTCGTCGCCGGTCATGGCGGTGACGCAGGTGGCATAGACGAACATGGCCTTTGCCTGGCCCGCATAGCGCTCCGCCAGCTCCAGGATGGCCCGGTAGAGCTTCTTCTCGCCGCCGAAGATCACGTCGTTTTCCAGCATCTCGGTGGTAAAGCCCCTGCGGTAGAGCTGGGAGCCCGAAGAGCGGGCACCCCGGTTATCCCAGGAGTTGCCGGCGCAGGCGATGGGGCCGTGCACCAGATGGATCACGTCGGTGACCGGCATGAGCACCACCCGGGCGCCGTCATAGGCACAGGAGCGCTCGGTGCCCTCCCCCGGTTCCGATTTCTTGCAGAATTTCGGGGCACCCTTTTCGTGGGTTTCGCAGTCGGTTGTGTCGTAATAATCGGGTCTTGCCATGGTGACCTCGAATGTTTCCTGCAAAAGAAAACGCCGCCATTCCGGAGAATGGCGGCGTCGTTGCCGCGTCGGTCTCTGCCCTGCTCACTGATGGTTCAAACGCTCCTTTGCACCCCACGTGCCAATCGATAACGTGCTGTTTTCATGGGAAATTGCAACCAGGATTGCTGCCGGACAACCAGCGTTGCGGGATGGATTTGCTCATTTTTTATGCACTACCAGGTGCGGAAGCGCCCCGAATCCAGGTGGACAAAGCCCGAGTGCGGATAGTAGCCGACCCCGCCGCACCGGAAGCCCGCGGCCAGATCCCGCAGGACCGCCAGGCTGACCCCGGGCACGGCGATGTCGATGGCCTTCCCCTCCATGTGGAGGCTCTGCTTTGCCACCGCGCCGTTGTGTTCGCTGAGTATCCGGTTGTATTCGGGGGACCGGTAGCCGGAGATGATGCGGAACTCCCTGCCGCCCCCCAGTACCTTGTCGACCATGTTCAGGTATTCGATCACCGCCAGGTCCATTTCGGTATGCTGGTTGGTGAAGTGGCAGCGGAGCAGCCAGTTGATGGAGTTGAGGGCATCCAGGTCCACCTCGCCGTCCGGAGTCCGGTAGGTCACCGACAGGTGCTCGCCCGTGTGAATGTTACGCAGGGAGAGCCTGCCGACAGGGTAGCTCTCTTCCAGAAATTCCGTGGCCAGGGCAGACCCTATGCCCCTGAGACAGAGCACCCCCAGCAGTGATGCCCTGAGAAATCCCCGCCTGCTGAAATAATGATCCGACACGCCATCCTCCACCGAAAACCAGTTGTCATGTGGTAGCAAAAAGGTGAGGGAGATGTCAATCTTGCGTCCCCGGGGCCGCTCTTTTTCAGTGAGTAGCACCACCCGGTCCGCATTATCCAGTAACACCAAATAGGTACTGATGCGTAATTTTGCATTGCCCTACTACTTTAATTTTTATAGAATCACTCCACATAAAATAATCTCAATAAAGTCTTTCACAGGAGGATATATGCGCAGACATTCCAACAAAACGAATCCGGTTGCGGCGGGGATTCTGTTCATCACCCTGGCATGCTGGGCGGGAAACGCCATGGGGTGGGGCACTTCGGGTGACAGTAGGAGTACCTGGGGCGGTTCGGGGTCATCCCTGAATCTAAACCTTGCGTTCACTGATTGCGCGAAATGCCATACCTCCACTAACAACGTCAACCGACACCACGACCTGATCACGAAAAAGGGTAAGCAGTGCCTCGCCTGCCACACCATGACGGCGGACAACTCGGGGCAATATACCGTTCAGGTCCAGCGGGACTGCCAGGCCTGTCACACATCCTCCGTCCACGACAACGTCCAGCACAATGTCAGCACCTGTAGCCGTTGCCACGGCAGCGACGTCATCAACATCCACTCGGGGTGGCGTTCATACACCAGCACATTGTCGGTCTGCTACCTCTGTCACACCAGCACCAATGCCAAGGTCAAGGCGACCATCGCGAAGGGTGTGAGCGGACAGACCGTTTACTGCACCGACTGCCACGGTAGCAACCCCCACAGTTGGGGAGGCACCTGGGGGCGCTGACCGGGACTGATAAGGACGAGGAATCATGCGAAGGGCCGGGGCAGCACATGTTCCGGCTCTTCGTGCGTGCAGCCCGGCATAAAGAACCATGTTCATGTCTTGCGAACGGAACAACGCATAAACCTGGGAAATGCCATTTTTGGAAAAAATTCACCCAAGGCTTGACTCACCCCCAGTTGTTAGGTATTTTTCTTACATGGAATCATTAGTCAACAAGCGGACGGTCATGTGCCATGCCGAAATCAAACATACTTACCACAGGACAAGAGGACGCCTTTGAAAAGGCATGCAGAGATGCCGGGTTGCGGCTCACCCATCAGCGCCTGGAGATCTACCGTCAACTGGCCACCTCTACTGACCATCCGTCGGCGGAGACGCTCCATCAACGGTTGCGCCGGGACAACCCCACCCTCTCCCTTGATACGGTCTACCGGACCCTGGCGGTCTTCGCGCACCACGGTATAATCAATAAAGTCGAGACGGTCGAAAGCCAGTCGCGATTCGAGGCGAAACGCATGCGGCATCACCACCTGATCTGCAGCAGATGCAAGGAAATAATCGATTTCCAGTGGCACCACATCGACGAGGCCCCCCTGCCCGAAGAGACCAGAACCTGGGGGCGGATCGACAACAAGAACGTCGTGATATACGGCGTGTGCAACAAGTGCCTTGAGGCGAAAAAGGCATCGTAACTTTTTTGTGCCCAGCCACTAGTAATTATTCTTACCTGATAATTATTACAGCCAGGCTTCCACCTCCCTTCCATGCCCATAAACCGACTGATTGCGAGGCTGCCGCGTCCGGCAGCGACGCGACCCGGACGGTTGCGCATTCCATTCGTAAAGGAGATGACCAATGGAGAGGAAACGTCTCACAACCAATTCCGTCGCCCCCCTCTGCCTCAAGGCCGACCAGGCCTACGGCACAGAGGTGGTCGACACCCAGGCTATCCCGCTGAACGATGTGACTGCCGACTGACAACGGGGAAATTTCCGATCAGCGCCGGGCAGGGCAGACTTCCGGCCTCCCGCCCGGCGATTCCATGGCAAGTCGATCCATTGGCGCAACAGAACACAAGGAGGAACTCATGAAAAAAAGGACGTTGATGCTCACGAGGCTTCTGGCGGGAGGGTGTCTCGGGGTGCTGGCCGGGGTAGCCATGGTTCAGGCACAGGCGGAAAAGAGTGTGACCAGCTATGCTCCGGTGGCGGTAACGGAAAGTATCTCCTCGGTCATCTCCCGGATGAAAGCCGCGAAACCGGAGATCATGAAGCGGCAGCAGAATCTGCTGGCAGAGCGCTACGATCTCGGCAACCACCCGGCCAAGGGCATCACCATGGCCAACGGCAAGGCAGTGCAAGAAGGTGTCCGCGTCAAGCTACCCAAGGGAATGACCTGGGAGAAGCTGGCCCGGATGAGCCCCGAGGAAATCCGGGACAAGAATTTGTACCCGGCAGGATTTTTCCCCCTCCCCCACCCCAATCATCCGGAGGGGGGAATGCTGTTTCCCAAGTTCCATATCGATGAGATCAAAAAGCAGGAGGCGCGGGATCTGACCCGGTTCGACCTGGACTTTGACCTGCCCGATCATTTCCTGCCCGAATTCCCGGCACCGATCTACCTGACGACCCGCCCCGACCTGGGCGATGTGTCGAAAGGGAAACTGGTCACGATCAACAACTACTATGAGCTGTTCAACGGCATCCTGAACCCCAAGCAGCTGGAAGGGCTGAGACTGCTGGTGACGCCCTTCCCGCAGCAGCAATTCAACCAGACCGAGGATCGGCGCTCGGAGCAGCCGAGCCGGGGCGTCACCTGCTTTGACTGCCACGCCAACGGGCACAGCAACTCCACAACCCACCTGGTCGGCGATATCAGGCCCCAGGAATTCCGGCATCGCCTTGACACCCCGACCCTCAGGGGGGTGAATATCCAGCGGCTGTTCGGTTCGCAGCGGGCGCTGAAGAGCGTTGAAGACTTCACCGAGTTCGAGCAGCGGGCCGCCTATTTCGACGGTGACCCGGTCATTGCCACCAAAAAAGGGATCAATATCCTCGACCGGGGCCACCAGGTCCACGCTATGGCGGAATTCATGGCCCTCTTGGACTTCCCGCCGGCCCCCAAGCTGGGCATAGACGGCAAACTGGATCCGAGAAAGGCCACCGAGTCGGAGATGCGCGGACAGGAGCTGTTCTTCGGCAAGGCCAAATGCGGGGTTTGCCATCCCGCCCCGTACTATACGGACAACACCATGCACAACCTTCGCGCGGAGCGTTTCTTCAAGCCCCAGATGATCAACGGCAGAATGGCTTCGGCCGATGGCCCCATCAAGACCTTCCCGCTGCGCGGCATCAAAGATTCGCCCCCCTACCTGCACGACGGCCGTCTGCTGACCCTGGAAGATACCGTGGAGTTTTTCAATCTGCTCACCGAAACCACCCTGACCGAGCAGGAAAAGCTTGACCTGGTCGCCTTCATGCGCCAGCTGTGAGAATCGTCAGAGACAGGCAGGGGAAATACTTCAATGACCGCATCGTACCGTTTTGTTCTCATGACCCTGCTGGCAGGGATGTTCGCACTGCCCGCCGCCGGCACTGCCGCGGCGGGTAGCGCCCCCCAGTCGGCAGTGACGCCGCAGCAGAAAGAAGCGACAGAGTTCCCCGATGTCATTATCTATACCCTGTCCACCTGCCCCCACTGCGCCGAGGCGAAGGCATACCTCGCCAAACGGGGCATCCCCTTCACAAACCGGGAAGTGGACACCGACGACGAGTATATGGCGGAGCTGATAAAGATCTTTGACGACATGAAGGTTCCGGACGAACGTCGCGGAGTCCCGCTGTTCGTTGTCGCCGGAAAAACGCGGCTGCAGGGATTCGACAAGGCCAAGCTCGAAGAGGCGATCAATGGCGGGGCCGAAAAATGACCATGCCCGCGGGTGAGTGGGTGAAAGACAGGGCCCGTCGCACGCAGCAACTCAATACACAACTATCGAGGAGATCATCCATGAAACAATTGTCCGTGTCGCTTGCCATCCTCTGTGCAGTCGCAACCAGCGAGGCATTCGCCGCCGATGAGCTGCAGCAGCGTGCCCAGGGCCTCTTCAAGCCGGTTCCTGCCAAGGCGCCCACCCTGAAGGGCAACCCGGCATCGCCGGTTAAAGTGGAGCTCGGCAAGATGCTCTATTTCGACCCGCGGCTGTCCGCCTCCCATCTCATCAGCTGCAATACCTGTCACAACGTGGGACTGGGCGGCGGGGACCTCCAGGCAACCTCCACCGGCCACGGCTGGCAAAAGGGGCCCCGCAATGCACCGACGGTTCTCAACTCGGTCTTCAACACCGCCCAGTTCTGGGACGGCAGGGCCAAGGATCTGGCCGAACAGGCCAAAGGTCCGGTGCAGGCCTCGGTCGAGATGAACAACACGCCGGATCAGGTGGTTAAGACCCTGAACAGCATCCCCGACTATGTCGCCCTGTTTAAAAAGGCGTTCCCGGGCGAAAAGGACCCGGTGACCTTCGACAACATGGCAAAGGCCATCGAGGTGTTCGAGGCGACCCTGATCACCCCCGACTCCCCCTTCGACCAGTATCTCAAAGGGAAGAAAAAGGCCCTTGACGGAAAACAGACCGCCGGCCTCAAGCTTTTCCTCGACAAAGGCTGCGTCGCCTGCCATGGCGGCCTCAATCTGGGCGGTACCGGCTACTTCCCGTTCGGGGTCGTGGAAAAGCCCGCGGAGAACATCCTTCCCCTCGGCGACAAGGGAAGGTTTGCGGTCACGAACACCGCCAAGGACGAGTACGTGTTCCGGGCGCCCTCCCTGCGCAACGTCGCCATCACCTATCCCTACTTCCATTCGGGCGTCGTCTGGAGCCTGAAGGAAGCGGTGGCCGTCATGGGTTCCGCCCAGTTCGGCATCAAGCTGAGCGATGATGAAAGCGAGGCCATTGCAGCCTTCCTCGGCAGCCTCACCGGCAAGCAACCCAAAGTCGTGTATCCGATCATGCCGGCCAGCACCGACGCAACACCGCGCCCCAGACTGTAAGCGACTCCCGTTGCGCCCCTCCTCGTGCCGAAGCGGGGCCTCATGAATGAAGCGGCCAGCGGCCCACGCTGGTGTTGCCGCATCGATTCTGGTATAGAACATATTCCAACCACTGCTGGAAAGGAGAGCTGTACATGTCACTGAAAGGCACCAAAACCGAGCAGAACCTGCTGAAGTCATTTGCCGGCGAAAGCCAGGCACGCAACCGCTACACCTACTTTGCCGCCGCCGCCCGCAAGGAAGGGTACGTGCAGATCGCCGACATCTTCGAGGAAACCGCCAACCAGGAGAAGGAGCACGCCAAGCGCTTTTTCAAGTTCCTGGAGGGGGGAGACCTGGAAATCACCGCCTGCTTCCCCTCTGGCAAGATCGGGACCACTGCCGAAAACCTGCTGGCCGCCGCCATGGGCGAGCATGAAGAGCATTCCGACCTCTACCCGGCGTTCGCCCAGGTGGCCCAGGAAGAGGGATTTCCGGCAATCGCGGCGGTCTGGCGGGCCATTTCCGTGGCGGAAAAGCAGCACGAGAAGCGTTATCGTGACCTGCTCGCCAATATCGAGAACAACCGGGTCTTCACCCGCGAAGGTGAAGTAGTCTGGCGCTGCCGCAACTGCGGCTACCTCCACACCGCCGCCGGAGCGCCGGAGCTGTGCCCTGCCTGCGCCCATCCCAAGGCACACTTCGAACTGCTCGGAGAAAACTGGTAAAGCGCCGCCGGTGCAGCATCAAGGCGCGTCCCGGTGCGGGACGCGCCTTTTTATTTAAGGCACGGAACATGCAGTTTTCACCCCGGGATGACTGCCCGCGGCCCCGGACGCGCAATCGTCATCCAGGCTGGTTGCATTATGGTAACAAAAACTAATTTGCACTGCGCATACTAAACAAATAGAATAAACATTTCTCTCGACACTCCCCCCACAAACATTGCACTCCGGTGACTGAATGAGCACAGAAGCCCCGTCACGTGATATAGCCGATCTGAGCACCCTCACAGCAGTTGTGGACTGCATGCCGGCGCCGGCCCTTTTGATCGAGGACGAGCGGGTGTTCTGTAACCGTGCGACTGAAGCCCTCACCGGGTACCGGCGAGATGAACTCTCATCCCTTGACGCGTGGTTCCGCTCCCTGTTCGGCTCCGAGCACGAAAGGGCCAGGAGTCGGTTCGACGCCGACCGGGCAACCGGGTTTCCCGTTGTGCGGCGGGAAATCATAACCAGGAAGGACGGGAGCCGGCGCCTGGTAGAGGTCGCGGGGTCGATCTGCGGCAAGTTGATGTGCATCCTGCATGACATCACCGACCTCATGGACGTCCGGCTGCAGCTGCAGGAGCACGCGGAGCGCTACCGGATCATCAAGAGCACATCCATGGACGGCTTCTGGGTGGTAGACCTCCACGGCAACGTCGTGGAAGTCAACGACGCATGCTGCCACATTCTGGGATACAGCCGGGAAGAACTGCTGACCATGTCCCTTCACGACATCGACGCGACCGAAAGCGTGGAGGAGACGCAGAAACACATCCGGGACATCGTCGAACAAGGTTCCGAGCGCTTCGAAGTCCGCCACCGCCGCAAAGACGGCACCGTCATCGACGTTGAGGTCAGCACGACGTTTCAGCCCGCTTCGCGCTGCTTCCACACCTTTATCCGGGACATCAGCGAACGCAAGCAGACCGAAGAGGCCCTCCGGAAAAGCGAGGAACGCTTCCGCCTTGCCATGGAGGCAACCACCGACGGCATCTGGGACTGGAATATCGCGGCTGATAGTGGTTACTTCAGCCCGGCCTACTACCGGATCCTGGGGTACGAGCCGGAGGACTTCTCCCCCTCTTTCCAGGTGTGGATGGAGCTCCTGCACCCGGAAGATCGGGAACGGGCCATCAGCACCAACATAGACTGTGTCGAGGGGAGAACACAGGGCTTCCAGGCAGAGTTCCGCATGAAGGCCAAGGACGGCAGTTGGCGCTGGATTCTCGGCCGGGGGTCGGCCGTGAACAGGGATCGCCGGGGAAAAGCCCTGCGCCTCATCGGCACCCATCAGGACATCACCGAACGCAAAACAGCGGAAGAGGCGCTGCGCAACCGCGAGTGGCTGCTGCGGGAGGCCCAGCGGATCGGCTGTCTCGGCACCTACGATTACGATATCGTGCACGACAATTGGGAATGCTCCGCCGAGTTGGACCGGATCTTCGGCATACACACGGCTACCCCCAAAAACCTTGAATTCTGGCTCGATCTGATTCACCCGGAGTTCAGGGAGAAGATGAAGGACTACTTCGCGTCGCTTCTCACCGAGCGGACATGGTTCAACATGGAGTACAAGATCATCCGCCCGTCTGACGGCCAGGAACGCTGGGTTTACGGCACGGGAGAGTTCACCCGCGACAACGAGGGCAGGCCGGTCCGCATGATCGGGACGATCCAGGACATCACCGAACGCAAGCAGACAGAGGAAACCATCGGCAAGCTCAACCGGGAACTCGACAGGCGCGTCATGGAACGAACCGGCCAATTGGAAGAAGCCATCCGGGAGCAGGAATCCTTCAGCTATTCGGTTTCCCATGATCTGCGGGCGCCGCTGCGGCACATCAACAGCTACAGCAATCTGGTTATCGAGGACTACAGCGATCAGATCCCCGTGGAGGCCCGCTACTACCTCGAACGCATCTGTACGGCAAGCGGCAAGATGGGGCAACTGATCGACGATCTGCTGGAGCTTTCGCGGGTGGGCCGGGTCGAGTTGCGTAAAGGCACCGTTAACCTGAGCAAAAATGCGGCATCGGTCGCATCGATGCTTCAGGAAACCGAGCCCTACCGCGCCGTTGATTGGGTCATTGCCGGCGATCTTACGGCGCAGGCCGACCGGACCCTGATCCGGCAGGTGTTGCTCAACCTGATGGGCAACGCCCTGAAGTACACCGCCAAGACGTCCCGGGCGCGAATCGAGATCGGCAGCGCCGTGATCGATGGCGAGACGGTCTTCTTCGTCAGGGACAACGGCGCCGGTTTCGACATGGCTTACGTGAACAAACTGTTCCGCCCCTTCCAGCGGCTGCACGGCGGCGAGTTCCCCGGCACCGGCATCGGTCTGGCAACAGTCCAGCGGATCATCCAACGGCACGGCGGCCGGGTCTGGGCAGAGGGCAAAGTCAACGGCGGAGCAACGTTCTATTTCTCCCTGCCTGAAATCTGACGATCGTGCACTCCCTCCCTGCAGCGAAAAGGGCGTTCCCCGATGGAGAGCGCCCTTTTTGCTGCGGACACAGAGTTCGACTGGTACATCAAGCGGTTCACGTCAGTCTTGCTGAACGTTCCTGATGGTCTCCTTAAGCATGGACAGCCGGTACGGCTTCTGGATGAACCCTGCCAGCCCCTTTCCGGCAAAGCGCTGGTTGATCTCCTGCTCGTTATAGCCGCTGGACATGATTACCTTAACGTCGGGCTTGAGCTGCCGCAGCTCCCGGAAGGTCTGTTCGCCGTCCAGATGGGGCATCGTGAGATCGAGAATGATACAGCAGATCTTTTCCTGGTGCTGCGCAAACACTTCGAGCGCCTCGCGGCCGTCCATGGCGGTCAGGACATCGAACCCGAGTTCTTTCAGCATCTCAGCACCGATGCCGATAACCGTTTCCTCGTCATCGACCAACAGGACAGTGCCGCATCCTTTCCACACCGCCTGCTTCTGCTGATCGCCATTGAACAGGTCTTTGGGTTTGTCGCCGGCCGGCAGGAGCACCTTGAACGTCGTGCCCCGGCCGGGCTCGCTGTAGACCCGTATCGCCCCCTTGTGCCCGCGTACGATGCCCAGCACCGCAGCCATCCCCAGGCCGCGGCCGGTAAACTTGGTTGTGAAGAACGGGTCGAAGATCTTCGACACGGTCTCCCTGTCCATGCCGCAACCGGTGTCGGCAACCTCCAGCCAGACGTAGAGTCCTTCGGGGATCGACTCATTGAGCCAGGCGTTGCTTAAATACTTCCTGTCGCACTGCATGCACCCCGTGCTGATGGCGATGACGCCGCTCTTATCGGCAATCGCCTCTGAGGCATTGATAACCAGGTTCATGATGATCTGGCGGAGTTGGGTGGCATCGGCATCGACCGTGGGCAGAGAGTCGGCAAAATTGAAGCGGAGCACGGCCTTCTTGGAAATGGAGACTTGCAGCATATGGGTCATCTCTTCGACCAGCCGGTTCAGATCGATCGGTTCGATGACGAATTTACCCTTGCCGGAATAGGCGAGCATCTGCTTGGCAAGATCGGATGCCCGGTTGGCAGCCCGTTCGATTCGCGCCAGGTTGTCGCGCACCGGTGATTCGGGATTGAGACGCATCAGTGCGAGGTCGGTATTGCCGACGATTGCCGTCAGGATGTTATTGAAGTCATGGGCGATGCCGCCGGCGAGCACGCCGAGGCTCTCCAGTTTCTGGGCATGAAGGAGCTGTTTCTCAAGGCTCTCGTGTTCTTCTTCAGCGCGCTTGCGTTCGGTGATGTCCCTGACAACAGCACAATTGAACTCATCGTTGTCGTGACGAATATAGTTGGCAACGATCTCGACCGGAATAATGCGGCCATCTTTAGTGCGATGGCGCGACTCGAACCGGAGGGTTCCCTGCCTGCGAAGTTCCGGGAAGTGCTGCGCCCATACTTCAGGCGGGGAGTCGGGGTCTACATCGAAGACCCCACGGTTCAACAGTTCTTCGCGGGAATAGCCAAGAGTGCGGCACGCGGCCTCGTTGACATCTACAAAACGGGCGTCGGGCGTGATCCAGAAAATCGCGTCGGATACGGCATTGACGCTGGCGCGGGTTAAATGCAGCAACGCTTCGGCCTTCTTGCGGTCGGTGGTGTCCGAGGCCGCACCGTAGAGGATCAGTTCGTCCTCCGTTGCACCTTGTTCGCACTGGCAGGAATCCGTTATCCACCGGATACTCTCATCTTTGGCTATGATCCTGAACGATATATCCCTGATATCGCCCGGCTTGAGGCTAGCAAGGGCCTCTGCCGTCGGGTGCTTATCGTCAGGGTGGACTATTGAGAGCCAGCAACCGCGCGCGAACATCTCCTCGCTGCTGTAGCCGGAGATTGCATTCAATGCACCGCCGATCCACTTGATTCGATATGGCTCCTTCCCCTTGCGCGAGCACTTGTGGACATAGTCCGATGTGAGGGTGGTGAAGTGGCGATAGTTCTCTTCGCTTTCCGCAAGTGCTTCGGTGCTTTGCCTGACGCGTTGACGCAGCCTCGTGTTGAAGAAAAAGAGGCCGGCGAGGATCACTGCCGCCGTCAATGAGGCGGTCGTGGCAACGAATGCCGCTGTAAATTCATCGTCCAGAGGGATGCGGATCGATTCGATCGCACGAATTGTCCCGGCCGACTCATTGAAACCGCCCTGGCCGGAATAGATCTGCTGCAGCCCGATTGGCGAATCAGCGCGATTGCCGTGGCAGCGCAGGCACGCCTGATTGGTTTCGAGAAACGGTTTGGCGTAGAGAAGGTACTTTTTCCCGTCAATGGTCCTGATCTCGGAATGGGATTTGAGGTCGCGCCGGGTATTGAATAGCCCGAGGAGATAGGCCTCCCGCTCGTCCGCAATGTTCACCGGGTTCCTTGGATTTTGCGAAGCCATTTTGTAGTACACCAGCGGGAGCCCCTCCTTTTCCCGCTCCTTGTTGAAGAGGCCGTGCATGACTCTGGTCATGTAGGATGAAGAGAGGAGTTGCGGCGCATAGAAATCACGGGCAATCTTGCCCTCATCCTTGGCCTTGTAGTAGGTGGGATGCATCACCTGCTGGATGTACGCATGGAATGATCGATGAGAGAGGATAATGCTCTTGAGGTTCTCCTCCGCCTTGTGTACGACGTACCTGGTAACGGCGAAGTAGGTGACAACCCCGATTGTGACTGTCAGGGCCGCAGCAGACAGCAGTTGCCGGATCAATTTCATTATCCCTCCACAATCTGCCTGTTCGGGTCTTTCGGGCACTGCATTGGAGCTTTGGTTCAGGCCGAAAGGCAACTGAATTCTACACCTAAACCGCAGACATGGCTATATATCCTTATGCCGATTCAGTAGCGACCAAAACGCGCACAGCAATCTGGTCTTGTACCCGGATTGCCTGGTCTGGAGTGACAGGGTTCTTTTCAAATCCAGCGGACACGCAATTTCAACCAGCCAACCATGTTCCAGTTCCCTGTTAACGGCAATCCTCGAAAGGCAGCCTACCCCCAGCCCCGCCTCAATTGCTTTCTTGATCGCCTCGGTATGCCCTAATTCCAGGCTGATCGAGAAGGAGATGCCTTTCCCCGCCATCGCGCCCTCAAAAACCTCCCTTGTCCCGGAGCCCGTTTCACGCATGATCCACGGGGCATTTCCCAGCATCTCCACCGACGCTGCGCCATCGCATGCCCATGGGTGCCCTTTGCCGACCACGACAACGAGCTCATCTTTTTTCCAGGGAGTGGAGTCAAGAACGCCGGAATGCGGAATCCCTTCGATCAAGCCGAGATCAAGTTCTCCCTTTTCCAATGCGTGCTCTATCTGGTGGGCATTTCCGATAGTAAGCAATACCTTTGCATCGGGATAGTTCCCCGAAAATTCGGCAATCAGCTCAGGCAGGATATAGTTGCCGATCGTGGTGCTTGCGCCGACATTCAGGACCCCCCTTGGCTCGCCGGCGGAATCTTCCAAAAACTGCTCTATCGCCCGGGTTCTCCTGACCACCTCTTCTGCTTCAGGCAGTATTTTCCGGCCGCGGTCATTCAGGAGCAGCCGCTTGCCGCGCCTCTCGAAAAGCGGAGCCCCCGCCACTCGCTCCAATTCGGCGATAGCCATGCTCACGGCCGATTGAGTCAGAAAGAGTTGAGTGCTTGCCTGTGTTACATGCTCGCATTGTGCAACTTTTTCGAATATTTCCAGCTGCCTCAGACTAATCGCCATCGTCTTCCCTTATAAATAATACTGATCATAATAATTTTTATTACTCATTTTTTATTATATTCAAGGTGGTCTATGATGCAACTAAATAGATGCAGAAAGGAGTGCGACATGAACGGCAGCAACCTGCGCAGGGGGACATTCACCATACTTCTGGCGTTGTGCGCAACCCCGTGGGTCGGCACGGCCCAGGCCCTGGTCATGGGAATAGCCCTCGGCCTTTTGCAGGCAAATCCGTGGCCACGGCAGACCGCCCGGTATAGCAAAATGCTCCTGCAGGCCTCGGTAGTCGGACTTGGCTTCGGGCTCAGCCTCGGCGAGGTGATACAAACCGGAAAGGATTCCATCTGGTACAGCGTAATCGGTATCTCGTGCACGCTCTTGGTGGGCTATGGCCTCGGCAAGCTGTTCAAGACGGGCACCAACACCTCGGCCCTTATTTCGTTCGGCACCGCCATTTGCGGCGGCAGCGCAATCGCAGCCATGGCGCCGGTTCTGAAGGCGAAAAGTGACGAAACCGCCGTAGCGCTGGCAACGGTCTTTACCCTTAATTCCGCTGCGTTGCTGCTGTTTCCACTGGTAGGGCACTGGTTGCAGCTTGACCAGAATACCTTTGGCGTCTGGTCGGGACTGGCCATCCATGATACCAGCAGCGTTGTAGGCGCCACATCGGCATATGGCGCCACGGCATTGGCCATCGGGACGACAGTCAAACTTACCAGAGCCATCTGGATAGCACCGGTCGTCATGGCGGCCTCCCTGATCAAGGGTGGCGAGCAGCAAGCCCGGATTCCGCTGTTTATCATCGGATTTCTCGGCGCGGCAGCCATCAGGACACTGTTGCCGTCCTATGAACATTTCTGGGGAGAACTGGCTGGCGTCGCCAAGCAATGCCTTGTCGTAACCTTGTTCTTGGTCGGAGCCGGGCTGAGCAGGGAGGTAGTGAAACAGGTCGGAATCAGGCCTCTGGTTCAGGCGGTTAGTCTGTGGGTTCTGGTGAGCGCGCTTACGCTCGTCGCTCTGAAATTGCCGTGGTCGGCATAAGGGAGGAGCACACGCATACTGTGCCGACATCATACATTTCTGCAGGCTGCAAGTGGAATCCCTATCCGGCTCCCACTCACAGCCTGCAGAGCTACAGGCACCTACGCAGTCAACTTACCGCATCATCTCGAAGAACCGGTCCTCACAAGTCTCGTCGGTGATGTCGAGGAACTTGTTGCAGATCTCGGTCAGCATATTGACCACGCCCTGGTAGCCGATGATCGGGTAGCGGTGCTTGTTGACCCGGTCGAAGATCGGGAAGCCGAAGCGGAAAAGCGGGATACCGGCGTCGCGGGCCGCGAACTTGCCGTGGGTGTCACCGATCATGGCGTCCACCGGGTCGGTCATGAGCAGGCTCCGCATGTGCCAGAGATCCTTGTTGATGTAGATCTTGCAGCCGGCGCCGTAGGGAGAGGTATCGAGCAACGCCTGGATTTCCTTCTCCAGCTTCTTTGTCCCCTTGCTGCAGAGGATGTGATAGGGCTTGGCGCCCATCTCCAGCAGAAAGGAGACGTAGCCGAGGAGCTGGTCGGGATCGCCGTAGACGGCGAACTTTTTGTTGTGGATGTACTGGTGGGCATCGGTCATGGCGTCCACGGCCCGGCCCCGCTCCTCCTTCAGACTCTCGGGGACCGGCTTGCCGAAGAGCTCCGACAGCTTCTTGAGGAAGTCGTCGGTCTTGGTGACTCCCATGGGCATGGGAAGGGACGCATGCTTACCGGAATAGGAGTCTTTAACCCAAGAGAAGGTCTTTGCCGCCGAATAGGGCCCCAGGTTGAGGGTGGCCTTGCCGTTGATGGAGTCGGCGGCGTCATCCAGCGTGGTGCCGCCCGGATAGGGGCGGTACGTGCCGTCCAGGGGCGAATCGAACACGTCGGAGATGTCGCCGAGGATGGTGTAGGGAATGCCGAAGGCCTCGAGAATCCGCTTGTACTCCCTGAAGTTGCCGGTATTGGCGTCGAAGCCGGGGATCAGGTTAAGCTTGCCCGTGCAGCGACCCTCCACCTGTTTGCCCGCGGTCAGAGTCTGCAGGATGGAAAGGAGCATGGCGTCGTAGCCGTGGATGTGTGAGCCGTTGAAGCTCGGGGTGTTGGCGTACGGGGTCGGCATGTCCGCCGGGATGATCCCCTTGTTGCGGGCGTTCTTCAGGAACGCGGTCAGGTCGTCGCCGATGATCTCCGGCATGCACGAGGTGAAGACGGCGACCATCTTGGGCTTGTAGAGAGCGATGGCGTTTTCCAGCCCCTCGTGGAGGTTGTTCTGGCCGCCGAACACGGCGCCGTCCTCGGTCATGGCATCGGAAACGGCCGGCGCCGGCTCCCGGAAGTGCCGGTTGAGGGTGGAGCGGTAGTAGGAGGCGCACCCCTGGGAACCGTGAACGAATGGCAGGGTCCCCTCGAAGGCGTGGGCCACCAGTTCGGCCCCCAGGGGCTGACAGGCGTGGGCCGGGTTGATCACCAGGGCCTGGCGGGCGAAGTTCTTCTCCTTGTACTCTTCAGTGTTGATCCATTCGGCGACTCTCTTTACTTCTGCGTCATCGTATTCGGTGACCGGCTTGACGGCGAGTCCGAGTTGGTTGCTCATGGCGATTCTCCTTTACGGCCGGGGACCAATCCGTCCCACGACCGGGTTTGGTTTTGTTTTTTCCATCCGACGCCGATTTTCGTCAGGACCGTGGCGCCGATGAAGAGCGCGGAGGCCGCACAAACGATGACGAAGGCACGCCGAGATGGCGGAAAAGCGGACTCCGTCTAGAACGGCGACTTGATCAGCGACCACGTGGGGCTATTCACCGCCATGTCAATGTCCCGGGCAAAGATCGGGAATCCCTGGTAGCCGTGATAGGGACCGGAGTAGTCCCAGCTGTGCATCTGGCGGAAGGGAAGCCCCATTTTCTGGAACACGTACTTCTCTTTGATGCCGGAGGCAACCAGGTCGGGCTTGATCTGATGGGCGAACTTCTCCAGCTCGAACTCGGAGGCATCGTCAAAAATGACCGTATCGACCGGCATCTCGGGGGAGGTCCGCTCGTAGTCGTCGCCGTGGGCGAACTCGTAGCCGGTGCCGACAACCACCATCCCCAGGTCCTCGTAGGCGCCCACGGTGTGGCGGGGACGGAGACCGCCGACGTAGATCATGACCTTCTTCCCTTCGAGCCGCGGCCGATACTCGTCGATCACCGCCTGCATGATCGGGTCGTACTTGGCAATGACCTTTTCCACGTTCTCCTTGATCCTGTCGTCGAACCGCTCACCAATCGCGCGCAGGCTCTCCTTGATCTTGCTGGGGCCGAAGAAGTTGAACTCCAGCCAGGGGATGCCGTACTTCTCTTCCATCACGCGGCACATGTAGTTCATGGAGCGGTAGCAGTGGATGAGGTTGAGCTTCACCGTGTGGGTGGCGGCGATCCGGTCCAACTCGCCGTCGCCGGTCCAGGTGGCCTTCACGTTGAGGCCGATCTCCTCCAGCAGCGCCTTGGCGCTCCAGACGTCACCGCCGATGTTGTAGTCGCCGATAAGGGCGATGTCGTACGGGCTCTCGGGCTCGGCAAACTCCCGGGTGCCGATGATGAAGTCGCGGATGGTGTCGTTGGAAATGTGGTGGCCCAGGGACTGGCTGACCCCGCGGAACCCTTCGCAGTTACAGGGTATGACCGGGATGTCCAGCTCCTTGGCGGACTGCTTGGCCACGGCGTTGATGTCGTCGCCGATGAGGCCCACCGGACACTCGGACAGGACCGAAATCCCCTTGGCCAGCGGGAACAGTCCCTTGGCCTCCTCCAGCAGTTGCTTCAACTTCTTGTCCCCGCCGTAGACGATATCCTTTTCCTGGAAATCCGACGTGAACTGCATGCCGAAGTTGGTGACCCCGTTGATGCCGCTCATCAGGTTGCGGCGAGTACCCCAGGAGTACCAGCCGCACCCCACCGGACCATGGGAGATGTGAACCATGTCGCGGATGGGGCCCCAGACGACCCCCTTGGCGCCGGCGTAGGCGCAGCCCCGGGCGCTCATGACGCCGGGAACGGTCTTGCGGTTGGACTTTACGCAGGAACTGACGCCGTCGTTGGGGGCCAGGTGTGGAGCGCGCTTCTTACGCCCTTTTTCCGGGTAAACCTCCAACACCTTGTCGATCATCTCCTGAGTCGACTCTTTGGTTATTCCTTCAACTCTTTTGGCTGCATTGGACATAAGTATTCTCCTGTCAAAGGCCGCACAGTGTGCGCCCTTACCTGGTTGCGCGGAACCGTTGGCGAACGATTTTGAGGCCGGCCCGGTGAGGGGGTGGGTAGCAGGGCATGAGCACAGCAGTGCTGCGCCGCATCACACGCTCCCGAACGCCGGTGCCGGGATTGCCTCCACGCATTCGCTACTTCGCTGCCACCTCGGCCACACCCACGATCGACTCGTCCTCGGCCTCGATGATGCCGAATTCCATGAGGAGATCTTCCAGCTCTTCCATCTCCAGCGGGGTGGGCACCACGAGCATCTTGTTGTCGATGATCTTCTGGGCCAGGGTCAGGTACTCCTGGGCCTGCTTGTGCTCGGGAGAATACTCGATGACCGTCATCCGGCGCAGCTCGGCGCGCTGGACCTGGTTGTCGCGGGGAACGAAGTGGATCATCTGAGTGCCGAGCTTGGCGGCCAGGGCCTCGATAAGGTCGGCCTCACGGTCCGTGTTGCGGGAGTTGCAGATGAGGCCGCCGAGGCGTACCTTGCCGGAAGAAGAATACTTGAGAATGCCCTTGGAGATGTTGTTGGCAGCGTACATGGCCATCATCTCGCCCGAACAGACGATGTAGATCTCTTCGGCCTTGTTCTCGCGGATCGGCATGGCGAACCCGCCGCAGACAACGTCGCCGAGAACATCGTAGAAGACGAAGTCCAGGTCGGGGGTGTAGGCGCCGTTCTCTTCCAGGAAGTTGATGGCGGTGATGACGCCGCGGCCGGCGCAGCCAACGCCCGGCTCGGGACCACCGGACTCAACGCACTTGATATCCTTGAAGCCGACCTTGAGCACGTCCTCCAGCTCCAGATCCTCGACCGTACCCATATCGCGAACGAGGTCCATGACCGTGTCCTGTGCCTTAGCGTGGAGGATGAGGCGTGTGGAATCCGCCTTGGGATCGCAGCCGACAATCATGACCTTCTTGCCGAGGGTCGCGAGACCTGCCACCGTGTTCTGGGTCGTGGTCGATTTGCCGATGCCGCCTTTGCCGTAGATCGCTACCTGTCTCATGTCCTGTCTCCTTTCGTCCACCAATCCGTGGACTGCCTGGGAATGTTCGGGGCAACAAAAAAGGCGCCCCATTTCCGTTTAATGGTGGCGCCCTTGCCTGCGTTCAGCAGCGAATACTCCGGCGTATTCTCGTCTGTATGTTTGATAGTGGTATAGCACCGTCCATGCCAACCAGCAACACACTGAATTAACTAAGCTTTACAGGCAAGCAATTTCCACGGCCGCCTCTTTCCCATGCATCTGCACAACAATTAATCACACACAGCATGCCACATTGTGTTTTTCATCCATCCGTCCGCAGCAGTCCTTCAACTGCCTAAAAAATAGAAAGGGCGCCCACCGGGCGCCCCCTTACCACCATCCGTTCCCGCCGCTACGCTTCGGTCAGCAGAATCGCCTCGGCAATCTGGCGCATGCTCTTGCGCTTGTCCATGGCCAGCTTCTGCATCTTGCGGAACGCTTCGGGCTCCGTGAGCCCCTGGTTCTGCATCAGGATACCCTTGGCCTTTTCAACGATCTTGCGACTCTCCAGGGTTTCCTTCAGGTCCTCAACCTGCTCCTTGAGGAGCTCCACCTCTTCGGCATGGGCACAGGCCAGCTCGATGGCCGGCCAGAGGTCCTGCTCCCGGAACGGCTTGGCAAGGAAGCCGCCGATGCCGCTTTCCCGTGCTCGCGCAACCGTGTCTGCATCATAGCAGGCCGTCAGCAGGATAATGGGCACCTTCAGACGCTGCCGGATCTCGCGGGCCGCCGCGATGCCGTCTTTCTTCGGCATCGACACGTCGAGAATGATGACGTCGGGAAGCTTGGCAAACGCCATCCGAACGGCCTGCTCGCCATCCCCGCACTCCACGATTTCATCGAAACCAAGCTCCGTGAGCTTATTTTTTAAGCTCATCCTGATAATCGGTTCATCGTCGCATATAAGGACACTTCGCACTAAAATCACCACCTTATCTCGTTTTATCCACCAAAACCCGCCTCTGTTCCCCCTCTATTCAGCATAAAGTGTTCCAATCCTATTCTCGCCCGGCCCCGTCATTACGTCTTTACATCACCGCTCATCGTGCCAGAATAGAAAAAGCGTCTGAAAGCTCCGGAGGGTTGTGCATGAAAAGGACTCTACTCATTGCCGCGGCGATTCTCCTGGCGGCGGCTGTGATTGCCGCCCTGCTCCTGCGTCGCAACGGCACTGCGGATGGTATTGTCAGGGTTTCGGGCAACATCGAGGTCACCGATGTGGAACTGGGCTTCAAGATACCGGGCACAGTGCGCGAACGCCTGGTGGATGAAGGCGTGATGGTCGAGACGGGCCAGGTGGTGGCGCGGCTGGACGACGATGAACTCCGCCTGGAGGTGGCCCGGGAGGGGCGGCAGGCAGAGGCACTGGCGGCCCAATTGCGTGAACTGGAAACCGGCTTCCGGCGGGAGGAGATCGCTCAGGCTGACGCAGCCGTGAAGCGCGCCCAGGCCGATGCCGACCGGCTGGAGGCCGACTTTGCCCGCCAGGAGGCGCTCTTCAGGCGCGAGGTCATCTCCCGGCGCGACTACGATGCGGCAAAGGCTGCCCGAGATGCCTCCCAGGCCCAGTTGCACGAAGTGCAGGCCCGGCAGGAGCTCATGCACCGGGGACCTCGCCGCGAACAGATCGACGCCGCCCGCGCCCGCCTCAACCAGGCGCGCGAGGCCCTGGCCCTGGCACGTACCCGCCTCTCCCACGCCACCCTGGCCGCCCCCCTGAACGGGCTGGTTCTCTCGAAGCACGTGGAGCCGGGGGAACAGGTGGCGGCAGGCACCCCCATCATCACGATCGGCGACCTGTCGAACACCTGGCTGAGGGCCTACATCCCGGAAACCGACCTGGGGCGGATCAAGGTGGGACAGAAGGCGCGGATCAAAAACGACACCTGGCCCGATCGGCGCTACGAAGGGACCATCACCTTCATCTCTCCCGAGGCCGAGTTCACCCCCAAGAACGTTCAAACCGACAAGGAACGGGTGAAACTCGTCTACCGCATCAAGATCGCCATCCCGAACCCGAACCGGGAGCTCAAGCCGGGGATGCCGGCCGATGCCGAGATCATCACCGGGAGTCCATGACCGGAAAGCGCCGGATACCTGACCCATGCATGCCATCGACACCGAAAACCTGACCAAACGCTTTGGCGAGCTCACCGCCGTGGACGGCCTCACCCTCACCATCGCCCCGGGCGAACTCTTCGGCCTCGTGGGCTCCGACGGGGCCGGGAAAACCACCACCATGCGGATGCTCTGCGGCATCATGGACCCAACCGAAGGCCGGGCCCGAGTGCTTGGTCGGGACACGGTGCGCGAGGCCGAGGCGATCAAGGCCGAAATCGGCTACATGAGCCAGCGGTTCGGCCTCTACCCGGACCTCACGGTGCTGGAGAACATCCACTTCTATGCCGACATCTACGGCATCCCCCGCCGGGGACGCGACGCAACAATCGACCGGCTGCTCGCCTTCAGCAACCTGGCCCCATTCCGGCGCCGCCAAGCGGGCAACCTCTCCGGCGGCATGAAGCAGAAGCTGGGGCTCGCCTGCGCCCTGATCCACACCCCCCGGATCCTCTTCCTCGACGAGCCCACCAACGGCGTCGACCCGGTTTCCCGCCGGGATTTCTGGCGCATCCTCTACCAGCTCCTGCGGGAGGGGGTGACCATCTTCGTGACCACTGCCTACCTGGACGAGGCGGAGCGCTGCAACCGGGTGGGCCTGATCCACCAGGGTCGGCTTTTGGCCTGTGACGCCCCTGACCGGCTCAAGGGGCTGATGCGGGGAACGATCCTCGAAGTGCGCACCGATGCCGCCCGCCAGGCGGCGCGCATCCTTCGCTCCGGACTCGACGGGACCACGTCCGTGGGGCTCTTCGGCGACCGGGTCCACGTGGTGACCGAGGCGCCGGATCGGACCCGCTCCGCCGTCGAGGCGCTCATGGCCCGGGAAGGGCTTCCTCTCAGGGGTCTGCGCCCCATCGAACCGAGCCTGGAGGACGTCTTCGTGTCGGTCCTCCCCGCCCGGGACGGTGCGCCATGACCGCGCCCGAATTCGCCGTCACCCTGCAGGACCTGGAGCGCCGCTTCGGCGACTTCATCGCCGTGAACCGGATATCCCTCGATGTGCGGCGGGGGGAGATCTTCGGGTTCCTGGGCCCCAACGGGGCCGGCAAATCGACCACCATCCGGATGCTCTGCGGCATCCTGCCGCCGAGTTCCGGCAGCGGCACCGTGGCCGGGTTCGACATCGTCCGCCAGGCCGAGGAGATCAAAAAAAACATCGGCTACATGAGCCAGAAGTTTTCACTTTACGAAGACCTGACCGTGGAGGAGAACATCGACTTCTACGCCGGCATCTACAGAATTCCGGTCGAGCGGCGGCAGGAGCGGAAGGAGTGGGTAATCGGCATGGCAGGGCTAGCAGAGCATCGCCGCAGCCGCACCGCCATTCTCTCCGGCGGCTGGAAGCAGCGCCTGTCGCTGGGCTGCGCTATCCTCCACGAGCCCCCCATCGTCTTTCTCGACGAACCCACCTCCGGCGTCGACCCCATCAGCCGTCGTGCGTTCTGGGACCTGATCTACCGCCTGGCCGGCGCGGGGGTCACGGTCTTCGTCACTACCCACTACATGGATGAGGCCGAGTACTGCGACCGCCTCGCCCTCATCTACCGGGGAGAGCTCATCGCCCTCGGCACGCCGGAAGAGTTAAAGACCGAGCGGATGGTTGAGGAAATCGTGGAGGTAGCCTGCGACCGCCCCCAGGAACTGATGGAAGAGATCGAGGCGATTCCCGGGGTAAAGCACGCCGCCCTCTTCGGCCGGGGGCTCCATGTGGTGACGGAAGACGCCGTGGCAACGGTCCCGGCCATCGCAGGGGTTCTCGCGGCCCGGAGAATCACCGCCGACCGCATCGAAAAGATCATTCCTTCGCTGGAAGACGTTTTCGTATCCCTCATTGAAGCACGCGATCGGGAAGAAGGCGCCCTGCGGGAGTTCAGCCGATGAAGCTGCAGCGGATTACAGCGGTTGCCCGAAAGGAGTTCATTCACGTCTTCCGGGACATCCGGAGCCTCATCATGGGAATCGCCATCCCGATGATGCTGCTCTTTCTCTTCGGCTACGCCCTGACCCTTGACGTGGACAACGTGCCCCTCGTGGTCTGGGATCAGAGCGCCACGCCCGCCAGCCGCGACCTGGTGAGCCGGTTCAGCGGTTCGCGCTATTTCTCGCTCAGGGGATACGCCGGTGACTACCGGGAGATCGAACGGGCCATCGACCGGCGCGACGCCCTTATGGCGCTCGTCATCCCCCGCGGCTTTGCCGGGGATCTCCAGGCGGGCCGCCAGGTCCGGGTCCAGGCCATTGTCGACGGAAGCGATTCCAATACGGCCACCACCGCCCTGGGCTATGCCGAATTCATCGTCAGCACGTACAGCCGGTCCCTCATCATCGCCCAGATCCGGCGCTCGGCCGATCAGCCGCCCCGCCCGCCGCTGGCCCCGGAACCGCGGGTCTGGTTCAATGCCGACCTGGTTTCCCGCAACGCCATCGTTCCCGGCCTCATCGCCGTCATCATGATGGTCATCGCCGCGCTCCTCACCTCCCTCACCGTGGCGCGGGAGTGGGAAACCGGCACCATGGAGCAGCTCATCTCCACGCCTCTCACCGGGGCGGAGCTAATCATAGGCAAACTCGTCCCCTACTTCTGCATCGGCCTCTTCGACCTCGTGGTGGCGCTCCTGGCGGGGCGCTTCATCTTCCAGGTACCCACGCGGGGAGACCGGCCGCTGCTTCTGGCAACGTCCATCCTCTTCCTCCTGGTGGCCCTGGCCCTCGGCGTCTTCATCAGCATCGTCGGCAAAAGTCAGTTCGCGGCCAGCCAATTCGCCATGGTGGCGACGCTGCTCCCCGCCTTCCTCCTGTCGGGCTTCGTCTTCCCCATCGCCAACATGCCCATCCCCCTTCAGGCAATCACCCACGCCATCCCGGCCCGCTATTTCGTCACCATCCTGCGGGGGATCTATCTGAAGGGGATCGGGATCAGGGTGCTGGCCGGCGACATCCTCTTCCTGGCCGTGTTCGGGACGCTCATTTTCGCCCTGGCCGTACGGAAGTTCCGCAAAAAAATGGGCTAGCCATGTTTGATCGCTTGAAAACCATGCTCATAAAAGAGGCAATCCAGATCCTGCGGGACCCGAAGATGCGGTTCATCATCCTCGTTATCCCGGCGATCCAGATCACCCTCTTCGGCTACGCAGTCAACACCGATGTCAAGCACATCGCCACGGCGGTTTACGATCTGGACAACAGTGCCCTGAGCCGCGACCTCGTTGCCCGGCTGGAGCGCTCCGGCTACTTCGACATCGTCCAGCGGGTGCAGCGGGGGGATGAACTGCGCGATCTGCTGGATCGGGGAAAAGTTCGGGCCGCGGTGCAGATAAATCGGGGATTCGAAGAGAACATCCGCGCCGGGCGAACCGCAACGCTCCCGATTATTGTCGACGGCACTGACCCGAGCACCGCCAGGATCGTCGTGAGCTATTCGGTAACCATTGCCGAACGGTTCAGCGATCAGATCCTGACCGACTATTCCCTGCGAAAGAGCGGCAGGACCACGGGAGGCAACGGCATCGAACTGGAAAGCCGCGCGTGGTTCAACGCAAACCTGGAGAGCCGCAACTACTATGTTCCGGGGGTCATCGCCTCAATGGTCCTGATCACCACAATGATGCTCTCCAGCATGGCCGTGGTGCGCGAAAAGGAAATCGGCACCATGGAGCAGATCATCGTCACGCCAATCCAGCGATGGGAATTCATTGTCGGCAAATTGGTGCCGTTCGCTATCGTGGGCTACATCAACGTCACCATCGTGACCTGCATTGCGCTCTTCTGGTTCAAAATCCCTCTCAGGGGCAGTATCCTATTGCTCATCGGCTCAACCGCCCTGTTCCTGATGAGCACCCTCGGATTCGGGCTGCTCATATCAACCATCAGCCGGACACAGCAGCAGGCCATGATGAGTTCGTTCATGTTCACGTTCCCGGCCATGCTCCTGTCGGGCTTTGCGTTTCCCATCGAAAACATGCCCACGAGCATCCAGTATGCCACCTATCTGAACCCGCTCCGCTACTACCTCGTCATTGTTCGAGGTATTTTCCTCAAAGGGATCGGTCTCGGCATCTTGTGGCCTCAGCTAGCCGCATTGGCACTGCTGGGTTCGGTCGTGCTGCTCTTTGCGGTCGGTCGATTCAAAAAATCGGTGGGGTAACCCGTCACTTCTCGAACGAAAAACGCCCCGGATTGCTCCGGGGCGCTCAGCTGAATGCCAAGACAATACTCACTGTCAGGACTTTTTCGATTTCCCACCCTTGGTCTTGGCCCGCTTTTTCACCTCTTCCGCGAGTTCCTCAACCTCCTCGGCTCCTTCTGCGTAAAACTTTTCCTCATCAGGGGCCAAGTGATAGAGCAGCTTCAGGAACTCGCCGGCATGAACCCGCTCCTCATCGGCAATATCCTTGAGAACGGCAATGGCGAGTTCGTCGTCCGTGGACTCGGCCAACTGCATGTAGAGTTGGATCGCCTCGTACTCGGCTGCAACCATGAAGCGGATTGCCCGTACGAGCTCCGCGTGGGTCAGTTTGCGTCCATTGGCTAGTCCGGCAAAAGGATTTCCGAAGTCAGGCATGTGATACCTCCCTTTCCATGGTTTCATCGCGTTCCCGCGGAATACGTCCGGCACTCATTGTCGAAAGCGGCGGAGTGACCGCTGCCCTCAGGAGACGCATCGCCACCCGGCCGCCAATCATCCGTTCACTGCGCCGGGGTCCCGACAGGTTTCATACTTGACGGCTCCGCCACCGGCACGACTTGCGGAATCGGCAAGTTTCACCCCGCGTCTCACCATCTCGTCCGTCGACTCCGGCGCTGCCTCGTACGTTACCGCACCGACGCCAAAGCGCAGCTGCCACCGCCGGTCACGCTGCACCGCTGCAAGGAGGCCCAGTATCTTCTGAACCACAACCTTTGACGGATCGTGGGTAGCCTCGGGCAGCAGCGCCGCCAGGGTGAACTCGTCAAGCCGGGCGAACAGATCGGTTTCCCGAAGCTGCGGCCTGATGGCTACAGCTGCCGCAGGCATGATATCCCGCAAAGAGCCTGGCCCGACCGCCTGTTCGCCATTAGGCGGGCTGAATCTGATAACGATGAATGTAAAAGGTCGGCCGTACCGTTTCGACCTGCTGATTTCGCTCCGGGCGAGCTCTTCGAAGCAGGTGCGCGTGGCAAGGCCGGTCAGCAGATCGGTCCGCGCCGTTGCCGCCATGAACCGGCGGGATTTTTTGACCGTATCTACCAGAAAAACGATTGCGAGCAGCAGTCCGAATTGCCACAGAAGCGTCCACAGCGTAGGGCCGGGCTTCAACTCTTCACCCATGAACACGCCGTTTGCCAGCCCCCAGACGATTCCGCCGGCGCAGGCGGCCGCAAAACCGGCCGTGCGCGCACCATACCAGGTCACGAGAGCCACGGGGATGGCATAGAACGGTTCAAATCCCGGACCGTCAGCCAAGTGGTCGACCAAGCCGAAAAGAATGAGGAGCACGTAGCCAAGCGCCACCAGCACTTGACGCGACTGTCGTTCTACGAACTCCGTCAATTCAGTCATACGATCACCCGTCTCCGCGGCTGCCCCCCCGGAGTCTCCTTGGGCGCCCCTGGTTATTCCGACTGTCCCGGCTGGATATTCTTACCAGAAATCAGGACGTTCATCAATAACTTGCTTGTACGTGCCGTTATTTACACAGAGCTATTCCCGCACATGTGGCAGGACTAATAATCACCCGGCGTTCGTAGGCATCTGTATCGAACTTTCTCCGGCAGCCGTCGCGGCTCATGAAGCGAATCGTGCCAAAGACGGGTCTCTCTGCCCAGGGACGATCATGGACACCGCCGATGCTCCAGGCAATGCCAGCGTATCCGTTGGGGTCCCTGCCGTCGAGCTGATAGCGGTCGTTGAGTTGAATGGCAATCATGAGGGCATCTTCGGGCGAAGAGGTCCACTCGAGCAGTTTCTTTGCCCAGTACATTCTCAGGTAGCCGTGCATCCTGCCCCAGCGTACCATTTCCAGTTGTGCTGCATTCCAGAGAGAATCGTGGGTCTGTCCCTGCTCCAGCACGTCATGCTCATAGCACTGGGGGCGAGGATCGTGCCGATGCCGGTTGAGGGTTCTTTGCGCCCACTCGGGAAAACCGTCGAAGCGGTCGTAGGCATCGTTGTAATAGCAAAAATTGTCGGCAAGCTCCCGACGTACGATCAATTCTTCAAGAAAGGCATCACGCGATTCTATCGGCGCGGCGGCAGCAAACGCTGCCTGCGCGACCCTCTGGGCGGAAAGCTGGCCGAAATGGAGCCAGGGGGATAATCCCGACTGTCCCATTACTGCAGGATTATTGCGCCGGGTTGCGTAGCCCGCCAGACCGTCTTCAAGAAATCTGGCCAAAGCGGCCTGCGCTGCCTCTTCTCCCGACGCGAGCCAGCTGACCTCGGGCACCGATTCGTCCAAGGTCATCCCCGTAAAAGTCTCACGCCACTCGGCGTCTGAAGGCAGCGCTCCCTGCCACGGAAACGGGTGACGTTGCAGAGGCGGAAACGGCTCCATGAAATCGGGAAGCAGCCGGTGTATCTTTGGGCGGATGGTGTATGCCCCCCACTCCTGACGCTGTGATGTGATCCAGCAGGGGACTATATTATGGGCATCCACCTCGTCGAACGGGATTGATATCTCCCCTGCCACCTGCCGTTTCCACTCCCGTTTGACACGAAGCGGATCAAAATCGGTAACCAGATACGAAACCCTGTGCCGCCTCGTGAAGGCCGCGACCGCCCCCTTGGGATCACCGGTCACGAGAAAGAAGGGAATATCAAGCCGATTCAGCGCGGCCCGAACCTGCTCCAGCCCTTTGAGCATGAACCGATACTGGCGTGCGGTCGCGCCGAGAAAACGTGGGGCAAGACAGAAGAGCACCCCAAGCGGTGCGCTACGGGCCAGTGCGAGCTTCTGGGCGTGGATTAAAGCCCAGTTGTCGGCAACGCGCTGGTCCCTGCTCATCCAGTATATCACCGGCCCGGCCGTGGCCTCCCCCCCCTGAAGCAGGGAACGAATCCGTCCGCAGTTCATGGTCCCCCCAGTGACTGTCGAAGTTCAGGAACATTATTGTATCGCTCCCCCGAGACGATGCAACCGCCTTTCAGCGGAGCGTATCATTCCACGGCTCAAGTCCTGGCGCCCGGCGCCGATGAGATATCAGAGGGGACATGCGTAGGATATATCCGACACGCCTAGTGACTATCGGTTGGGTTCATCTCGATATGGCCTGACGTCGGAAAGGAGGGCTCACGTGAACATAAGCAGCGTAGCATCCGGCATCTCGGTTGCGCGAGCAGCTGAATCATCCGTGCTTGTAGCGGATAAGGTACTGGAGTCTCAGAAACTGGAGGGGCGTGCAGCTGTTTCGCTCATCAGCGGTGCGGGCGCTGTGGCCGGCAGCTCGGGCGCACTTATTGACGTGTACGTGTAACCTATCGGGTTAGCGCAAAAAGAGAGGCACGGTTTCCCGTGCCTCTCTGTTGCATACTCAGCTATCGTGCAGGCTTAGTCGGCCTTGGCTTCGCACTCCTCTGCCGGATCCTTGACTTCGGAGATTTCGACTTCAGGCTCTTGGGGCTGCGCAGCGGCAGCCTCGCGCGTTTCCTCTACCGCAGGTTTGGTGGCAACAGCTTGCGCAGGCGCAGTCGGCTTGCTCTTCTTCACCTTCTTCTCGAACTGTTCTTCAACGAGTTCGATTACGGAAAGAGGTGCACAATCACCTGGCCGGATGCCCAGCTTGATGATACGGGTATAGCCTCCGTCGCGCTCTTTATAACGGGGCGCGATAGTGGAGAAAAGCTTAGTGACGACCTTCTTGTCGCGAATATATGAGGCTGCCTGACGCACCGCGTGGAGATCACCCCTTTTGCCGAGGGTGATCATCTTCTCGGCTATGGAGCGCAGCTCCTTTGCCTTGGCATCAGTCGTAGTGATCCGCTCGTGGGCAAAGAGCGAGGTCACCATGTTCCTGAACATGGCGATACGGTGACTCGTCGTTCTTCCCAGCCTTCTTCCCGCCTTATTGTGACGCATGACCTATGTTCCTTTCTTCCGGCAACCGTACGAATTATTCTTCATCCTTGCGCTCGCCGCGCAGCCTGCGCATGACTTCCGGATCGGGGAACCCTTCCAGTTTCATACCAAGCGTAAGGCCCATCTCAGCGAGTATATCCTTGATCTCGTTCAACGACTTGCGGCCGAAGTTCTGCGTTTTGAGCATCTCGGCCTCGGTCCGGGACACAAGCTCGCCAATAAGCTTAATGCCTGCGTTCTTGAGGCAGTTAGCAGAGCGCACGGAAAGCTCGAGTTCATCGACCGAACGATAGAGGTTCTCGTTGATGGGGCTTTCCCCTTCGCCAACTTCAGCCTCGCCGCTCGGTTCAGCTTCCTCGTCAAAGTTAATGAAAATGCTCAGTTGTTCCTTGAGGATCTTGGCGGCAAAGGCGACCGCGTCTTCCGGGATCACGCTGCCGTTGGTCCACACCTCAAGCGTCAGCTTGTCATAATCGGTCATCTGACCGACGCGGGCGTTTGAAACCGTAAAGTTAACCTTGCGGATCGGTGAAAAC
Source organism: Geobacter sulfurreducens PCA (assembly GCF_000007985.2). Lineage (NCBI taxonomy): Bacteria > Pseudomonadati > Thermodesulfobacteriota > Desulfuromonadia > Geobacterales > Geobacteraceae > Geobacter > Geobacter sulfurreducens. The sequence continues at coordinate 3,115,615 of NC_002939.5, forward strand.
AGGGCATCAATCGGAATCGTGCCAACGGGAGCCTTCTCATCGCGATTCCGGTCTGCGGGCACATAGCCCTTGCCAACCTTCACCACCATCTCCATTTCAAGATTTGCATCCTTGGAGCATGTGGCGATGTGGTGTTCCGGATTCAGGATCTCGACTTGGGGGTCGGTAATGATATCACCTGCCGTGATAATACCGTCACCCTTATGGATAATCCGGACGGTCTTAGGCTCAGTACCGTACATTTTGAGGCTGACGCCCTTAAGGTTGAGAATGATATTGGTAACATCCTCGGTTACGCCGGGGATGGAAGAAAATTCGTGAAGCACCCCCTTGATCCTTACAGAGGTAATTCCTGCACCTTGGAGCGAAGAAAGCAAGACCCTGCGAAGTGAGTTGCCGAGAGTCGTGCCGAATCCGCGCTCAAACGGTTCTGCATAAAATTTTCCATATTTATTGGTAAGCGTCTCGCTTTCAACCTGAAGTTTCTTCGGACTGATCAGGTCGCGCCAGTTTCTATACATGTATATCCTCCCTGTGACGGGTTATGCGAACATTACTTCGAATAGAGCTCGACGATCAGTTGCTCCTGGATCGGCATCGTAATGTCTTCACGCACGGGAAGAGTTTTCACGACACCTTTGTAAGCGTCCTTCTCAAGCTCAAGCCACTGGGGAATGCCCCTGCGCACAACCGCATCAAGAGACTCATTGATACACGCTATCTTCCGGCTTTTTTCCTTGAGTTCAACGACATCGCCAGCACGGAGCTGGATCGAAGGAATATTCGCCTTCTTGCCGTTCAGCGTGAAGTGATTATGCCGAACGAGGATTCTGGCCTCGGTGCGGGAAGCGGCAAAACCAAGCCGGTACACCACATTGTCCAGACGGCGCTCAAGCAGCGAGAGCAGATTCTCACCAGTAACTCCCTTGAGACGATCCGCCTCTTGGAAATAGCTCCGAAATTGCTTCTCGAGGATGCCGTAGATCCTCCTCACTTTTTGCTTTTCGCGCAGCTGAACGCCGTAGTTGGAGACCTTCGGCCGTCCCTGCCCATGCTGTCCCGGCGGATAATTACGCCGCTTAATGGCACACTTATCGGTATAGCACCGCTCACCCTTCAGAAACAGCTCCATGTTCTCCCTTCTGCACAGCCGGCAGGAAGGACCTGTATATCTAGCCAACTCTGACCTCCTTATTCGTGTCTATAAATGAGAAATGTTAGACTCTTCTGCGCTTGGGAGGACGGCAGCCGTTATGAGGAATCGGCGTCACGTCCCGTATGAAATTGACGTGGAAGCCGGCAGCCTGGAGTGCGCGAAGGGCCGACTCGCGTCCGGACCCCGGTCCCTTTACGAAAACCTCCACGCTCCGCATGCCATGCTCCTGAGCCTTGCGTGCACACTCCTCAGCCGCGATCTGAGCGGCGAAGGGAGTGCTCTTGCGCGACCCCTTGAAGCCCTTGGAGCCGGCTGAAGACCATGCCACGACGTTCCCCACGGGATCGGTGATGGTTATGATCGTATTGTTAAACGTTGCCTGGATATGTGCAACGCCGTTGGGGATATTCTTCTTTTCCTTTTTTTTCCTAACGACTTTTTTAGAAGGGCTAGCCATTATTCCTCCAGAATGCTTGTTCTATTTCTTCTTGCCTGCAACAGTTCTGGCAGGCCCTTTGCGCGTACGGGCATTGGTCTTGGTCCGTTGGCCACGCACCGGAAGCCCTTTCCGATGGCGCAAGCCGCGATAGCATCCAAGATCCATGAGACGCTTAATATCCATGGACACATCGCGACGGAGGTCACCCTCCACCTTGAGGTTCTTGTCGATGTAGTCCCTGATCTTGGCGACCTCTGACTCGGCAAGATTGTCGGTCCGCGTGTCTGCGCTAACGCCGGTCTCGGCCAGAATCCGCTGAGCGGTCGTGCGCCCGATTCCGAAAATGTACGTGAGCGCTATCTCAATGCGCTTATTCCTCGGTAGGTCAATGCCTGCAATGCGTGCCAATGCCAGCTCCTCCTCTTAGTCTCTTAACCCTGTCTTTGGGAATGCTTCGGGGTTTCACAAATAACGCGCACAACACCCTTGCGTTTAACAATTTTGCACTTGTCGCAAATCTTTTTTACGGATGCCCTGACTTTCATAGACATTTCCTTTCGCGTGCTTCGCTGGTGCTATAACTTGCTCAGTATATCCGGACCATTCTCCGTAATTGCCACTGTATGCTCAAAGTGAGCCGACATGCCCTTGTCACAGGTGACTGCGGTCCATCCATCACTGAGGATTTTAACTTGATGCCCCTTTTCGTTGATCATCGGCTCGATGGCCAGTACCATCCCGGCCTTGAGCTTCACGCCGCGCCCCGGCTCTCCGAAGTTGGGCACCTGGGGGCTTTCGTGAAGATTTTTACCAATGCCGTGTCCAACGAATTCGCGCACAACAGAATAGCCGCGTTCCTCAACAAAGCTTTGCACTGCGTGCGATATATCCGAAAGCCGGTTGCCGACTACTGATGCCTCAACCGCCCGACAAAGCGACTCTTCGGTTACGGCAAGGAGATCAAGCACACCGGGCTTTACCCTTCCGACGGGAACGGTAACGGCTGCATCGCCATAAAACCCGTCAACAACAACACCAAAATCGAGGCTGATTATGTCACCCTCGACCAACTCCCGGCTATTCGGCATACCGTGAACAACCTGCTCGTTAACCGAACAACAGAGCGAATAGGGAAAACCGTTATAACCCTTGAATGCCGGTCGCGCCTTGCGCTTCTTCGCCTCAAGCTCGGCCAGCTCGTTGAGCTCCAGAGTGGTTACGCCCGGCCTAATGCAAGCCTTGAGAATCTCAAGAACTTCAGCGACTATCCTGGCGGACACCCGCATCTTTTCAATTTCACGAGGTGACTTGAGTATGATCACCCGTTACAACTCTCGACAAGCTTCACAATCTGACGCTGTACATCTTCGATCGGCTCCAGAGCATTCACTTTCCGCAGGAGCCTCTCACCCTCATAATATGATTTCAGGGGCGCTGTCTGCTCATCATAAACTTCAAGCCTACGCCGCATGGTGTCTTCGCGGTCGTCATCACGCTGATAGAGCTCTCCACCACACGCATCACAGACACCGTCAACGAGGGGTGGATCAAATTTGACATGAAATGCCCGTCCGCATGCACGGCACACCCTGCGACCGACGATACGCTCCAGAAGCACACCCTTGTCGACTTCAAACGAGACGACGTGCTCTATCTGCTTACCCAACGCACCAAGCACCTGCTTGAGTGCATCGGCCTGGGCAACGGTACGGGGAAATCCGTCAAGGATAAAGCCGGACGCACAATCAGGCGAAGCTAGCCGCTCCTCTACAATACCGACAACGACACTGTCAGGGACGAGTGCACCCTGATCCATGTACTCTTTAGCCTTGACCCCCATAGGGGTCTTTGACTTAACGGCTGCGCGAAGTATTTCGCCGGTTGAAATCTGCGGGACTTCATACGTACGAGTTAACAGGTTTGCCTGCGTCCCCTTGCCGGCACCAGGCGGACCGAGAAACACCAGATTCATGCAGCACACTCCACGCCAGTATTACCGCCCGCCCCGCACCCGCACACCCTTCATAAAACCCTCATAGCTTCGGGTGATGAGATGGGATTCAATCTGTGCCGCGGTGTCCATGCCAACCCCTACAGCAATGAGCAGAGCAGTGCCGCCGAAGTAGAACGGCAAATTGAACTTGCCGACAAGCACAGACGGGAGAACGCATACAGCCGAGATATACAAGGCTCCGGCAAAGGTAAGCTTTGTCAGCACCCGATCAAGATAGTCGGACGTTTCCTTGCCCGGACGAATCCCGGGTATATATCCGCCGTGCTTTTTAACGTTCTCCGCAACATCAACGGGATTAAACGAAACAGCCGTATAGAAATAACAGAAGAAGATAATAAAGGCAACATAAAAGATTTCGTAGGCTAGGTTGCCGGGAGTCAGACTTTTGGCAACCGTCTGGACCCATGGTACGTTTATAAAGTTTGCGACCGTTGCCGGGAACATGATGATGGACGATGCAAAGATCGGCGGGATAACACCGGCCATATTCACCTTGAGTGGTAAGTGCGAGGTCTGCCCACCATATGTCTTCAGCCCGACAACCCGTTTCGCGTAGTGAATCGGCAACCGTCGCTGCCCTCGCTCAACGTACACGATTGCAGCAATTACCAGAAACATCAGTGCCACAACAAGCAGGATCACAAACAGTGACAGCTGCCCCGTCTTGATCAGGCGGCCAGTATTGAGAAGGGCCGTCGGTATCCGTGCGACAATTCCAGCAAAGATGATAAGAGAGATTCCGTTGCCGATCCCCTTCTCGGACATCTGCTCACCGAGCCACATAATGAATGCCGTCCCAGCGGTCAATGTGATGACTGTCATCAGCCTGAAGCCCCATCCGGGATTAGGAACGACAAGTTCACCTGCCGGTCCGCGCATGCTCTCAAGGCCAATGCTGATACCGAGTGCCTGAACCACGCTGAGCACTATCGTACCGTAGCGTGTGTACTGTATGATCTTTTTCCTGCCGGACTCCCCTTCCTTGGACAATTTCTCAATGGAAGGCACAACCACCGTCAACAACTGGAAAATGATGGACGATGAAATATAGGGCATGATGCCCAGAGCGAAGACGGTCAGCTTCTCCAGCGCGCCCCCCGAAAACATGTCGAAAAGCCCGAGGAGTGTACCACGGGCTTGAGCGAAGAAGTGCGCAAGTGCGTTGCTGTCGATGCCTGGGGTCGGGATATGACAACCGACCCGGTAAACTGCCAGCATTCCCAGCGAAAAAAGCACTCGTTTCTTCAGTTCAGGTATTCGGAAGATGTTCTGGAATGCATCGATCAAAGTGAAATCTCCTCGACAGTACCACCTGCCGCCGCGATTTTTTCTTTAGCCTTTGCGCTGAACTTATGCGCTTTGACGGTAAGTGGCTTGGTCAGATCGCCATCAGCGAGGACCTTCAGACCGTCCTTGACTCCCCCAATCAGCCCAGCATTGAGAAGCGCTTCAACATCGATGCAGCTTCCAGCCTCAAAAACTTCCAGCTGACCGACATTGACGAGAGCGTATTCCTTGCGGGTCAAAGGAGTAAAACCACGCTTGGGCAGACGACGCTGCATGGGCATCTGACCGCCTTCAAAACCGGGCTTGACGCTGCCGCCACTACGGGCCTTCTGACCCTTATGTCCCTTGGTTGCAGTCTTACCGTGACCTGAGCCCGGCCCACGACCGATCCGCTTTCTATCTTTGGTTGCCCCAACTGCAGGCCTGAGTTCATTGAGTTCCATTCATACACCTCTGGAGAGATTACTCTACTACCTTCACCATGTGGGCGACCTTCTGAACCATACCCACGATTTCAGGAGTGTTCTTGAGTACGACCGTCTTGTTGACCTTGGTCAGACCGAGGCCGTTGAGTACGGCGCGTTGCTTGCTGGTCGTCCCGATATGGCTCCGGACGAGTGTAATTTTAAGTTCAGCCGACATGCGTTCCCCCGTTAACTCACACTATTCCGTCACGCCTCTGCGTGCCATGATCTCTTCAGGGCTCCGCAGCTGCGCCAGACCGTTGAAAGCAGCCTTGACCACGTTGTGAGGGTTGTTAGATCCAAGGCACTTAGACAGCACGTTATGCAGACCTGCCGCCTCGAAGACGGCTCTGGCAGCGCCACCCGCGATCACACCAGTACCGGCAGAAGCCGGCTTGATAAGTACGCGCCCCGCACCAAAGTGACCAAGCACTTCATACGGTATGGTATGGCCTTCTACAATCGGGACTTTGATCAGGTTCTTCTTTGCCTGCTCCACCCCTTTGCGAATGGCTTCGGGGACTTCGTTCGCCTTGCCGAGTCCGTAACCGACACAGCCATTACCGTCGCCGACGACAACCAAGGCTGAAAAACTGAACCGCCTACCGCCTTTAACAACCTTGGCAACACGGCTGATATGGACAACCTTGTCCGTAAGATTCAAATCATTGGGGTTGATCTTGTACAAGTTGATGCCTCCTTGTTCCCGATTAGAAGGTCAGGCCGTTTTCACGGGCCGAATCCGCCAGCGCCTTGATTCGTCCGTGATATAAGAAACCGTTTCTATCGAACACGACGGTCGCAATGTTCTTTTCGAGAGCGCGCTTCGCAATCAGGGCGCCAACCCGTTTTGCAGCCTCGACATTACCGCAGTGATTCAGGCTCTCTGAAGCCTCTTTCTGTACCGTTGAGGCAGAAACGAGCGTGGTTCCAGTCGTGTCATCAATGATCTGAGCGTAAATGTGCTGTGCGCTCTTGAACACATTAAGACGCGGACGCTCGGTCGTACCGCGGATCTTCTTTCTCACCCTCGTCTTACGCTTGAGGTGGGCCACTTTTTTCTGAGCAAGAGGACTCAATTCTCTTCTCCTTAACGGCTATTTTTTACCTGTTTTGCCGGCTTTTCTCAAAATCTTCTCGTCAGCGTACTTGATCCCCTTCCCTTTGTAGGGCTCAGGGCCGCGGAACGAGCGAATCTTTGCCGCTGTCTGACCAACGAGTTCCTTGTCTATCCCCTTCACGACAAGCTTGGTCATCTTATCGACCTCGACGATGATTCCCGCCGGAAGCGCATAGTTGATCGGGTGGGAGTACCCGAGACTGAGGTTGAGCACATCGCCCTTCGCTTCAGCCCGGTAGCCAACCCCGTTGATCTCAAGGGCACGCTCGAAGCCTTTCGTTACCCCGACAACCATATTGTTCACGAGTGTACGGGTGAGACCATGTGCAGACCGTGCTTTCAGGCCGTCATCCGCACGCTTGACCTCAATGCTTGAAGGGGTGATTTCAAGGGATACTCCATCCATCACCTGCCGCGACAGTTTTCCCTTGGGCCCTTCGATCGTCAGGACGGAATCACTGAATTCGACCTTGACCCCGCTCGGTATTTCAATAGGACGTTTGCCAATCCTGGACATGACGTTATGACTCCTTGATCCCTTATAATTACCACACCGTGCAGAGAACTTCTCCGCCAACCCCGGCTTCGCGGGCTGACTTGTCGGTGATCAGTCCTTTGGAGGTCGACAATATCGCTACACCCATACCGTTTTTCACGCTCGGAATCTTATCGCTCCCGACATAGACACGACTCCCGGGCTTGCTGACCCGCTTGATCTCGTTGATCACGGGGTCCTTTTCGTCAATATACTTCAGGTAGACGCGCAAAACGCCCTGGCGGCTGTCAGCTATAACTTTGTAGTTCTTGATGAAGCCTTCTGCCTTAAGAACATTGGCAAGGTTCACCTTGAGGTTCGACGAGGGAATGTCGACCTTCTGCAGTCGCGCCATGTTGGCGTTGCGTATCCTCGTCAGCATATCGGCAATGGGGTCTGTCATCGACATGGAACGTACTCCTCTTTATATTTACCGTTTAACTGGTTACCAGCTTGACTTGATCACGCCGGGAATCTGTCCGGCCGAGGCAAGCTTACGCAGGCAGATCCGGCACATATCGAACTTGCGATAATAGGCCCGTGGTCTCCCGCACAGAGGACAGCGATTATACTCGCGAACCTTGAATTTGCTGCCCCTTTGAGCCTTTATGATCATTGATGTCTTTGCCACTGGTAGTCCTCCACAGATGTTAGTGCCTGAACGGCATGCCGAGATGCTTGAGAAGAGCCCTGCTCTCCTCATCAGTCTTTGCCGACGTTACAATGGTTATGTTCAGACCCTTGATCTTGTCGATTTTGTCGTAGTTGATCTCAGGAAAAATAAGCTGCTCTTTAACACCAAGCGAGTAGTTGCCCCGTCCGTCGAACCCTTTGGCAGAAACGCCTTTGAAGTCGCGAACGCGAGGGAGCGCCACGTTGATGAGTCGATCAAGGAACTCATACATCTTTTCGCGGCGCAGGGTGACCATGCAGCCGATCGGCATCCCCTGGCGAAGTTTGAAGCCAGCGATCGACTTCTTTGCCTTGGTGATGACGGCCTTTTGTCCCGCTATTGCGGCAAGCTCCTCGACAGCCGAGTCAAGGATCTTGACATTCTGGATCGCTTCACCAAGCCCCATATTGACGACGATTTTTTCGATCTTCGGTACCTGCATGACGTTCGAATAACCGAAGTCTTTTGTCAGCTGTTCGACGATCTCTTTATGATAAAGCTCTTTAAGCCTTGCCATCTTCCCCTCCAGTCCTATTTATCAAAGGCTTCGCCGCACTTGACGCAGACGCGAACCTTCTTGCCGTCTTCGAGGATGGCCTTCTTTGCCCTCACCGGCTTTTCGCACTTGCCACAGTAGAGCATTACGTTAGACACATGGAGGGGGGCCTCTTTTTCCACTATGCCGCCAGGCTCATTACCACGTGCACGCGTGTGGCGCTTGACGATATTGAGTCCTTCCACAAGCACTCCATCTCTTTTCGGAAGAATACGGAGGACCGTGCCGGTCTTGCTCTTGTCCTTGCCTGTTACGACAGAGACGGTATCGCCCTTTTTGATATGAAACTTTTTATCGAGCATTGAACTTTCTCCACGGAGATGATTTACAGAACCTCTGGGGCCAGAGAAATAATCTTCATGAACTTCTGGGCCCTGAGTTCCCTGGCGACCGGCCCGAAAATACGGGTGCCAACGGGTTCGCGCTGGTTGTTGATTACAACACCAGAGTTATCGTCAAATCGGATGTAGGAACCGTCCGGACGCCCGATTTCCTTTGCGGTGCGAACAATGACAACCTTGACCACATCGCCCTTTTTGACTTTTGCGTTAGGAACAGCTTCCCTGACTGAACAAACAACGATGTCGCCAACCCCGGCATACTTGCGCTTCGATCCGCCGAGCACTTTTATGCAGAAAAGTTTTTTGGCCCCCGAGTTGTCCGCCACATCGAGTACAGTTTGCATCTGAATCATGTGAACACTCCTGCTATTCGACCCTGTCGATAATCTGACGAACTTTCCAGCGCTTGTCTTTGCTCAGGGGGCGCGTTTCCACAATCAGCACCCTGTCTCCTGTTTTGCAGCTATTATCAGTATCGTGTGCCTTATATTTAACACTACGCTTAATGTACTTATTATAGACGGGATGTTTCACAAGATGCGAGACCCTGACAACAACTGTCTTGTCCATCTTGTCACTGACAACAACCCCAACCTGGGTCTTTCTGTTCCCGCGCTGACTCATAGCTTCCTCTCTTTAGCCTCTTTTCTCACTAAGGATGGTCTTGATCCGGGCGATATCTTTCTTGACGGAGGATATCTTCGCCGTATTCTCCAACCGCCCGGTATGAAGCTGGAAACGAAGGTTGAACAACTCTTGCGAGAGTTCTGCAGCCTTAGCCGTCAACTCTTCCATTGATTTATTTTTCAGTTCACTAGCTTTCATGGCCATCCTTCCTGGAGATAAATTTCGTTCCAACAGGAAGCTTATGGGCAGCAAGGCGGAAAGCCTCGCGTGCGATCTCTTCGGTTACCCCTTCCATCTCGTACAGAACCTTACCGGGTTTCACCACGCAAACCCAGGAGTCAGGGGATCCCTTGCCCTTGCCCATACGAGTTTCAGCAGGCTTAGACGTGAGGGGCTTGTCCGGGAAGAGCCGAATCCAGATTTTTCCTCCCCGCTTAATGTAACGGGTCATTGCGATACGGGCGGCCTCAATCTGCCGTGAATCAACCCAGCCACATTCAGTCGCCTGGAGGCCGAATTCCCCGAACGCGAGGGAAGCGCCGCGCTGCGCATCTCCCTTCATGCGCCCTTTCATCTGCTTTCTATGCTTAACTCTTTTGGGCATCAACATTGCTAAAAGCTCCTGTTTCTATTTTTGACCGGGGAGAACTTCGCCCTTAAAGATGAGGACCTTGACACCAATAATACCGTAGGTCGTCTTCGCTTCCGCAAAGCCGTAGTCAATATCAGCTCTCAGCGTATGAAGCGGCACCCTGCCTTCACGGTACCATTCGGTCCGCGACATCTCAGCACCGCCAAGACGTCCCGAGCAGGTTATCCTGATACCTTTGGCGCCGAACTTGAGGGAGGACGTAACACTCTTCTTCATCGCGCGGCGAAATGCGACACGACGTTCGAGCTGAAGGGCAACGTTCTCCGCCACGAGCTGCGCATCGAGCTCAGGCTTCCTGACTTCCTGAATATTGAGGTAGATCTCTTTGTCAGTGAGCTTGGCAAGCTCTTTCTTCAGGGTTTCCACCTCAGCGCCCTTCTTACCGATGATAAGGCCGGGCCGGGCGGTATAGATGTTGATCTTGGCCTTATTCGCGGCCCGCTCAATCTCTATCTTGGAAACGCCTGAATTGTAGAGACGCTTTTTAAGAAAATTACGAAGCTTGAGATCCTCGTGCAGAAGCTTCGAGTAATCGGCCTCCGCGTACCACCGCGAATCCCACGTCCGTATAACACCAAGCCTGAATCCAACAGGATTTACTTTCTGACCCAAGACACCACCTCCAGTCGTTATTGCTTGTCTGCCAGAACCACCGTGATGTGGCTGGTCGGTTTTCTGATCTTGCTTGCCCTGCCCATTGCCCGCGGCACGAAGCGCTTGAGTACCGGTCCACCGTCCACGGAAATGCTCTTTACGTAGAGGCGGTCAACGTCTGAAGCGCCTTTCTGCTCGGCATTGGCAACAGCTGACCGAAGAAGCTTGGATACGAGTTTCGCAGACGCCTGCGGCGAAAAACGCAGAATAGTGAGTGCGTCCTGTATTCCCTTGCCCCTGACCATGTCTACGACAAGACGTGTCTTGCGCGGTGAAAGGCGGGCAAATGTCAATTTTGCGCTGGCTTCCATCTGTGAATGCTCCTTTTAAGAATTACTTCTTCTTGAGCTTGCTCTTCTTGTCGGCCGCATGACCGTGAAAGGTCCGCGTCGGGGCGAATTCGCCAAGCTTATGTCCCACCATGTTTTCAGTGACAAAGACAGGAATAAACTTCTTCCCGTTGTGCACGGCAAAGGTCAATCCGATGAAATCAGGAGTAATGGTAGAGCGCCTGGACCATGTCTTGATGACCTTTTTGGAGCCTGCACTCTCTGCGGCAACCTTCTTGGCAACATGATCATCTACAAAGGGGCCTTTTTTTATCGAACGAGCCATGGTGTCAATCCTTTGGACTATTGTTTGTTATTTCGAACGCTTCTTAACAATGAAGCGGGTTGAAGTCTTGTTCTTGCGCGTCTTGTAACCCTTGGTCGGAATACCCCACGGAGTTACGGGGTGACGACCACCGGAAGTACGACCCTCACCACCACCATGGGGGTGATCGACCGGGTTCATAGCAACACCGCGAACCTTCGGTCTGCGCCCAAGCCAGCGAGAACGCCCCGCCTTGCCAATAGACACATTCTCGTGATCGATATTGCCAACCTGGCCGATGGTAGCCATGCAATCAAGCAGCACCATCCTCACTTCGCCGGACGGAAGCTTCACCTGAGCATACTTGCCTTCTTTGGCCATGAGCTGAGCAAAGGTACCTGCGCTGCGGGCAAGCTGGCCACCCTTCCCGATTTTAAGCTCGATGTTATGAATGATTGTACCCAGCGGGATTGCGCGCAAAGGAAGCGCATTGCCCGGCTTGATATCAGCATTCGAACTGGCAACGATGCTGTCGCCCACCTTGAGATCGAGCGGAGCGAGGATATAACGCTTTGCACCGTCTGCATAGTGGAGCAGAGCAATCCGCGCACTTCTGTTGGGATCGTACTCGATGCTCGCGACTTTGGCCGGGACTTCCACTTTGTTCCTGCGGAAATCAATTATGCGGTACTTTTTCTTGTGTCCACCACCGATATGACGGGCAGTAATCCTGCCGAAGCTATTACGGCCGCCAGTCTTCTTTATGGTGACAATGAGAGACTTTTCGGGAGTTGATGTTGTAATCTCATCAAACGCAGAGCACGTCTGGTGCCTGCGTCCCGCCGAAGTAGGTTTATATGTCTTGATCGCCATGGTATGTCACTCCACTGCTCAGGTTTATATTTCGAAGAAATCGACGCTGCTTCCCTCTTTCAGGGTCACGTACGCCTTCTTCCAGTTGGAACGCTTGCCATAGTGACGGCCGAAACGCTTGACCTTCCCAGCGACATTGACCGTGTTAACTTCGGCGACCTCGACCTTGAAAAGCTTCTCAACAGCTTCCTTGATCTCGATCTTGTTCGCGTCGCGGTCGACCTCGAAGGAGACGACGTTCTTCGAATCCTTCTCGATGGTTGTCTTTTCAGTGATGAGTGGCTTCTTTATCACGTCGTACAGGTTCATGACTGCAACACTCCTTCGATCGTACGAACAGCCGACTGGGTAACGATGATGTTATTATATTTGACGATGTCGAAAACATTCAGGTGTTCTGCCTTGAGTACTTTGACATCTTTCACGTTACGGGCCGACAGTTCAAGGTTGAGATTCGGCTCGTCCACAACCACGAGCGTCTTGGCCAGATCGAATGCCTTCAGCACCGTCACGAATCCCTTGGTAGAGATAGACGGGAGAGTAAAGGAGTCAAGAACGGACAGTTTGTTCTCCTTGTAAAGCATCGAGAGCGCAGACCGTACGGCTGCCTTGCGCGCCTTTTTATTCATTGAGAGGTTGTACACCTTCGGACGGGGACCGAACGCAACACCACCTCCGACGAAGTGCGGTGCTCGAATGCAGCCCTGACGGGCTTGACCGGTACCCTTCTGACGATAGGGTTTCTTGCCGCCACCGGAAACAATTGCACGGTTCTTTACCGACACGGTTCCCGCGCGGCGATTGGCAAGTTGAACCTTTATAGCCTCGTGGATGAGATATTCTTTGACCTCGCCATTGAAGACGTTGTCATTGAGATCCATTACACCCACTTTGTTTTTGCTGATATCAAACACATCAATGGTTGCCATACTCATTCTCCAGAATCTGCCGGTCTATCGAGGCTTGACGGTATCCTTCACAAGGACGATTCCATTTTTCGCCCCGGGAATCGCCCCTTTGATGAGCAGTATATTGTCGGCGGCATCAACGCGAACCACCTGCAGTCTCTGCACGGTCACCCTTTCATTACCGAGCTGGCCGGGCATCTTCTTGTTCTTGAAGACGCGTGAGGGGTAGGCTGAGCTGCCGATCGAACCGGGGGCGCGATGAAAGCAGGAACCGTGTGAAGAACGCCCGCCACGGAAGCCCCAGCGCTTGATAACGCCTTGAAAGCCCTTACCGATACTGGTGCCGGTAACATCGATATACTCACCAACTTCAAACGCGTCCGCGGATATAACGTCGCCAACATTATAGCGGTCGACATCATCGAGCCTGAACTCGCGAATGTGTGCGAATGCGCCTTGGCCGGCCGCCTTGATGTGGCCGAGCATAGGCTTGGTGACTTTTCTTGCCTCCTGGGACAGAAAACCAACCTGAATAGCATCATAGCCGTCAGTTGCACTGGTCTTCTTCTGGAGCACGACACACGGACCGGCCTGAACGACAGTAACCGGAATGCGCTTGCCGTCTTCTGCAAAGATCTGGGTCATCCCCAGCTTTTTCGCTATAAGTCCCTTCTTCATGGTTGCAGTCCTATTCTAGAGTTCTCGCTAGAGCTTGATTTCAACATCCACACCGGCCGAAAGGTCGAGCTTCATAAGCGCATCAACCGTTTGCTGGGTCGGGTCGAGAATGTCGATGAGACGCTTGTGGGTCCTAATCTCGAACTGCTCGCGAGATTTCTTGTCCACGTGCGGTCCACGAAGTACGCAGTACTTGTTGATTACGGTGGGAAGCGGAATCGGACCCGCCACACGGGCGCCGGTGCGCTTCGCCGTGTCAACAATCTCTCCGACCGATTGGTCGAGGAGTTTATGATCAAATGCCTTAAGGCGGATTCTAATCTTTTGACTTGGCATCTCTTCCTCGCAACAACGTTATTCGATAATGGAGCTGACGACGCCGGCGCCCACAGTACGGCCACCTTCGCGAATCGCGAACCGAAGACCTTCATCCATCGCGATCGGCGTGATCAGGTTGATCGTCACCGCCACGTTGTCGCCAGGCATTACCATCTCAGTCCCGGCAGGAAGGTCTACTACGCCAGTCACGTCCGTCGTACGGAAGTAGAACTGCGGACGGTACCCGTTGAAGAACGGCGTGTGACGGCCACCTTCTTCCTTCGTCAGGATGTACGCCTCGGCCTTGAACTTGGTGTGCGGAGTGATGCTCCCCGGCTTCGCAAGCACCTGGCCACGCTCGATGTCTTCACGCTTCACCCCCCGCAGAAGGGCACCGATGTTGTCACCGGCGCGGCCTTCGTCCAGAAGCTTGCGGAACATCTCGACTCCGGTCACCGTGGTCTTGGCAGTGGCCTTGATCCCGACGATCTCGACCTCCTCACCCACCTTGACAATTCCGCGCTCCACACGCCCCGTGGCTACGGTACCGCGACCGGAGATCGAGAATACGTCCTCCACAGGCATCAGGAACGGCTTGTCTACGGCCCGCTCGGGCTCGGGAATATAGTTGTCAACGGCTTCCATCAGCTTCAGGATGGCTTCTTCGCCCAGCTCGTCCTTGTCGCCATTGAGCCCCTTGAGCGCGCTCCCCTTGATGATCGGGATGTCGTCACCCGGGAAGTCGTAGGAGGAGAGCAGCTCGCGAATCTCGAGCTCTACCAGCTCGAGCAGCTCTTCGTCGTCTACCATGTCGGCCTTGTTCAGGAACACGACAATGTAGGGCACGCCAACCTGACGGGCAAGCAGGATGTGCTCGCGGGTCTGCGGCATGGGGCCATCGGCGGCGGATACGACGAGGATCGCGCCGTCCATCTGCGCCGCACCGGTGATCATGTTCTTTACATAGTCGGCGTGACCCGGGCAGTCCACGTGGGCGTAGTGACGCTTCTCGGTCTCGTACTCCACATGGGACGTGGCGATGGTGATACCGCGCTCGCGCTCTTCCGGAGCGTTGTCAATCTGGTCAAAACCACGGAACTCTGCCTGGCCGCGCTCTGCCAATACCTTGGTTATGGCCGCCGTCAGCGTGGTCTTGCCATGGTCTACGTGGCCGATCGTTCCTATGTTGACGTGCGGTTTCGTCCTCTCGAATTTTGCCTTTGCCATGCAGGATTCCTCCCTCGCTGAATTTGACTAGCCTTTAACCTTTGCGACGATTTCTTCGGATACCGACTTAGGCACCTGCTCGTAATGATCGAATGTCATCGTGTAGGTTGCCCGGCCCTGTGTGGCGGAACGGAGGTCCGTGGCGTAACCGAACATCTGAGCCAGCGGAACCATTGCGCTGACAACCTGAGCGCCGGCACGCCCCTCCATCCCCATGATTCTGCCACGGCGGGAGTTCAGGTCGCCGATCACATCGCCCATGTATTCTTCCGGAACAACGACCTCCACCGACATGATCGGCTCGAGCAGCACGGGGCCTGCTTTAGCCGCCGCCTCTTTGAAGGCCATGGAACCGGCAATTTTAAATGCCATTTCTGAGGAGTCAACCTCGTGGTACGATCCGTCAACGAGGGCGACCTTGAAATCAACCGTCGGATAACCAGCGAGAACCCCGGTTTCCATCGCCTCCTGAATCCCCTTGTCAACTGCCGGGATATACTCCCTGGGAACAACACCACCCTTGATCGCGTCCACAAACTCGTAGCCCTTGCCAGCCTCTTGAGGCTCAAGCTCGATCCAGACATGGCCATACTGACCACGACCACCGGACTGCCGGACGAATTTGCCTTCGACTTTAACCTTTTTGGTAACAGTCTCGCGATAGGCAACCTGCGGCTTACCAACGTTTGCCTCAACCTTGAATTCGCGCATGAGGCGGTCAACGATAATCTCGAGGTGCAGTTCACCCATGCCCGAAATGATGGTCTGACCCGTCTCCTCATCCGTTCTGACACGGAACGAAGGATCTTCACTCGCAAGCTTCTGAAGACTGATGCCGAGCTTCTCCTGATCGGCCTTCGTCTTGGGCTCAATGGCAATAGCGATAACCGGCTCGGGGAACTCAATAGACTCGAGCACTACCGGGGAATCTTCAGGGCAAAGCGTATCGCCGGTCGTCGTATACTTGAGGCCAACCGCCGCCGCGATGTCGCCA
The DNA here is from genome assembly GCF_000007985.2 of Geobacter sulfurreducens PCA. Classification (NCBI taxonomy): domain Bacteria; kingdom Pseudomonadati; phylum Thermodesulfobacteriota; class Desulfuromonadia; order Geobacterales; family Geobacteraceae; genus Geobacter; species Geobacter sulfurreducens. Next base: position 3,131,725 of record NC_002939.5, read on the forward strand.
GCATAGACCTCTTTGATTTCTTCACGCTTATTGGCGTGCATTTTCAGCAGGCGGCCAATACGCTCTTTCTTTTCTTTCGTGGAGTTATACACGTAGGAACCGGAGTTGAGCACGCCGGAATATACACGGAAGAAGCAGAGCTGACCCACAAAGGGGTCTGTCATGATCTTGAAGGCAAGAGCCGAGAACGGCTCGTCATCGGACGCCTTGCGGGTTATTTCCTCGCCGGACTTGGCATCGATACCGGTAATTGCGGGAATGTCCAGCGGCGAAGGAAGATATGCGACCACTGAGTCAAGAAGGTTCTGAACCCCCTTGTTCTTGAATGCAGAACCACAGATGACCGGACAGATTTGTATATCGATCGTTGCCTTGCGAACGGCAGCCTTGATTTCGTCAGTAGTGAGCTCTTCACCGCCGAGATACTTCTCCATCAGCGCATCATCAAACGTAGCAATTTCTTCTATGAGCTTCTCACGGTACTCTTGCGCCATCTCTGCCAGATCAGCAGGAATCTCCGCCTCATGATACTTGGCGCCCAGGGACTCCTCGTCCCAAATAATCGCCTTCATCTCGACGAGGTCAACAACCCCGCGATAGGTATCTTCGGCCCCGATCGGCAGCTGAATCGGCACAGGATTAGCCTTGAGGCGATCACGAATCATGCCGACGCCGCGAAAAAAGTCGGCACCGACTCGATCCATCTTATTAATAAAGGCAATGCGAGGAACGCGATACTTGTCGGCCTGGCGCCAGACTGTTTCCGACTGCGGCTCAACACCGCCAACGGAACAGAATACAGCAACAGCCCCATCAAGCACACGCAGGGAACGCTCGACCTCGATAGTGAAATCCACGTGACCAGGAGTATCAATGATATTGACCCGATGGTCGCCCCAGAAACAGGTCGTAGCTGCCGAGGTTATCGTAATCCCCCGCTCCTGCTCCTGCTCCATCCAGTCCATGGTGGCGGCCCCTTCGTGAACCTCACCAATCTTATGCGTCACACCGGTATAATAGAGTATGCGCTCAGTTGTCGTCGTCTTGCCGGCGTCAATATGAGCCATAATCCCGATGTTACGGGTTTTTTCAAGCGAAACCTGACGTGCCACGAATCCCTCCAGTTAGCGTTTCAAAGACCAGCTACTTACTACTACCAGCGATAATGCGCAAAAGCCCTGTTAGCCTCAGCCATACGATGCGTATCCTCGCGCTTCTTCACCGCAGCCCCGCGGTTATTGTAAGCATCGAGAATCTCACCGGCGAGCTTGTCGGTGATAGTCTTCTCGGAACGCTCATTGGCATAACGAACAAGCCAACGCATAGCAAGCGACACCCGGCGGTCGGCCCGAACCTCAACCGGCACCTGGTAGGTGGAGCCACCAACGCGCCGCGACTTCACTCCGAGCATAGGCTTAATATTATCGAGACACTTCTTAAGAACCTTCACAGGCTCCTCGCCAGCCTTCTGCGACACGATATCAAGCGCACCATAAAGCGCGCGCTCAGCCGTACTCTTCTTGCCATCAAGCATTATGACGCTCACAAGCTTGGCAACAACCCGATCATTGAACTTGGGGTCGGGAAGAATAACCCTTTTGGCAACTTCTCTTCTTCTCGGCATATTACCCTCTCACCAAAGTCGTTTACTTGGGCCGCTTGGCGCCATACTTGGAACGACCCTGCTTCCGGTCCTTAACACCCACAGAGTCGAGTGTTCCACGAACAATATGATAACGGACACCAGGAAGGTCCTTGACCCTTCCACCCCGAATAAGAACAACGGAGTGCTCCTGCAGGTTGTGCCCGACACCCGGAATATACGAAGTGACCTCGATTCCGTTCGTCAAGCGGACCCGCGCAACCTTACGGAGCGCGGAGTTCGGCTTCTTCGGGGTCGTGGTATACACCCTGGTGCACACCCCCCGCTTTTGCGGACAACTCTTGAGAGCAGGCGAATCCGACTTTACCTTCTTACCCTGCCTGCCACTGCGAATCAACTGGTTAATCGTAGGCATATATCCCTTCTCCCAATACCCGCCCAAAGGGGCATTCTCCCTGCGGAAGCGACAAAAATATCAGTCAGACAAGACACTGTCAAGTCTTTTTTCATTTTTTTCGAGGAGGGGCTGACCCCTCCTCGTCTGTTTTCTACTCGTCAAACGAGTCGACATCATCCTCCATGTCGACATCAAAGTCATCCTGGGGCCGCATGGGCTCAACCACCTCAAACTCTTCAACGGCAGCCTGCTCGGCAACAAGCTTGAGGTTACGGTAACGAGAAAGCCCAGTCCCAGCAGGGATGAGCCGGCCCATAATAACATTTTCCTTAAGCCCACGAAGGCTGTCGACTTTACCTTCAATGGCAGCCTGTGTCAACACTTTTGTCGTCTCCCGGAAGGAAGCCGCCGATATGAACGACTCCGTCGAGAGAGACGCCTTGGTGATACCGAGCAACAGCGGCTCAGCGATGGCCGGCCGTCCTCCTTTAGTGAGGACACGATCGTTTTCCTCCTCGAACACAGACCGTTCGAGTTGATCGTCGATAAGGAAGCTCGTGTCCCCCACGTCTTTGATGCGAACGCGGCGCAGCATCTGGCGGACAATGACCTCAATGTGCTTGTCGTTGATCTTGACGCCCTGGAGCCGGTAGACTTCCTGAACTTCGTCGACGAGGTACCGCGCGAGCTCCTTGAGGCCGAGGACCCTCAGGATGTCGTGGGGATTGGATGACCCGTCCATCAGAGCCTCACCGGCCCGCACATAATCGTTCTCATGAACACTTATGTGCTTGCCTTTGGGGATGAGGTATTCCTTGGGCTCACCCATCTCAGGGGTAACGATGACCTTCCGCTTGCCCTTAGCATCCTTGCCGAAAGTGACGAGACCGTCGATTTCCGAAATGACGGCAAAGTCCTTCGGCTTGCGGGCTTCGAAAAGCTCGGCAACGCGGGGCAGACCGCCCGTAATATCCTTGGTCTTGGTGGTCTCCCGCGGAATCTTGGCGATAACGTCACCAGCGTTGACAAAAGAGTCTTCCTGGACCGAGATATTGGCGCCAACCGGAAGGAAATAGCGGCCCATGGCGATTTCACTGATCTTGACGGTTTTGCCGGCCTCGTCCTTGATCGTGATACGTGGCCGCTTGTCGGGATCGCGGGACTCGATGATCACCTTGCGGGAAAGCCCGGTGACTTCGTCGAGCTGCTCCTCCATGGTTACCCCTTCGACGATGTCGCCGAACTTGATCCGACCAGTAACCTCAGTGAGGATGGGGATGGTGTAGGGGTCCCACTCGGCAAGGGTCTCGCCCGGCTTGACCACATGGTCGGGACCAGCCTTGATCTTGGCACCATAGACGATGGCGTATTTCTCGCGCTCGCGGCCGGTCTCATCGACAACCGCCAGTTCACCGTTGCGGTTCATGACGATGTGGTGCCCTTCCGAGTTGACAACGCTGTTGATATTGATGAACTTCACGCGTCCCTCGGTCCGGGCTTCCAGCGAGGTCTGCTCGGCATGCCGCGATGCGGTACCACCGATGTGGAAGGTACGCATGGTGAGCTGCGTACCCGGCTCGCCGATCGACTGGGCGGCAATGACGCCGACCGCTTCACCGAGGTTGACCAAGTGACCGCGAGCCAGGTCGCGGCCATAGCACTTGGCGCAGATACCGCGCCTGCTCTGGCAGGTGAGCACTGACCGGATCTTGACTCGCTCAAGCCCCGAGTCCTCGACCTTTTTCACCAGGTTTTCATCGATCTCCTGGCTTGCTGCGACGAGAACCTCGCCGGTGACCGGATCGAGGATATCGTCAAGTGCAACCCGGCCGAGGATGCGGTCGCCGATGTGCTCGATGATCTCTCCCCCCTCGGTGAGGGCGGAGACGACAAGCCCGTCGAGGGTACCGCAGTCATTCTCGGTGATTATGGCATCCTGCGCCACGTCCACGAGTCGCCGGGTGAGGTAGCCGGAGTTTGCGGTCTTGAGGGCCGTGTCGGCGAGACCTTTCCGGGCGCCGTGCGTCGAAATGAAGTACTGGAGTACGTTCAGACCTTCGCGGAAGTTGGCGGTAATCGGCGTCTCGATGATCTCGCCCGACGGCTTGGCCATGAGGCCCCGCATCCCGGCAAGCTGGCGAATCTGCTGGGCCGAACCCCGGGCACCCGAATCGGCCATCATGTGGATGGAGTTGAAGGACGGAATCTTGATCTCCTGCCCCTCCGGGGAAACGACCGTGTCCTTGGAGAGGTTGTCGAGCATCTCCTTGGCAATCTCCTCCGTGGCTTTCGCCCAGATGTCGATAACCTTGTTGTAGCGCTCGCCATCCGTAATGAGACCCTCGGTGTACTGGTTCTGGATTTCCTGAACCTCTTCAGTCGCCTTCTCGATGATCACCTGCTTCCCTTCCGGGATCACCATGTCATTCATGCAGATGGAGATACCCGCCAGGGTCGAGTAGCGGAAACCGGTTTCCTTGAGCCGGTCGGCCAGGATAACGGTCTCCTTGTTACCCGCCAGGCGGTAGCAGACGTCGATCAGGTTCGTAAGCTCCTTCTTGCTCATCACCTTATTGATGGCGGAGTAAGGAATCACCTCGGGCAGAATCTCCCGCAGAATGATCCGGCCGACGGTGGTGTCAATGATCTCGGGCAGTTCCTGCTCATCGGCCTGGACGTTCTTCATCCGGACCTTGATGCGGGCCTGGATGTCGACCTCGCCCGCGTCGAAAGCGATGCGGACCTCGTCGGGAGACGAGAATATCTTGCCCTCGCCTTTGGCGAAATTCCGCTCGCGCGTCATGTAGTAAATCCCGAGAACCATGTCCTGGGACGGCACGATGATCGGCTTGCCATGGGCAGGCGAGAGGATGTTGTTGGTACTCATCATGAGTACACGGGCTTCCACCTGGCTCTCGATGGAAAGCGGCAGGTGAACCGCCATCTGGTCACCGTCGAAGTCGGCGTTGAACGCGGTACAAACGAGCGGATGGAGCTGGATCGCCTTGCCTTCGATGAGCACCGGCTCAAAGGCCTGAATGCCGAGACGGTGCAGGGTCGGCGCCCGGTTAAGCATGACCGGGTGCTCCTTGATAACCTCTTCGAGCACGTCCCACACCTCGGGCCGCTCCTTCTCCACCATCTTCTTGGCGCTCTTGATGGTGGTGACGAAGCCCCTCTCCTCCAGCTTGTTATAGATGAACGGCTTGAAGAGCTCCAGAGCCATCTTCTTGGGAAGGCCGCACTGATGCAGGCGAAGCTCGGGGCCCACTACGATAACTGAACGGCCCGAATAGTCGACCCGCTTACCGAGCAGGTTCTGCCGGAAGCGGCCCGATTTCCCTTTCAACATGTCCGAAAGGGACTTGAGGGGGCGCTTGTTGGGACCGGCAATGGCGCGGCCACGGCGGCCGTTGTCGAACAGGGCATCAACCGCTTCCTGAAGCATCCGCTTCTCGTTGCGGATGATGACCTCCGGAGCCTGCAGTTCCATGAGGCGCTTGAGGCGGTTGTTGCGGTTAATGACACGCCGGTAAAGATCGTTCAGGTCCGAAGTGGCGAAACGGCCGCCATCCAGCGGAACCAGGGGACGGAGTTCCGGCGGGAGGACCGGAATGCACTCCAGAATCATCCACTCAGGGCGGTTGCCCGACTCCTTGAACGCCTCAACTACCTTGAGGCGCTTGGCGGTCTTCTTCCGCTTGGCCTCACTGGTTGCCTCCATCATCTCTATCCGGAGCTGTTCAGCAAGCTGGTCCAGATCGAGGGCCTTGAGGCAGTCGCGGATCGCCGCAGCTCCCATGCCGGCCTCGAAGCGGTCGCCATGCTCCTCACGGGCCTTGAGATACCTGTCTTCCGTCAGGACTTCAGCCATGGAAAGCCCCGTGTCTCCGGGGCTGGTCACGGCATACGCCTCGAAATAGAGCACCTTCTCAAGATCCTTTAGAGAGATGTCGAGCAGGTTGCCGATCCGCGACGGGAGAGACTTGAGGAACCAGATATGGGCAACGGGCGTGGCAAGGTCGATGTGACCGAGACGCTCGCGACGCACTTTCGAGGGGATGACCTCGACGCCGCACTTCTCGCAGACGATGCCGCGGTGCTTCATCCGCTTGTACTTGCCGCAGTTGCACTCATAGTCCTTGGTGGGACCGAATATCTTGGCGCAGAAGAGACCGTCGCGCTCCGGCTTGAACGTCCGGTAGTTTATGGTCTCCGGCTTCTTGACCTCCCCAAAAGAGCGTTCGCGGATCTTGTCCGGGGACGAAATGGAGATGCGAATGGCCGAGAAGTGAAGCGGGTCTTTCGGTTTATCAAAAAAGCTGAAAAAATCTTCCAATGTCTGATCCTCCTCAGCGTAGGAGTGAGTGCTTTCCGTGTACGTTTCAACGGGCCGGTGGGACGATGCCGGCCGGCCCGGACAAGCTGCTAGTCTTCATCCCCTTCGAGCAGTTCCACATCGAGGCAGAGGGACTGGAGTTCCTTGATAAGAACGTTGAAGGATTCTGGAAGCCCCGGCTCAAGGGTGTGCTTGCCTTTGACGATGGCCTCGTACATCCGCGTCCGGCCCGCCACGTCGTCGGACTTGACGGTCAGGAATTCCTGAAGCGCATAGGCGGCACCGTAGGCTTCCATGGCCCAGACTTCCATCTCCCCGAGGCGCTGGCCGCCGAACTGAGCCTTGCCGCCGAGCGGCTGCTGGGTCACAAGGCTGTAGGGTCCAATGGAGCGGGCATGGATCTTATCGTCGACCAAGTGATGAAGTTTGAGGACATACATGACCCCGACGGTGACCTTATGCTTGAAGGGCTCACCGCTCTTGCCGTCATAGAGGGAAACCTGCGCGGTTTCATCAAATCCGGCTTTATCGAGCATGCTCCGGATCTGCTCCTCCGAGGCCCCCTCGAAGACGGGGGATGCCATAGCAACGCCCCGCTGGAGCCGCTTTGCAACGTTCATGAGCTCGTCTTTGTCGAGAGAGTCAAGGAATGTGTCCATCTCTGTGGTGCCATACACATCCTTGAGGTAGCCCTTGATGTGGTCGGCCGGCGAGTAGCTTTCAAGCATCTCTTCGATCTTCCAGCCGATGCCCTTGGCTGCCCATCCCAAGTGGGTTTCGAGAATCTGGCCCACGTTCATACGGGACGGAACACCGAGGGGGTTCAGAACGATCTCGACCGGACGACCGTCCTCCATGTATGGCATGTCTTCTTCGGGGAGGATACGGGAGACGACACCCTTGTTACCGTGGCGCCCGGCCATCTTGTCCCCCACCTGGAGCTTTCTCTTGATGGCGATGTAGACCTTCACCATCTTGATGACGCCCGGCGGCAGGTCGTCGCCACGCTTCAGCTTCTGGACCTTGTCATCGAACACGTAACGGATTATATCGATCTGCTGCTGGAGTGTCTGGAGAATCGCCGACACTTTCTCATCGACCCCCGCCTCGCCGGACACGGAAATCTCGTCCCAACGATCGAGCGGGATCGCGTCAAGGGCCTCTTCGGTAATGGCGGCACCCTTGGCGATGACGGTCCGGCCGCTCTTGTCCTCCACCTTGACCGCAGCGGACTTGCCGACGAGGAGCTTCTTGAGCTTGCCCACGGCGGAATTGCGGATGATGCGGATCTCGTCCTGCTCATCCTTGCGCAGTTTGTCCTCTTCCATCCGCTCGATCATCTCGGTACGGGAGTCCTTATCAGCCCCCTTGCGCGAGAAGATTTTGGCCCCGATGACGGTTCCCTCGACCCCCGGCGGGACGCGCAGGGAGGTATCGCGGACATCTCCCGCCTTCTCGCCGAAGATGGCACGGAGGAGCTTTTCCTCCGGCGAAAGCTGGGTTTCGCCCTTGGGGGTTATCTTGCCCACGAGGATGTCTCCCGGCTTCACCTCCGCACCGATCCGGATGATCCCCGACTCGTCCAGGTCCTTTAGGGCCTCTTCGCCGAGGTTCGGGATATCGGAGGTGATTTCCTCCTTGCCGAGTTTGGTGTCGCGAGCAACGCACTCGAACTCCTCAATGTGGATCGAGGTGTAGCGGTCGTCCTTCACGAGCTTTTCGGACACGAGGATGGAGTCCTCGAAGTTGTACCCGCCCCACGGCATGAAGGCAACAACCACATTCTGCCCAAGGGCGAGTTCGCCCATGTCGGTGGAGGGACCGTCGGCAATGACGTCGCCCCGCTTGACATGGTCGCCCACCTTGACCACCGGCCGCTGGTTGATGCAGGTGTTCTGGTTTGAACGGGCGAACTTGATCAGATTGTAGATGTCGACACCGGTGCCGGTTTCATCGAACTCGTCCTCGTCGATCTTGACAACGATGCGAGAGGCATCGACCGACTCGACGATGCCGGTATGGCGCGCCACCACTGACACCCCGGAATCCTTGGCAACGACGCGCTCCATACCAGTGCCCACGAGGGGCGAATCGGCCTTGAGGAGCGGCACGGCCTGGCGCTGCATGTTCGACCCCATGAGTGCGCGGTTGGCGTCATCATTCTCCAGGAACGGGATGAGCGATGCGGCCACGGAGACGAGCTGCATGGGAGCAACGTCCATGAGTTCGAGTTCGTCCCGGTGGACCAGCAGAAACTCGCCCGACTTGCGGGCCGATACGTATTCGTTAACGAAGCGGCCGTCTGCGTCCATCTCGGCGTTGGCCTGGGCGATTGCATGCCCCTCTTCCTCCAGAGCCGAGAAAAACTTGACGTCGCTTGTTACCTTGCCGTCCTGGACGATGCGGTAAGGGGTCTCCACAAAGCCGTGCTCATTGATGCGCGCGTAAGTGGAGAGGGACGCGATGAGACCGATGTTCGGACCTTCAGGAGTCTCGATGGGGCAGACCCGGCCGTAGTGGGTCGGGTGTACGTCGCGGACCTCGAAGCCAGCACGTTCGCGAGTCAGACCGCCCGGTCCGAGGGCCGAGAGCCGTCGCTTGTGGGTAACCTCGGAGAGGGGGTTCGTCTGGTCCATGAACTGCGAGAGCTGGGACGAACCGAAGAACTCCTTGACGACCGCTGAGACGGGCTTGGAGTTGATCAGGTCGTGCGGCATGAGGTTCTCGACCTCCTGGAGACTCATCCGCTCTTTAATGGCCCGCTCCATACGGACGAGGCCGATCCGGTACTGGTTCTCCAGCAGCTCGCCCACGGCGCGCACGCGGCGGTTACCCAGGTGATCGATGTCATCGATGGTGCCCTTGCCGTTCTTGAGGTCGATCAGGTAGCGCACCACCTCGAGCACGTCGTCTTTCGTCAGCGTCTGGCAGTCGAGGGGAACGTTCAGCCCAAGCTTGAAATTCAGCTTGAGACGACCAACGGCAGAAAGGTCATACCGCTCGGCATTGAAAAACAGGTTCTCGAAGAGGGCCTGTGCGCTCTTGAGGGTCGGCGGATCGCCGGGGCGCAGGCGGCGGTAAATCTCGATGAGAGCCTCTTCCGTTGCCGCAATCTTGTCGGCGATGAGCGTATCGCGAAGCGATGAAGTCACATGGAGGTTGTCGATGAAGAGCACCTTGAACTCAGTGATCCCCTTAGCCTTGATGTCATCGAGGCGCGCCTGGGTGATCTCGTCGTTGCACTCTACGATGACTTCCCCGGTGGACGGGTCAACGATATCGTTGGAGGCATACTTGCCGAGCACTTCCTCCATGGTAATCGGAATCTGCGTGATGCCGTGCTCAGTCATCTTGCGGATTGCTGCCTTGGTGAACTTGCGGTTGGCCTTGAGCAGCACTTCGCCCGTCTTAGGCGCAACGATGTCGACAGATGCCTTCTGGCTCGCGAGCAGCTCCGGATCGGCTTTCTTCCACATGCCCTCGGCGGCGACGAGGATCTCTTCGCTCTTATAAAAGTAGTTCAGCAGAGCTTCGGCGGAATAGCCAAGTGCCTTGAGCAGCACGGTCGCCGGCATCTTGCGGCGGCGGTCGATCCGCACGAAGAGGATATCTTTGTGGTCGAACTCGAAATCGAGCCAGGAGCCGCGGTAGGGAATTACCCGTGCCGAATAAAGCACCTTGCCACTGGAGTGGGTCTTGCCTTTGTCATGGTCGTAGAAAACGCCCGGTGAGCGGTGGAGCTGGCTGACGATAACCCTCTCCGTACCATTTATGATGAACGTACCGTTCTCGGTCATGAGCGGGATCTCGCCGAAGTAGACCTCCTGCTCCTTGATATCGCGGATGGAACGGACGCCGGTATCCTTATTCACGTCCCAGACCACGAGCCGAACCTTCACCTTCATGGGAGCGGCGAAGGTCATCCCGCGCTGGTGGCACTCCTCAACATCATACTTGGGAGCGCCAAGAGTATAGGTAACGTACTCAAGCGAGGCAGTATCGCTGAAATCCTTTATGGGAAAGACGCTTTTAAAAACCGCCTCAAGCCCACTGTTCTTGCGGGCCTCGGGGGGAGTGTCGATCTGGAGGAATCGTTTGTAGGAATTCTTCTGGATGTCAATCAGATTGGGGATGTCGATGATCTTCTTGATCTTGGCGAAATTCTTGCGCAGAAGCTGGTTATTCGCAATTGAATAAGCCATATATTCTCCTTCGGCGATGCCCTTGGGGCATTCAACCCACTGGAATTATTGGAAACTAGGCACCCACTCCCGTCACTACGGTCACCGCTTCAGAACTAAAATAGAAGAGCCAAGGCCGCGCGTGGCGACCTTGGCTGCATGCTGAAGCAGTGGGCTGATGCCTTACTTGATCTCGACTTCAGCGCCGGACTCGACAAGCTGCTTCTTGGCCTCTTCAGCCTCTTCCTTGGACACGCCGTTCTTGACCGGCTTCGGAGCGCCGTCAACGAGGTCTTTGGCTTCCTTGAGGCCAAGACCGGTAAGGGCGCGAACGACCTTGATGACGCCGATTTTGTTGGCGCCGGCGCTCTTGAGGATAACGTCGAACTCAGTCTTCTCTTCAGCGGCCTCGGCAGCGGCTGCCGGAGCAGCAGCGGCAGCAACAGCCACCGGAGCGGCGGCGGAGACGCCGAACTTGTCCTCGAGCTCCTTCACGAGCTCGGCAAGTTCGAGAACAGTCATATTTTCAATGAAGCTGATGACATCGGCCTTGGTGATTTCTGCCATTTTCCTATTCCTCCGTTATGTGTTCTTACCGTTGATGGTTGAAAAAATCAGTTGCCTTCCTTCTGGACCTTGATCGCGTTGAGCGCACGGACGAAGCTACCCGGTACGGCAGCCAGAACGCCAACAAAGTTCGCCACCGGAGCGTTGATCGTTCCGAGCAGTTTGGCGATGAGAACCTCACGGCTCGGAAGGTCTGCCAAGGACTGGATATCGGCAACACTGATAGCCTTGCCGGTCAATACGCCGGCTTTGAGCTTGAAGGTGTTCGGCTGGGTCTTTGCAAACTTCGACAGCACCTTGGCAGCGGAGACCGGATCGTCATAGCTCAGGGCGATGGCGGTCGGCCCTGCAAAATGCTGGGAGAGCGACTCTTTGTCGGTGTCGCGGGAAGCAAGCTCCAGCAGCGTATTCTTGACAACCTTGTACTCGACGGCCGCCGAGCGCAGCTCATTTCTCAGTGTCGTGGCCTGCTCGACATTCATGCCGCGGAAATCGGCGAGAAACACCGCCTTGGCCCGCTGGAGCTTGTCGTGCAGTTCCGCCACTTGTTGTTGCTTGGTTTCCTTATTCAAGCGCCTTCCTCCTTTCTGTCTGGTATGAGGGCCTGAGCCCCAGCCAAAGTCAGAAAGTGCGGGAATAACTGATTCCTACGACTAACCACAAGTCTCGGCAGGCCCTGTGTGTGCTTAGGCCCGGACATGAGCATCCGGACACCTGCTGTCTTTGACTTTGGCTTTATATGGATTGACGTCTAGACAAGCTTTGCCTGGACATCAGAAATGTCGAGGTTGAGGCCTGGGCCCATGGTCGAAGAGATGCTGATCTTCTTGACATAGGTACCCTTGGCCGCAGAGGGCTTGGCCTTGAGGAGCGCCTCCACGAGAGCAAGCAGGTTTTCCTTGAGCTTATCGGCGTCGAAGGAGACTTTACCCACAGGGGCGTGAACGATACCGGCCTTTTCGACTCGGAACTCGACCTTACCGGCCTTCGACTCCTTCACGGCGCGCCCCACATCGAAGGTGACCGTGCCGACCTTGGGGTTGGGCATGAGACCGCGGGGACCGAGCAGCTTACCGATCTTGCCGACAACGCCCATCATGTCGGGGGTGGCGATGGCGGTATCGAACTCGAACCAGCCTTCCTGGATCTTGGTGACAAGATCCTCGGCTCCAACGTAATCGGCGCCGGCCTCGCGGGCCTCCTTCTCCTTTTCGCCCTTGGCGAAAACGAGGACGCGAACGTCCTTGCCGAGACCGTTGGGCAGAACAACGGCGCCCCGGACCATCTGATCGGCGTGGCGGGGGTCAACCCCCAGCCGCACGGCAACCTCGACGGTCTCGTCGAACTTGGCATAGGCTGCGGACTTAACGCTCTCTATACCTTCCACGAGGGGATACGTCCGGCTCCGGTCAATCTTGGCCAGGGCCTCCCTGTGCTTTTTCGCAGTATTCGGCATCGCTTTCCACCCTTTCTCTAGTTGACTATTTCAACGCCCATGCTGCGGGCGGTACCTTCAACCGTCCTCATGGCCGCCTCAAGAGAGGCCGCATTCATGTCGGGCAGCTTTTTGGTGGCGATTTCCCTGACCTGTTCGCGGGTAAGCTTGCCCACCTTGTTCTTATTGGGAACACTGGAACCGCTCTCAATGCCGACGGCTTTCTTGATGAGCACCGACATGGGCGGAACCTTCGTGATGAAGGTGAACGAGCGGTCGGCATATACAGTTATGACGACGGGGATGATGGTCCCTTCGTCAGCCTGGGTCTTGGCATTGAATGCCTTGCAGAACTCCATGATATTGACGCCGTGCTGACCCAGTGCAGGACCGATCGGGGGGGACGGGTTCGCCTTGGCTGCCGGGATTTGCAGCTTGATGTAACCGGTAATCTTCTTGGCCATTGCTTACTCCTTGTTTCTCGTACGAGACGTTTTCCGTATCTGGTCAGCAGGAGTCGGCGTCCTACTGCTTTTCTACCTGCATGAATTCAAGCTCCACGGGAGTTGCGCGTCCGAAGATGCTCACCATGACCCGCAGCTTCCCTTTGTCGGGCTTGACGTCCTCCACTACGCCGGCAAAGTTGAGGAACGGGCCATCCACGACCCTGACGGTTTCGCCCACCTCGAACTCAACCTTCGGACGGGGTTTTTCAGCCCCCTCCTCCATGCGCCGCGTGATCTTCGCGACCTCTTCGTCGGGAATCGCGAAGGGATTGTTCCCCCCCACAAAACCGGTGACCTTCGAGGTTTCCTTGACCACATGCCACGTCTCGTCGTTTAGTTCCATGTTGACGAGAATGTAACCCGGGAAAAACTTGCGCGACGACGTCTTCTTCTCGCCCTTCTTCAACTCGACAACGGTCTCGGAGGGAATGAGTATTTCGCCGAAAAACTCTTCGAGCCCCAGATTCTTGACCCGCTCCTGAAGAGAAAGACGCACTTTATTTTCAAATCCGGAGTACGTATGTACCCCGTACCACTTCTTCGACATAGTTGATTGAGTCCTTTACCCCAGGATGATGCGCATCAGCTTGGCGAGCACAACATCGCAGACGCCGAGATAGACGGAGATGAGCAGGACGATCGCGACAACGACCCAGGTGGTTGAGACGGTTTCTTTGCGGGTAGGCCAAGTTACCTTGTCAAGCTCGGCTTTGACTTCCGTGAGAAATTCTTTTGTTTTGGCGATCACGCGTGGACCCCACAATGCTTGTAAAATGGCAGGCCAGGAGGGATTCGAACCCCCAACATCCGGTTTTGGAGACCGGCGCTCTAGCCGTTAGAGCTACTGGCCTGCGTTCAGGGGGGGCCGCGAAACACTCGCAGCCCCGAACCGACAGGCTGCTACTTGGTTTCCTTGTGCACGGTATGGGTACGGCAGAAGCGGCAGTATTTCTTGAACTCCAGCTTCTGAGGCGTGTTCTTCTTGTTTTTGGTGGTCGTGTAGTTCCTCTGCTTGCACTCGGTGCAGCCGAGGGTGATGATATCTCTCATTGCTTATCCCTTCACACATAAACCGGGGCGGATAATATCCGCCCCGGCCCGAACTATTCGATAATGGAGCTGACGACGCCGGCGCCCACGGTACGGCCACCTTCGCGAATCGCGAACCGAAGACCTTCATCCATCGCGATCGGCGTGATCAGGTTGATCGTCACCGCCACGTTGTCGCCAGGCATTACCATCTCAGTCCCGGCAGGAAGGTCTACTACGCCAGTCACGTCCGTCGTACGGAAGTAGAACTGCGGACGGTACCCGTTGAAGAACGGCGTGTGACGGCCACCTTCTTCCTTCGTCAGGATGTACGCCTCGGCCTTGAACTTGGTGTGCGGAGTGATGCTCCCCGGCTTCGCAAGCACCTGGCCACGCTCGATGTCTTCACGCTTCACCCCCCGCAGAAGGGCACCGATGTTGTCACCGGCGCGGCCTTCGTCCAGAAGCTTGCGGAACATCTCGACTCCGGTCACCGTGGTCTTGGCAGTGGCCTTGATCCCGACGATCTCGACCTCCTCACCCACCTTGACAATTCCGCGCTCCACACGCCCCGTGGCTACGGTACCGCGACCGGAGATCGAGAATACGTCCTCCACAGGCATCAGGAACGGCTTGTCTACGGCCCGCTCGGGCTCGGGAATATAGTTGTCAACGGCTTCCATCAGCTTCAGGATGGCTTCTTCGCCCAGCTCGTCCTTGTCGCCATTGAGCCCCTTGAGCGCGCTCCCCTTGATGATCGGGATGTCGTCACCCGGGAAGTCGTAGGAGGAGAGCAGCTCGCGAATCTCGAGCTCTACCAGCTCGAGCAGCTCTTCGTCGTCTACCATGTCGGCCTTGTTCAGGAACACGACAATGTAGGGCACGCCAACCTGACGGGCAAGCAGGATGTGCTCGCGGGTCTGCGGCATGGGGCCATCGGCGGCGGATACGACGAGGATCGCGCCGTCCATCTGCGCCGCACCGGTGATCATGTTCTTTACATAGTCGGCGTGACCCGGGCAGTCCACGTGGGCGTAGTGACGCTTCTCGGTCTCGTACTCCACATGGGACGTGGCGATGGTGATACCGCGCTCGCGCTCTTCCGGAGCGTTGTCAATCTGGTCAAAACCACGGAACTCTGCCTGGCCGCGCTCTGCCAATACCTTGGTTATGGCCGCCGTCAGCGTGGTCTTGCCATGGTCTACGTGGCCGATCGTTCCTATGTTGACGTGCGGTTTCGTCCTCTCGAATTTTGCCTTTGCCATGCAGGATTCCTCCGAGCTGTTCAATTTTGAGAATTAGCTTCTCGTTGAAATAAGTGGAGCCCACAACCGGACTCGAACCGGTGACCTCTTCCTTACCAAGGAAGTGCTCTACCTCCTGAGCTATGTGGGCGCATGTGAAATTTGGAGCGGGAAACGGGACTCGAACCCGCGACCCTCAGCTTGGAAGGCTGATGCTCTAGCCAACTGAGCTACTCCCGCCAAATCGTCATCGAAGCGTCTTGAAGTCTCCGCACGACGTCGCCCCCAGTACGGGCAACCTAAGGTCTCCTGGGTATACGGCCGACCATGCGGGACTTCTGCAGATTGTATGGTGGAGGGAGGAGGATTCGAACCTCCGAAGTCGTTCGACGACAGATTTACAGTCTGTTCCCTTTGGCCGCTCGGGAATCCCTCCAGACGAAGAAGACAGCCTTGTTGCTTATGGAGCTGGCGACAGGACTTGAACCCGCAACCTGCTGATTACAAGTCAGCTGCTCTACCAGTTGAGCTACGCCAGCGCGAAAAACTCTTATGCACGCTTTCACGCGCAGAGTCAAGTTTTTTTCGCAAAAACAAGAATCAGATTTGTAATCCACTATCGCGCACGTGTCAAGCGAAAATTTATCTCTCCTCGACCGGGGTCTCGATGGATTCCGCTCAAGCGCTCCGAGAACTAGAACGGCAGCAAATCCTTGGCGCGAAGCGTATCGACAAGAAGACATGCCGTCCCGGCAGGGTCCTTCTCGCCGTCACCGAGGATCTGTCCCTTTGCGCGCTCGGGTGAAAAGATCCTGCTGACCCAGGTTGGTGAGCCCTTGAGTCCAATGGAGGCAGAATCAAGCCGCAACACCTCGTTGTTCCAGACCTCCACCGCGCAGGAAGCCGCCATGAGCCGGGCAGGAACTGCGGGGTAGCGTGGCCGGTTGATCTCCCGCACCACCGTCAACATGGCAGGGATCGGTCCCTTAACCAGTTCGTACCGCCCCTCCAGCTTGCGGCGCACCTGGATCGTGCGGGCATCCATGTCGATGCCCTCGATGCGGTCCACCAGCGTAAGCTGGGTCATACCCAGACGGGTGGCGATGCCGGGCCCCACCTGCGCCGTATCGCCATCAATGGTCTGCTTCCCGCAAAGGACCAGCGCCACTTCGTCCTCTTCGGCAAGTTTGCGGATTGCGGCGGAGAGGACATTGCTCGTGGCGAGGGTGTCCGCCCCGCCGAAGGCGCGATCGGACAGCAGAATCGCCCGGTCAACGCCAAGCGCCACTGCCTTGCGGATGGTTGCTTCGGCATTGGGCGGCCCCATGGAGATAGCGGCCACCCGAACGCCATAACGATCCTTGAGCCGCAGGCTTTCCTCCAGGGCGTGAGTATCGTAAGGATTGACGATAAATGGGATCCCCTCCCGCACCAGGGTATTGGTAACGGGATCGATCTGCACCTGAGTCGTGTCGGGTACCTGCTTCACACAACAGATAACGAGCATGGCGGCACTCCTGGGTTCGCGGGGCGGCAATTCGATCTGCTTCAATTAAAAAACATCTCACCACCCCGGTCAAGTCCTTCCCGGCCGGAATCCGCTTCCGGACCGCCCCCCTCCTCCACCGGCCGCCCCCCCCAGAAGCTCACGAGCTACCGACTCCCTGCCACAAGCCCGCAAGGCATCGAGCACGTTACGCCGCTCGGTCGGCAGATGCCAGAGCAACAGGGCTTTCTGCAACCTCTTCTCCCGATCCCCCCGCGGCACGTGAACAGGCGCCCCGGCAAAAGGATCGAGCCCCGTGTGGTACATGCAGGTGGAAAGGGTTCCGGGGGTGGGAGTGAAATCCTGCACCTGCTCAACCCTCAGCCCCGCCCGTTTCAGGAACAGAGCGAGCTCGACCATATCATCCAGGGTGCAACCGGGATGACCTGACATGAGATAGGGTATGATGTACTGCTTTTTTCCGAGCCGGGCGGATTCGCGGCGGAAGCGTTCCAAGAAGCGGTCGAAGGACTCCTTGCCGGGCTTTCGCATGAGGTCGGTGACCCGCGCAACCATGTGCTCGGGGGCAACCTTGAGCAATCCGCCCACGTGGTGGGCGACCAGCTCCCGGAAGTAGGCGGGTTGCCGCTCCATCAGATCGTAACGGATGCCCGAAGAAACCGCCACATTCCGCACCCCCCGGACACCCCGCACCGCCCGCAGCAGAGCGGCTCCCCGCTCCCCGCCCACCGCCAGGTATCGACAGGGCGAGGGATAGAGACAGCTTTCCCGGCGGCACGCGTGACCGCCCCGGGTGTTGCCGCAGTGCACGCCGTACATGTTCGCGGTGGGCCCGCCCACGTCACTCACGCTCCCGCGGAACCAGGCCATGGCGGCCATCCGCTCCACCTCGGCGAGCACCGAGCGTTCGCTGCGGGACTGGATGACCTTGCCCTGGTGGTGGGTAATGGCGCAGAAGGAGCACCCGCCGAAGCAACCACGGTGAGTAGTGACCGAGGCCCGGATCTGTTCGTAGGCGGGAATCGGCTCACCATGGGAGGGATGAGGCGCCCGCTGAAACGGGAGCGCATAGACCGAGTCCAGTTCCGCTTCTTCCAGAGGATAGGCCGGAGGATTGCACAGGAGGGTCCGGTCGCCGTGCCGCTGCACCAGGGGGTGCGCACAGTGCGGATTCTGCTCGCGGGAAAGGAGGCGAAACGCCTCGGCGTAACGGTGACGGTCGGCGGCCACCTCTTCGAAGGGGGGAAGTTCCACAACTCCGGCAGGAGGCGCGGCACCACGGCCGAGAACGACCGCCGTCCCCCTGATGTCGGCAATGGCCTGGAACGGTTCGCCGGTGCGCACCCGGCGGGCCAGCTCCAGGATGGGGCGCTCGCCCATGCCATGGACGAGCAGGTCGGCCTTGGCGTCCAGCAGCAGCGAGCGGCGGACCTTGTCCTCCCAGTAGTCGTAGTGGGCAAAGCGCCGCAGGCTCGCTTCGATGCCGCCGATCACCACCGGCACGTCACGGTAGGCCTCTTTCAGCCGGGAGGTATAGACGATGGTGGCGCGATTGGGCCGGGCGCCGTGACGGTTGCCGGGGGTGTAGGCATCGTCGTGCCGGAGCTTCCTGGCGGGCGTGTAGTGGGCCACCATGGAATCCATGGCACCGGAGGAAACGGCAAAGAAGAGCCGGGGGCGCCCCAGCGCCATGAACGGCTCGCAGGAGCGCCAGTCCGGCTGGGGAATGATCCCGACGCGGAAACCGTGGAACTCGAGCCAGCGCGCCAGGAGCGGCACGCCAAAGGCGGGATGGTCCACGTAGGCGTCGCCGGTGACGAAGACGATGTCCAGCTCGTCCCAGCCGCGCTTCAGGGCTTCGCCGCGGGTGACAGGGAGAAACGACATGGCCGGAAGGCGCCGTCAGGGGACGAGCGCCAGCCCCTCCAGGCCGAGCCCTTCGGGCAGCCCGCACATGATGTTCATATTCTGCACCGCCTGCCCCGAGGCGCCCTTGACCAGGTTGTCGATGGCTGAAACCACGATGACCCTGCCGGTACGCTGATCCACGACCACTCCAATGTCACAGAAGTTAGAGCCGCGCACATGGGCGGTGGACGGCACACCGCCGGCGGGAAGGACCCGCACGAAGGGCTCGCCCCCGTAGAACTCGGCATAGAGCCCGGCTAGCTCGGCGGTAGTGGCGGGAGTGAGCAGCCTGCCGTAGATGGTGGAGAGAATCCCGCGATCCATGGGAGCAAGGTGGGGGGTAAAGGTGATAGTGATCCGCTCATCAGCCAGCAACGACAGCTCCTGCTCCATCTCGGGGGTATGGCGATGGACGCCGCCGACGCCGTAGGCCTTGAACCCCTCGTTGACCTCGCAGTAGAGATTGTCCACCTTGGCCCCACGCCCTGCCCCCGAAACACCGGAGGCCGAATCGGAGATGATGCCCGCCGTTTCGATAAGCTTATGCTTCAGGAGCGGTTGCAGCCCGAGAATCACGCTTGTGGGATAACAGCCGGGATTGGCCACGAGCTTGGCACCCTTGACGGCAGCCCGGCGCACTTCAGGCAGGCCGTAGACCGCCTTGGGCAGGAGGTGCGGATTCATGTGGGGCTCGTACCATTGCTCGTATGTGGCGGCATCGTTGAAGCGATAGTCGGCCGACAGGTCGATCACCCGCTTGCCGAGCTTCAGGAAGGTAGGAACCACTTCCATGGCCGCCTTGTGGGGCAGTGCCGTGAAGATGATGTCCGCTTTCTCCGCCACCCGGATCGGTTCGAGGTTTTCCAGCACCTGGGCGTAGCGCCCCCGCAGGGACGGAAACAGGTCGGACACGGGCTTGCCGGCGCTCTGCTCCGACGTGATGCAGGTGACCGCCACCTCCGGGTGACAATGGAGGATGCGCAGAAGTTCGACACCGGTATATCCGCTTGCTCCGACAACGGCTACTTTCAGCATGGCACGCTCCCCTTCCTGGAGAAATGAACGATGAACCGGAAACCTGAATACGCAAAAGGGGAAAACCCGCAGGTTTTCCCCTCTGTCCATCCGAAAACGGCGTAAGCCGATTAACGCTTGGAGAACTGGCAGCTTCTGCGAGCGGCCCGCTTGCCGTACTTTTTCCGCTCCTTGATGCGGGAGTCGCGGGTGATGAAGCCGGCCTTCTTCAGGGTGCCACGCAGGGCAACATCCACTTCCAGCAGGGCCTTGGTTATGCCGTGCTTGATGGCGCCGGCCTGACCGGAGTCACCGCCGCCCCTGACATTGACATAGATGTCGAAGGCGCCGACCTTCTCAACGAGCTCCAGGGGCTGCTTGACGATCATCTTGGAGGTCTCGCGACCGAAGTACTCGTCGATCGGCTTGTTGTTGATGACGATGGCGCCCGTGCCCGGCTTGAGCCAGACCCTTGCGACCGACGACTTGCGCTTACCCGTACCGTAGTAGCTGATTCCTGCCATTCGTAATCTCCTGATGGTTCGTTCGTAATCCGATTAAATGTCGAGGGTCTTGGGCTGCTGGGCCTCGTGCGGATGCTCGGGGCCGGCATAGACCTTGAGTTTCTTGAGCATGTGGCGGGCAAGCTTGTTCTTGGGGAGCATCCCCTTGACCGCCTTGCGGATCAGGTCCTCGGGCTTCTTCTCGATGAGCTTGCCGGCAGTGATGGACTTGATGCCGCCGGGGAAGCCGGTGTGATGATAGTACATCTTATCTGCCAGCTTGTTGCCGGTAAGCTGAAGCTTCGCGGCGTTGACAACGACGACGAAGTCGCCCGTATCGACGCTAGGCGTGTAGATCGGCTTTTTCTTGCCGCGCAGGATGTTGGCGATCTCGGTGGCCATGCGACCAAGCACCTTGTTATCGGCATCAACCAGGTACCAATCCCTGGTCACTTCTTCTTTCTTTGCAACCTTCGTCGTTTTCATCGAACCCTCACAGCATGGATGGAATGAATGTGTAAACCGAGCTTTTCTCAGCGAAGGACGGATGGTACTATGGGCTCAACACGCTGTCAAGCAAAAACTTTTCCTCAGAAACGGACCTTTTGGAGACAGAGTCCCTGGGGAGGAGCGGTGGGACCGGCCGGAACGACGCCCGGGCAGACAACCATCTGCGCCACGTGCTCCGGCGTCAGCTTCCCCCGCCCCACCTCCACCAGCGTGCCCACCATGATCCGGACCATGTTGCGCAGAAAGCCCGAGCCATGGACATCCACCGTAAGCATCTCCCCGTCGTCACTGATCTCCACGGCATCCACCCGGCGAATGGTGGTCCGTGCGGCACAGCCGGCAGTGCGGAAGGAGGCGAAATCCCGCTCACCTGTCAGGTGACGGGCCGCTTCGCGCATGGCGGCGAGGTTGAGCGCCCCCCGCACGTGCCATGACTGGAGGCGGACCAAGGGGGAGCGGCGCTCTCCCCGATGGATGGTGTACCGATAATGCTTGCCGGTGGCCGCAAACCGCGGGTTGAAGCCCGGCAGGGCCTCATCGGCGCTTCGCACGGCGATGTCCGGCGGAAGCAGGGCATTGAGACCATCCGAAAACGCGCGCAGGGGAATCGACCGGTCCGTGTCAAAGGCAGCCACCATCCCCCGGGCATGGACCCCGGCATCGGTGCGTCCCGATGCACGCAACCGCACGGGCTCCTTGAGCAGGCGCGCCAAGGCGCCCTCCACCACCTCCTGAATGGAAAGACCGTTGGGCTGCAGCTGCCAGCCGGCATAGTTGGTGCCGTCATATTCGAGTATGAGTTTGATGGTCCGCATGGAAACGTGAAGACGCCCCGCTGGCGGGGCGTCCTGGTACTGCGTGACGGTACGTTCGCGGCTGAGCCGCTACTTTTCCACCAGGATGCGGAGCATCCGGCGCAGGGGCTCTGCGGCACCCCAGAGGAGCTGGTCGCCGCAGGTGAAGGCCTGCACGAACTGGGGCCCCATCTTCATCTTACGCACGCGGCCCACGGGAACCGTGAGGAGCCCGGAAACCGCTGCCGGCGTGAGCTGGGCAAGGGTATCGGCCTTGGTGTTGGGGACCAGCTTTGCCCACGCATTGTCGTTGGCGATGATCTGCTCGATGTCGGCCAGCGGCAGGTCCTTGTTCAGCTTGATGGTGATCGCCTGACTGTGGCAGCGCATGGCGCCGACGCGGACGCAGATGCCATCGACCGGGATCGGGGTGGAGGTACCGAGGATCTTGTTGGTCTCGGCAAACCCTTTCCACTCTTCGCGGCTCTGGCCGTCCTCAACCTCGCGGTCGATCCAGGGGAGCACGTTGCCGGCCAACGGGAAGCCGCCGAATTCCTTCATCGGCATGGACCCGTCGCGCAGGGTAGCGGTCACCTTCTTGTCGATCTCCAGGATCGCCGACCCCGGATTCTTCAGCTCCTCGGCAACTACTCCCTGTAGCACACCCATCTGGGAGAGGAGCTCGCGCATATTGGGAGCGCCGGCGCCGGAAGCGGCCTGATAGGTCATGGACGACATCCACTCCACCAGACCGGCGCGGAACAGACCGCCCAGTCCCATGAGCATGAGGCTGACGGTGCAGTTGCCGCCGATGAAGTCCTTCTGCCCCTTGGCCAGGGCCGCGTCGATGACGTTGCGGTTGATCGGGTCGAGGATGATGACCGCATCGGGCTCCATCCGGAGGGTTGAGGCCGCATCGATCCAGTAACCCTGCCATCCCTGCTTGCGGAGTTCAGGATGAACCGCCTTGGTGTAGTCGCCCCCCTGGCAGGTGATGATGATGTCGAGCTTCTTCAGCTCTGCGATGTCATCGGCGCTCTTGAGCGTTCCCGCGTTCATGGGGGCGGGCTGGCCCGCCTGGGAGGTGGAGAAGAAGACCGGCTCGATGCCGATGCCAAAATCACCTTCCTCCACCATCCGCTGGAGGAGGACCGAACCGACCATACCGCGCCAACCGACGATTCCGACTTTCATAGGCAGAACTCCTTTTTCGGGAATGAATTTTGGTTGAGCCGTTACAGGGCTGCGATGATCGCGTCGCCCATCTCCTTGGTGTTGACGAGTTTCTCGCCGTCTTTCTGCTGGTAGATGTCGCGGGTCCGGAAGCCCTGGTCAAGCACCGTTGCCACCGCGTTGTCGATGGCGTCGGCCGCGTCGACCATGCCGAAGGAGAACTTGAGCATCATCCCCATGGAGAGGATCTGGGCGATGGGGTTGGCGATCCCCTGGCCAGCTATGTCAGGGGCGCTGCCGCCGGAGGGCTCGTACATGCCGAAGGTCCCCTCGGCCAGGGACGCGGAAGGCAGCATCCCGAGGGAGCCGGTCAGCATGGCCGCCTCGTCCGAGAGGATGTCGCCGAACATGTTCTCGCACAGGATCACGTCGAACTGCTTGGGCCAGCGGACCAGTTGCATGGCGGCGTTGTCCACGTACATGTGGGAGAGTTCCACGTCCGGGTATTCCTTGGCAATGCCGGTGACCACCTCGCGCCAGAGAACCGACGAGGAGAGGACGTTGGCCTTGTCGATGGAGCAGACCTTCTTGCCCCGCTTGCGGGCAGCCTGGAAGGCCACATGGGTTATCCGCTCGATCTCGGGCACGCTGTAGCGCATGGTGTCGAAGCCGACCCGGTCGCGCCCTTCGCCTTCGATCCCCTTGGGCTGGGCAAAGTAGATGCCGCCGGTGAGCTCCCGGATGACCAGCACGTTGAAGCCCCCGGCTATTACCTCTTCCTTGAGGGAGGAGGCGCCGGTGAGGGACGGGAAAATGATGGCCGGCCGCAGGTTGGCGTAGAGACCGAAGATCTTCCGCAGCGGCAGGAGCGCGCCCCGCTCGGGCTGCTCGTCCGGAGGGAGCGACTCCCACTTGGGTCCGCCCACGGAGCCGAAGAGGATGGCGTCGGCAGCCTTGCAGATGTTCACGGTGGTTTCGGGGAGAGCTTTCCCCTCGATATCAATGCCGGCGCCACCCACGTTGGCGTGGGTCCGCTCGAACTTCACGTCGTATTTTGCCTCCACGGCATCCAGCACCCGGAGCGCCTCGGCCATCACCTCGGGACCGATGCCGTCGCCGGGAAGAACCGCCACCTTGAACACCTGAGCCATCCGAACCCCCTTCTTGCAGTAAAAATTCCAAAAGTTCTCAATTCTATTGGTGAATACAAATGGTTGTCAACAAAAATCCGGAAATCCGAAAAGGGGCCCGACACCGCTACCGGAAGTATTCCATGTGGATCGAGGTATCCATGTGCGACGTGTAGAAGAGCGCCACCAGGGAGAAAATGAAACAGACCACGTAAAACAAGGCGGCCCGCTCGCCGCTCCAGCGGAAGAAGCGGCGGAGGTGGAGGTGGATGCCGAAGAGGATCCAGGTAATGAGGGACCAGTTTTCCACCGGGTCCCACCCCCAGAACCGTCCCCACGATTTGTAGGCCCAGATGCTGCCGGCCAGCATGGCGATGGCCCAGATGATGAAGCCGAAGCCGGCGAAGCGGTAGGCGTGGAGATCCAGGCTCTCCAGGTCCGGGAGCCGCTGGAGCCAGGCAAAGGGGGTACGCTTTTTAAGGACAAGAAAGATGGAGCAGGCCAGTGCGATGAGGATGGTGCCGAGGGCGATCTTGTAGAAGGCAATGTGGATCACGAGCCAGATGCCGCTGAAGGTGGGGGGAAGCGTGCGGATCTGGACATCGAAGAAAAGACCCAGGGCGATCATCAGGAAGACGGACGGGAAGACCACGATACTGGCCGGACGGACCCGTGGATAGAGGCGCTGGAAGCACATGAAAACCGTGAGGGCGATCCAGGCGTCGGAGGAGAGGACCTCATTGCGGGAGAGGTAGGGACCGTGCCCCGTCACCCACCACCAATAGGCGATGACAACGCTATGGATCATCCACCCGACGGAGATCAGGCGATAGCTCCACCGCTCGGCCGGCTCGCTCCTGAAGAGCAGGCCGTAGACATTGACGACGGTGGCGATAACGTAGATGACGACGGCGGCCCAGTGGGCCCCCACGTAGGCGGCGAATGAAGGTGTCGGTGTCATCAGAACTGCCCCTTTCCTTCCAGTTCCCTGAGCAGGGCCTCGCCTTCATCCCGGTAGAAATCGCCGAACCGGGTCGTCCGCCAGGCAACGCGCCAGCCGGGTGCTCTCGGGGTGGCCGCCAGTTCACGGGGCGGGGTGCAGAAGGTCAGGGCCGCCCCCAGGATAATGAGAAAGAACCCCAGGAACACGCCGGACATGCCGGTGAGTTTCACGAAGATGATGGTGGTCCAGCGCTGCACGCCGGCAAGTCGCACCCGGTACTCGCCGAGGGTGCCGGTGGCCCCCGGCGTAAGGGAGACCCGCCCCGTTTCCCGCTCGTCGTCCATCATCCGAAGGACAAGAAGGGGACGCTCGCTGTCGATTCTCTTACTCTCCGCATCCACATAGTATTTTGCCTGGAGCTTGAGGGGGTTCCAGGGGAAGCGGAAATCGTTGTAACCGGCCTCCGCCAGGCTCTCCGGATGATTGATGGGGAGACGGAAGATCTCGCTGCGGCCGGCTGGATCGGTGAACTCTACGCTGAAGGCGTCCCCCGCGTCGGTGGACTGATACACCACGATTCCCCGCCGATTCACCATGGCGTTCACTTCCACGGTCGCACGATGTTCGGGCGCGCCGGGAGGAAGAAAGCTCAGATCCGATGCGATCTGCCTCACCTTGTTATTGGGACGGAAGGTGAGGCGCACCCGATCGAGGCGGACCGGCTCCGGCAGCTCGAGCCTTCCGGCCAGGAGCCCCCTCTCCTCAACGCTCCAGGGATCGGTCGGGTAGAACACCTCCCCCTCGAACATGGCGAGGGAACCTCGCTGCTGAGTGAGGGCGATGAGGAGCGAGGCGGCGATGACCGCCACCATGCCGCCGTGGAGAAAGGCATTGCCCCAGTGTCCCCAGGGGTGCTTGACGAAGCGGAGCGTCTCGCCCGACGCGACGGGCAGATAGCCACGGCGCCTGAGCCGGGCCGTCAGTTCTTCCCGCCCGAATTGAACCGTTCTCCCCTCATCAACGGGAGGCGCCGGGGCAAAGGTCTTCCGCCAGGCGGACCGGCACTGCTCCGCGGTGGAGAGGGTCAGGGAAACGAGGGCAAGCAGGAGGATGCCCGCGAACCACGGGGTGGTGAAGACATGATGAAGCCCCAGGACCCCGGCCAGGGGGACCAGAGACGGATATGCCCGATGCCAGGTCACCATCTGATCGGGAGTGGCGAGGAATGCCTGGGGCACCAGGGACGCCGCCACGACGGCCGCCAACAGGAGCGCAATCAGGGTGATGACTGTTGTCCGTGAAAGAAAGAATCGCCTGATATCCATGAAGATCGGGGTGATCCGGGATGATTGATGAGTGCCGTCGCTTCAGCTTACCGCCGTTGGCCGTCCGTCGCAAGGCGGTTTCGCGGGGAGGACTGCCTGACTCGGTCCTCCCCGCGAAACCACGCTCCAACGCATTGTCAGTACCAGGTCTTCGAACCGTGGTTGTAGCTGCAGACCGTCCCGCAGGTGCGGGTGGTGGGGTTCCAGGTGGACAGCGTCACGTTGACCTTGGTGGCCCGGGTAGAGACGGTCGACGGCGTGTGGTTGCCCGGCCCGTGGGTGCCGTCGGTACGTCCGGTGCCGTAGGTTCCGTGACAGGTGCTGCAGGCCACCCGGTGGTCCGACTTGCCGTGCTGGCCGGCGATGTTCGGGAACGTGGAGCCGGTTGGGCGCCCCAGATTGACGCCGGTAGCGCCGGCGGTGCCGTGGCAGGAAGAGCAGTCGGCAACGCCGTAGGGGCTCTTCACCACATGGCACGAACGGCAGTCTGGCGCCGTATAGTTGGGAGACGTCCCGGCCGGATAGGGGGCAGTTGCGCTGGCATTGGCGTGGCAGCCCGAACACTGGGCCGTGGTGGGGGCCGGCGACTTGTGGGTGTAGTAAGGAACCGCGTGGCCGCCCGAAGCCTCCACAACTCCGTTGATATGCTTCGATGCGTCGGTGAAGCCGGTGCCCGAGGCGTTCACGTGGGGGTGACAGCCGGTGCAGTCGGTGGCCACCTTGCCTGTATGAACGGAAGTTGCCGGCGGGAAGCCGTGGCAAGTGCCGCAACCGGTGAGAGTCGCTCCCCATACGGGGCTCTTTGTGGTGCCGCCCGTGAGGGTTGCGCCGTGGCAGTAAACAGTGGCGCAGGTCTTGGTTCCGGCTGTCCAGGTGGCCGTGGCCCCCACCCGAGCATTGGTGGTGTCCAGGTTCACATCAATGGCTCCATTGGTGTGGAGCGTCGATCCGGCCTTGATGGCGGTGCCCGTGGTCGTGGTGTTCGCGTGGCAGAGGGCACAGTCGGCGGCCGCGGCCACGTGCTTGGCGTGGCTGTTGGCCAGGGCCGTACCGGAGCCGCCGCTGGCGTAGTCGGGGGTACCGAGTGGGTTCAAGGTCCCGTGGCAGCCGTTGCACCCCATGGCCGCACCGGTCCAAGCGGGGGTTGGCGGCTGGGGAGCCGTGGCCTTGCCCGAGGAGTGACAGGTAGTGGCGGAACAGGTTTTGGCGGTGGCATTCCAGGTGCCGCCCCCCACAAAGGCGACCGTTTTGACGCCGTCAACGTGGGCAGCCACACCGGTAACCGCACGGTCATTGCCGGCGCTGACCGGTCCGTTGTGGCAGCGGGCGCATTCGATGGTGGTTCCGAGGACCGCTGCGGCGTTCACGTGCTGGGCGTGGAGCCCGGTGATGATGGGAGCGGCCGAAGCGGCGTTGCCCCCGTGGCAGCCGGTACAGTCGGCAGCAAGCGTCCCGCCCCAGGTGGCGGTGGCCCTGGCTGCGCCGCCGTTGCCGTCGCTGTGGCAGTACATGGCCGTGCAGGTGCCGTTGCGGTTGGCGGCGGTGGTCTGGCTCGGCAGGTAATTGGGATAGTTCAGGTTGGCGGTCTTAGAGTAGGTTCCCGCCGTATTGGGTGCCGCGGTAAAACGGAGGATCAACCCGCGGTTGCCGGCGCTGGAGGCATGGGCAAAGGGCTTGGCCGCCGCCGCATGGTCCGGGTGACATTTCACGCAGGAACCGGTGCCGGTACCGTAGTAGTCACCATGCTTCCTGCCGGAGCCTGCCGTGGCCGCAGGATGGCTCCCATCGGCAGGGGGAAGCCCATGGCAGATGGAACAACCGGCGGGCACGGTGAGGGGACCGCTGCTCCAGACAGGGGTGGTCTTCTCGAAATGGCAGTTGACGTTGGAGCAGGTCCCCATGACCGGGTTGGAGGTCTGGTTGAAGAAGACCCCCTTGCCGTAGGTTGCTGCCAGAGGCGATGCATTGATGTTCGACGCCATCTCGATGGTGCCGTTCATGTGGTCCATGGCGTAGGACCCGCTGCCGGTGTGGCAGACGGCGCAGGCTCCCGCCGGGGCTGTTGCGGGCTGATGGGTCTGATGGCTCCCCTTGAACCCGCCGGTAGTGATGTTGCGATAGGCCGCGTCTATGGGAGGCATGCCGTGGCAGTCGCTGCAGGTGGAGGCCGCAGCCGCCGTGTCCGCCAGGCCGACGGCAAGCATCAGGGCCAGTGCCCCGACAAACGCGCTGCCCACCCCTTTCCTGTCGCTCGTTGTATCGATCGCCATCGTCTTTCCCTTTCCGGCAGAACGGAACTGAAACGGACATTCCCTCAAGTGTAGCAGAACATTGTCCGGATGCCGGGCCGGGGGAAATGTTCCCTCCGGCCGGTGGCGAAGTTTTCTACC
Source organism: Geobacter sulfurreducens PCA (assembly GCF_000007985.2). Taxonomy (NCBI): domain Bacteria; kingdom Pseudomonadati; phylum Thermodesulfobacteriota; class Desulfuromonadia; order Geobacterales; family Geobacteraceae; genus Geobacter; species Geobacter sulfurreducens. The sequence continues at coordinate 3,160,223 of NC_002939.5, forward strand.
TGGAGGTGCTCCACTTCCTGGACGGCTTGAAGTGGCAGTTCACGTTGAAGCAGCTGCCGGTGGCGTTGGCACCGCCGTCAAGAAGCTTGCCGTCGTACTGCTGGGGTCCGAGCGGCAGACTATGGTTGAACTTGAGCCGGTCGCGGACATCCACGGTGATCTTGCTCGGGATTACCGGCAGGGCCATCTGGTGGGTGGCCGGGTTGAGCGCGCCGTTGCCGTGACACATGGTGCAGTTGGCCCAACCCTCCGCCGGGACTGCGGTTTTGGGAACGTGTTTGGCCACTACGTGAGCGCCGCCCCCCCCCGCATAGTCTTCAGGCTTGCCGGCCGCGTAGTTGCCCGTGCCGGTGACGAACCCGGCCGGGACCGGCGGGTAGCCGTGGCACGAGTCGCAGGCGGTGGCCGGCGCGAAGGCGTAGGCGCCACCCTTGTGACCGTGGCAGGAGAGGCAGTTTTTGGTCGGGTGTCCGTCCATTGCCTGACCGGAGCGGAAGTGGCCGGTGGCGGTGTGGCACACCTGGCAGAGTCCGTCATAGGGAGCCACGGTCTTCACGAATCCGCTGGACAGGTTGGTGAAGGTGATGGTCTTGCCTCCGATGGAGGTGCGGACCATGGCCAGGTTCGTGGTGCCGTGGGGATCGTGGCACGATTTGCAGAGGCTCGTGGCCGCGCCCCCGGCGACGGTCACATGGGAAAGCACGTTCTGCTCGTTGGGGGTCGGCACCTTGGCCGGGTCATTATGGCACGAGGCGCACTGGGTGTTGTCGTTGGGGAGCGCGAGCCGCACGGCATCGCCCAGGACACCGGAAATATGGGCGCCATTGGCGTCGTGGCAGCTCTCGCAGGCACGACTGGCGTTGTAGGTGACGGCCGCCTGACCGTGGCCCCTGGTAGCGTAGTTGGCCTTGTAGGGGGCGGCCACGCCGTTGGCGAGAACCGACGGAGTCGCCGCATGGCACGAGGTGCAGGCGATGCGGGTGGTGCTGGTCCAGGCGGGGAGCGCACCGGGGTGGCATTTGACGCAGGCGCTGCCCGCGGCGTTCAGGACCTGGACAGTGCCGTCGGCGTGCTTCGCGTCGGGCTGGGTGGCGCTGTAGTCGTGGCAGCTCTGGCAGGCGGCCGTGGCCGTCCCCAGGTAGTTCCCGGGACCATAGGCGCGGGAGAGGTGGGTCGGGTGATTGAGGGTGGCGATGGGTGCAGCGCTCGTTACGCCGCCACCGTGGCAGCCCGTACAATCGGCCGGCAGGGTTCCGCCCCAGACCGGATTGGCGGTGCCGTGGCACGAAATATTGGAGCAGGTCTTGGTGGACGCGGCCCAGGTGGCGGTGGCGCCGGCCTGGGTATTGAAGTTCACGTTGATAACGCCGTTGGTATGAATCGTCGAGCCGGCTTTGATGGCAGTTCCGGTGGTGGAGGTATTGGCGTGGCAGACGCCGCAGTCGGCGGCGATGACCACGTGCTTGCGGTGGCTGTTGGCCAGGGGGAGGCCGGCGCCCGCGTTGGCGTAGTTGGGCTCGCCGGCGATGCTCGTGAAGGTGCCGCCGACGATACCGTGGCAGCCGTTGCACCCCATGGCCGCACCGGTCCAAGCGGGGGTTGGCGGCTGGGGAGCCGTGGCCTTGCCCGAGGAGTGACAGGTAGTGGCGGAACAGGTTTTGGCGGTGGCATTCCAGGTGCCGCCCCCCACAAAGGCGACCGTTTTGACGCCGTCAACGTGGGCAGCCACACCGGTAACCGCACGGTCATTGCCGGCGCTGACCGGTCCGTTGTGGCAGCGGGCGCATTCGATGGTGGTTCCGAGGACCGCTGCGGCGTCCACGTGCTGGGCGTGGAGCCCGGTGATGATGGGAGCGGCCGAAGCGGCGTTGCCCCCGTGGCAGCCGGTACAGTCGGCAGCAAGCGTCCCGCCCCAGGTGGCGGTGGCCCTGGCTGCGCCGCCGTTGCCGTCGCTGTGGCAGTACATGGCGGAGCATGAACCGTCCCGCGCGGGATTGCGGCTCGGAAGGTAGTTGGGATAGGTAAGATTGGCCGTCTTGGAGTAGGTACCGCCGTTGTTGGGGGCCGCGGTGAAGCGGAGCGACAGGGGGCGCTTGCCGGCGCTCGTGGCATGGGCAAAGGGCTTGGCCTCCACCGTGTGATCCGGGTGGCACTTGACGCAGGAACCGGTGCCGGTGCCGTAGTAGTCGCCGTGCTTCTTGCCGGCGGCCAGAAGCGACGGGTGGCTGCCGGTGGCAGGGGCCGAGCCGTGGCAGACGCCGCAGTCCGTGGGGGAGACGAGCTTGGCTCCCGCCCAGGTGGGGGTGGTCTTCTCGAAATGGCAGTTGACGTTGGAGCAGGTCCCCATGACCGGATTGGAGGTCTGGTTGAAGAAGACCCCCTTGCTGTAAGTCGCCGCCAGGGGAGATGCATTGATGTTGGAGGAGAGCTCCACCTTCTCGTTCATGTGGTCCGTGGCGAAGGTGGCGCTGCCGGCGTGGCAGACGGCACAGTCGGTGGCCGTGGCCGGCTGGTGGGTCTGGTGACTCCCCTTGAACCCGCCGGTGGTGATGTTGCGGTAGGCCGCATCGATGGGGGGCATGCCGTGGCAGTCAGTACAGGTGGAGGCGGCCCGGGCATGGCCGCCGAGAACGAGCGCCAGTGCCAGCGCCGCTACCGTCGAAACGATCCTTCTCACTGCAGTACTCCTTCCATTCACGTCCATTGCGTCATCTCCGTGGCTCGGTCGGCTCGCTTTCGACCGGCCAGACTGCCGGACAACCCTGCGGCGCCAGGCCTGTTATTTCGTCGTGCTCCACTTCTTTGAGGGCTTGAAGTGGCACCGGACATTGAAGCAGCTGCCGGTGGCGTTGGCGCCGCTGTCCAGAAGCTTGCCCGAGTACTGCTGACCCCCCAGCGGCAGGGCATGGTTGAACTTGTACCGGTCGCTCGGGTCGATGGTTACCTTGCTTGGCGTAACCGGCAGGACCATGGTGTGGGTAGCCGGAGAAAGGGAACCGTTGCCGTGGCACGGGGTGCAGTTGGCCCAGCCCTCCACCGGCGAAGCCGTCTTCGGCACGTGCCTGGCCACCACGTGGGCGCCACCGCCCCCGGCGTAGTCTTCGGGCTTGCCGGCCGCGTAGTTGCCCGCGCCGGTAACAAACCCGGCCGGCACTGGCGGGTAGCCGTGGCACGAGTCGCAGGCACCGCCTCCCACCGGTTGGAAGGCGTAGCTCCCCTGATGGGAGTGGCAGGAGAGACAATTCTTGGTGGGATGCCCATCCAGGGCCTGGCCGGCACGGAAGTGGCCGGTGGCGGTGTGGCAGACCTGACAAAGGCCGTCATAGGGGGACACTGTCTTCACAAACCCGCTGGACAGGTTGCTGAAGCTGATGGCCTTGCCACCGATGACCGTCCTGATCATGGCCAGGTTGGTGGTGCCGTGAACGTCGTGGCAGCTCGAACAGAGGCTCGTTGCCGCCCCGCCCTTGGCAGTCACGTGCGTGGCAAGGTTACGCTTGGCCGCGGTCGGAACCTTGGCCGCATCGCCATGGCAGGAGGCACAAAGGGTATTGTTGTTGGGAAGGGTGAGCCGTGTTGCATCCCCCGAAACGCCGGAGATGTGGGGCGCATCGGGGTTATGGCAGCTTTCGCAGGCGCGGCTGGCGGCATAGGTGGCGGCGGGCTGTCCATGGCCGCTCACCGCGTAGCGGGCCTTGTAAGGAGCAGCCACGCCATTGATGATCGAGGGGACGGCGGCGTGACAGCTGGTGCAGGCGAACCGCGTCGCGACCGTCCAGGAAGCGCCCTGGGGATGGCAGCCGGTACAGGCAGAAGCCAGGAGATCGACAGAGCCGTTCACGTGCTTGGCCGTTGTGTAGTCATGGCACTTCTGGCAGGCGGTGAGCGAGGTACCGAGCTTGACCCCGTAAGCAGCCGAGAAGTGGGTGGTGTGAAGGCCCGTGGCAATGGTCTGGCTGCTGGTCGCCGCGATGGCGGGCGACGTGGCGTGGCAGGAGCCGCAGGTGCCCGTGGCGGGATTGGTCCAGACCGGCGTCGTGACCGGCGCCCCGGCGCTCCCCGAGGTGCCGCTGGAATGGCACCGGCTGGCGGAGCAGGATGCGGTGGCCGCGTTCCAGGAAGTGCCGGCGGCCAGCGGGTTCGTCGCGCTGAAGGAAACCGTTTTCACGCCGTCGGCGTGTCGGCTCCGGTCGGATATGGTGACGTTGTCGCTCACGGTTGCCGCATGACAGAGGGCACAGCCGTACCCTTTGGCCAGGTGTGCGGCGTGGGCGTTGGTGGCGGGCTGTGCCGCGTGGCACGATGCGCAGCCGGTGATGGTACCAGAACCGTTGGTCCAGGCCGGCACCGGTTTCAGGGCCAGGACCGGCGTGAGCGCGCTGTTGCGCGGGGCGCCGTCACTGTGACAGTAGATGGCGGAACAGGTGCGCGAAGCTGAGTTGTAAGCCGGTGCGGCGCCGGCCATGGCCGCCACGAGACCTGCCGTATTCCTGAAAACATCCTGGAACGTGCCGGTGTTGTGGCTGTTCCCCTGGTGGCACTGGGCACAGCCGTAACCGTAGTCGGACCCACCTCCCGCGTGGCGCCGGTGGGGGGTGGCCGCCTCGCTGACGCCGGTGACCGCATAGCCGGCCGCGGCGCCGTCAGGACCGCCCGTGGCTGAGCTCCGGGGAGGATTGCCGTGACAAGAGGTGCAGCTGGCGCCGGCAGCGGAGAAGGCACCGGTACCATTCCCGTGAGAGTGGCAGGCCGCGCAGTCGGCCGCAGTGCCCGTGGCGAGTGCGTGCTCCGCCGGATAGCTGCCGCCGGTGGGGACAGGGTGGCATGCCTGGCAGATGCCGGTGCCGGCCGGATTCTTGTAGATACGGCGGGCTGCCGCGGTGTACTGGAGGAACACCATCCTGCCGCGCACGGCTCCGAACGAGGACGAGGCGTTGATGTAGCGGTTCACCAGGAAGACGTTGGGCACGGTGCCGTCCGCCAGGTCCACGTGGCCGCCGTGACAGTCGGCGCACTGGATGTTCTGCCCCTTGGCCCCGTGGTTCGGCAGCCGGTGGCAGTTGGTGCAGATGTTGACCGACGCGGCAGTGGCGCCCCTCAGGTCGGTCCGCAGGAGAAACCCGGCCGACGGGGTCAGCGTGCCGTGCCCCGAATGGTTGTCGAAGGTGGCGCTGTTGGAGTCGGCGTAGTGGACCCCGTGGCAGGTGGAGCAGAGGACCGCGCCGTTCGCGAGCTTCATGGCGGCCGTGGGGTTGGCCGGATTGGCATTGACCGGCGCCGGATGGAACCCGGCGGGGTCTTTTGCCGCTGCGGCCCCGTAGTTCACGTTCACCGGGTGGGTCCCCCGCGTGTGGTCCGACGTATTGCGTACCCGGTGGCAGTCCAGGCAAAGTTGATCCTGATCGTTGGCCCCCCGCAGGTAGGGGGGATAGGTGTTGTTGTGGGGATCGTGGCAGCGGGTGCAGGAGAGCGCGCCAGTCGTCGCGCCGGCCGTGAGCCCCGCCGAGAGCGGCGGCAGGGCGCCGGCGGGAAGCACCGTGTCGGAACCGGTCCAGGCATGGGAATTCTGGTAGATGATGCCGCGGCGGGCTCCCGTGTACGTGCCGAAGGGGTTGGCCATGTCGTTCATGGTGAGGGGGCGGTTCCCACCCAAGGGTACGCCGGGCCGGTGGCAGGAAAGACAGATGTTGTTGTAGCCGGTGCTCCCCAGGGAGAGATGGGAGGAGTGGCAGGTGGAACAGGTAAAGCCGCTGACCGCGCCGTGGGGAGGATCAATGGCCCGGGCAGCCGCGACCAGAACCAGTGTCGCGGCCAGCGCCACGACACCGGCCTGCATCAGTTTCTCAACGAACGACTGCCGCCGGGGGCGAAGGTTGCCAAGATCACACCTGTTCATAGCGATCCCCCTACCAGGTTTGAACGCCGATGGACTTACGCAGAATCAGTATAGCATCCTGCAGGTCAATCTTCCCGTCGGGGCGAACTATGCCGTTGACCAGGGGGCCCACGTCGGCTGCGGCGTAGTCGTCGGCGGTCGGCGCCACGGCCCCTACCGCGATCCTGAGAACCCGCAGGACGTCTGCGATGGTTACCGTGCCATCGCTGTTCACATCACCTGTCGGCACGGGGGCAGACAGGCTCCGCGCCGTGACGTTGCCGGCAGCGTCGGTGGCGGTAATCCGCAGGGTCGCCGGGTCATGGGGCGTACCGGCGAGATTGATGCTCCAGGCCCCATCGGAGGAGGCGAACAGGCCGAGAGTGCCGGACCGATCGCTTACCATCACCGTGGCATCCCGGCCGGCGGTGCCGGCAAGGACGGCCGGCGGCGGCGAGGTCTGACCGGCGATGAGCAGCAACGGCGGAGTCCGGTCGACCACCAGGTTGCGGGTGGTGCTGGCAGAGGCACCGGTTGCGTCGGTAGCGGTCACGGTCACGGCATGGGCCCCTTCGAGCCCCGCCGGCACCGTAAGGCTGAAGGCGCTGCCGGTCAGGGTAACCGGCACGGCAGCCCCGTCCACGGTGGCAGAGAGGGTTACACCATCTTCCACGGCACCCGAGATGACGATGCTTTCGGCAACGGTTGCCAGGTCTTCGGCCGGCGAGACGATTACCGCCTGGGGTGCGTCGGCATCGTAAAAGACCGTGCGTTTGAGGCGCGCCGTGGCTCCCGACGAGGCGGCAACGCCGATCTCGATGGTGTTCAGGCCAGGGGCGAGAGTCACCCGCCTGCTCCAGCCCGTATCGCTCACCGTGGCGACTACGCCGTTCACCGTCACGGTGACGCCGGCCGGGGCGGTGCCGGCAACCTCCACAACGGGCGTCCTCGTGCGGCTGCCATCGGAGGGCGCAACCACCGCCAGTTCGGGCGCAGCCGGATCAAAGGTAACGCTGCGGCCGTCGGTTACGCTGTTGCCGGCCTGGTCAGTGGCCGTGACCGTTAGCGTGGTGACGCCGTTGGCAAGGACCAGCGGCATACTGGCACTACCGTTCAGCAGCGTCACAGCCTTGCCGTTGACCGTAACGCCCTGGAGGTGAGGATCAACGGCGGCGATGGTCACGTTGTGGACCCTGACCCCGCTCCGGCTTCCATTGGCGAGGGTGGAGACCACCAACTGCGGCGCGCGGGTATCCACGGTCACCACCAGGCTTTCTGAGGCGCCACCCGTTGAGAGGGTTATGAGGTTGGCGCCCTCGGCGAGGCCGCTCAGCACACTGCGCCAGGTGGAGGAAGTGGGATAGGTGACGGCGGCGGTTGCTCCCGTCGTCCCGTTGAGAATCGCAAGGGACACGCCGGCGGCGCGGGAACCGGTCAGGGTGACGCTGGTGGTGTTCAGCAGGGGCGGGACGGGGCCGATGGAGAAGAACGTATTGGTCACAGTCAGCACCACCGACCCGCCGACGGTGGCAATATTGCCAGCCGCGTCAACGGCCTGCACCGTAATACTGTTGAGACCGGGAGTAAGGGCGACAGTGGCGCTCCAGCCCGAGCCGCTCGTCACGGCCGGCTTGGCGACCCCGCCGTTTACCGACACCGTCACCGTGGCCCCGGCCTCTACGGACCCGCCCACGGCCAGCGAGGCGGTCAGGGTCGACACGGGTAGCGGATCAAGGGTGATCGCCGGCGGAGTCGTATCCACCGGCAGATAGCCTGCGCCGATGCCGTACAGCACCATGTCGCCGGCGCCGTTGGCCACCACGAGCCGACTGCCCGCGGCATCGAACAGGGCATCGGAGGGTGCGTTCAACAGGCCGGTGCCGGCGCCGTAGGAACCGATGAACGCGAGGAACGCGCCGCTTCCTGCCGGGTCGATCACCTGGACGGTGCTCTGGAAGGAGTCGACCACGTACATTCTGAGCAGCGTGGGGGTTGCGCC